>NZ_JBIWAM010000001.1:2361-517290 GCF_044760065.1 Pseudomonas sp. NPDC098740 | reverse complement strand
CGCATCTGATTACTCACCGCCGTGCGTCGACGCACATAGCCTTGGCGGGCGCGATGCAACGCCTGCATTGCCAGCGCCGCAACGCTTTTGACCGGTACTGCGTAGATTTTTTCATCGCGACCAGCCCGCAGAATCGCCAGCGCATCGTTGCGATCATTTTTAGGCCCGCTGCGATGGGTGGCCACCAAACCGGCTGGAAGAATCCGCGCCAGATTGCCTTGCTCTTGCAACTGCCGGGCCCAGGCTTGAGCACCCGGACCGGTCTCCATCAGAACCACGACATGAGGCGGCAACTGGCGGAGAAACTCATAAAACGCCTCGCGCGACTTGATCCGTTGCTCGTAGTGCACCTGGCCGAGGACGTCTTCACCGGCGACCTGAAAGACCTGCTTGGCCAGATCGACCGCCACAGTTGTGCAGGCCGACAAATCGGAAGAAGACAGGGATTGATCAATCGAAGTATGCTTTTTCATGGACTCGCCCTCGCTGTCGTTGGCTGATTAGACTGCCACCGTGGCGCATTGACGCCTCGGCTTGGGCGAGTCCATCCAATTACAGATCGTGTTACGGCTTAACTGACTGGCATTGGCCTTAGGGCTGCCTTCTTTTTTTGCCCACGCGAAAGAATTTTAATTCCACCATTTGCAAATAATAAATTTTTATTCCATTAATAGCCCCTCCTGAAAATATAATTCCAAAAGGACCCCGGCTATGCGCGAACTCGGTATCGGACTCATCGGCACAGGTTTCATGGGCCGCGCCCATGCCTTGGCGTTTCGCAACGTCAGTGCGGTTTTTGAACTGCCCCTCAAGCTCAAACTCGCCGCCCTGGCCGATGCCGATCTGCAGCGTGCCCGCCACTGCGCCGATGCCTGGGGTTTCGACACCGCTCATAGCGACTGGCAGCAACTGATCGATGACCCCAAGGTCAATCTGATCGCCATCACCACGCCCAATCACCTGCACTACCCCATGGCCATGGCCGCCCTCGCCGCCGGCAAACCGGTGTATTGCGAGAAGCCGTTGGCGGTGAATCTGGAACAGGCCGAGGCCATGCGTCTAGCGGCGAAAGCGGCGGGTGTGGTGACGCGGGTGGGTTACAACTATCAGCACAACCCGATGATCGGGCTCGCCCGGCAGCTCATTGAAAACGGCGACTTGGGTCAGATCATCAGTTTCCAGGGTGAATTCAGCGAAGACTTCATGGCCAATCCCGCGGCACCTTGGTCGTGGCGTTGCGATGCCGATCATGCCGGTGGCGCACTGGCCGATCTGGGCAGTCACTTGTTGGCCATGGCCCGCTATCTGGTGGGCGATGTCGAGGCAGTGAGCGCCGACACCCAGACCGTGCACCGGCAACGTCCCGCCACGGCTGGCAGCCCGGAACAACGCAGTATCGCCGTCGACGATCAGGTCCACGCCTTGTTGCGGTTTGCGAATGGCGCCCGGGGCACGTTCAGCAGCAGTTGGCTCAAGCACGGCTACAAGAATCACCTGAGTTTCGAAATCAGCGGCACCCGAGGGACTTTGATGTTTGATCAGGAACGCCTGAATGAACTGCGTCTGTTTCGTGCCGGTCAGGACGGTTTCCAGCGCTTGCTGGCAGGGCCGAATCTGCCGGGTTATGCGGCGTTCAGTCCGGCGGCAGGGCATCAGCTCGGCTACAACGAACTCAAGACACTGGAAGTCCATGATCTGGTGATGGCGCTGGCAGGCTTATCTCAGGGTGGAACCGATTTCGAGCAGGCGTGGGAAGTCGAACGCCTGGCGACGGCGATCCGGTTGGCAGCGCGGGAATCGCGTTGGGTCAGAATCGAGGAAGTCTGAGCGAAACGCGCGGATACCCGCCAGCAGCACAGTGCCGCTGGCGGTTCAACGTGAGCCGATGGATGCTTACTGAGTGACGCAACGAGTGAGCGTGGTTTCCCGGGTTACCTGCCCCTCAACCCTCATATCGCCTTGCACATCGGTGTTTTCAGTGGTCTGGCAGGTGCGCACAGGGGGTGGAGGCGGCGCGGCGGGAGGTGGCGGTGGAGGACTCGCACAACCACCCAGAATCGCTATCCAGAGTGCGAACGACAGTGTTGCAAAAATGCGTTTCCCAAGACTTTTCATAGGTTGACCCGCGGTAAGTGATCGACATATTTCCGCGACCCAACTGCCTCACCGCGAACCCGCGGACCGGTCACAGAAAAAATACTCTCGTATTCTTTATACGACCGCCGGCAAAACCCGACAGTTCCTAGGACGTCTCGCGACGACGCAACGTGTTGCTCTCAAGTTCATAACGCAGCTCTTCGATCAACGCTGCCACCGCCTCCGGGGTTTTGAGGTTGGCCACGCTCAACCCAGTGACCACCAGATCCACCTGCCCCGACACCGGATGATAGAGCTTCGCCGTCATTGAATGATCACCCGTAACACTGCATTCGCAGGCCAACGGCGAAAAACTCCGCTCCAGTTGCATACGCAATTGCGCCACATAAATCATCCCGCGGTTCCTGTCGCTGTTCTAAAAGGGACGCGATACCCGAAGACCTGTATCGCACCCTTACAGCCTAAGAACTGCCGCACTCGGCCAAAACATGAATTTGCACCTGCTCGAGTAGTGCATTTGCACCTAACGCTGGGCCTTGGGCCGCCACTCGCTGGAGAACAAACCGCGCTCGCGAGCCCAGACAATCGCCTCACTACGGCTGTGAACGTCGAGCTTGGAATACACCGTCGAGACATGGTTGCGCACCGTGTTCGGCGCGAGCTTCAGCCGCGCGGCGATTTCCTTGTCGGCCAGGCCTTCGCAGATCAGGCCAAGCACATCGCGCTCGCGGGCAGTCAGGTCGGTGAAAGACACGCTAGGCAACTGCGGCGAGTTAACGTTTTTCACGTTAGCGAGTTTCTCGATGAGCGTGCGGCTGAACCAGGAGGCGTCTTTCATCACCTCTTCAATCGCTGACACCAACTCCAGTTCCGTGCGTTTACGTTCGGTGATGTCCATAAACACCAGCAGGTAGCAGGGACTGTCCTGAATGTTCACGGTGTCGGCCGAGACCGCACAATCGATCAGTCCGGTGTCTTTCTTACGGAGGCTGACATCGATGCGATCCAGGCTTCCGGTTTTCTCCAGGGTTGCGAAAAGCCGTGTACGTGCGCCCTTGTCATGGATGAAGTCGATCTCTGCGATAGTCTTGCCGAGCACTTCTTCACTGGGATACGCGAGCGTATCGAGGAAGGCTTCATTGACGTCCATCACCACCTGATCGATGGCATTGCACACCAGGATCGGCACCGGGGTCAGTCGAAAAGCCTTGGTGAAACGTTCCTCGCTCTGGCGCAGGGCGACTTCGGCCTTATGCCGAGGCTCGATATCCACAAAGGAAAACAGCATGCAGGCTTCGTCGTTCAGCTCAAGGGGCTGGCCGGCGACGATCACCTGTTTGCTGCCACCTTCGGGTAACTGCAGCTGCGCCTGCATTTGCGGAATGGTCGCCCCTTCGCGCAAACGCTGCTTGGCCAGGTCTTTGTTTTCGGCGCCCTCCAGCACATCCAGTTCATAGGTCGAACGGCCGATCACCTGATCACGGGCATGGCCGGTCATCTCCAGGAAGCCCGGGTTGACTTTGATGTAGCGCAAATCGCTCAGGCGACAGATCACCGCCGGGGCCGGGTTGGCATTGAAGGTTTTTTCGAAACGCTGTTCGGCGCTGGCCCACTCCGTGACATCGTTCATGATCAACACCAGCGACTCCGGCTCGCCAGCGCTGTCGGCCAATACCATGCTGCGCACGCTGTGGACCCAGGTGCGCTCGTCGTCGTCCGCAGGCGTTACCTCAACCAACACATCACTGAAGGTCTCGCCTCGGGCGACGCGGCTGATCGGATAATTGTCGGCCTGAACCGGATGATTATTGCGATAACGCAAGGCGAAGCGCTTGGCGTACTCCCTGGCATTCGCCCCCAGTTCGCTGAGTTGCCCGACGCCGTGCATGGCCAACGCGGCGTCATTGGCCCAGAGAAGGGTCTGGTCGAGCTCCAGCAGAATCACCCCATCGGACAGGCCGGCGATGATCTGCTGCAACTGACGGCGATTGGTTTCGGTGGTCAGGACGTCCTGGCTCATTGGATCTCCACGCGTACGGCGGCGCATTCACGCGCCGCCCTGTGAAGATTACGACCGCGGGCATCCATGATCGTGCAGATATGCCGGGGTACATTGATCGCGTACATCCGTGGAATTTGCAGGTGTACGCAACCCTCTGTAGGAGCTGTCGCAGGCTGCGATCTTTTCGGCGCACTTGAAATATTACGAAAATACTTTGGCCAACGACAGAAACACCATCAGCTAACGTTCGTTTGCCAACACATTTCAAGGAGGGCAAGGAATGCCTGTCGCTGCAAATGGATGTCGTCTTCACAAAGCTCGATTTTCGGAATCCGGTCGTATTTATCTGCTGACCGCTGTTGCTCATCAGAGAGAGCCGGTGTTCGCAGATTGGCGACTGGGACGGCTTCTGGTCGATCAACTGCGTTGTGCCGATGAAGCGTCGCTAGTGACCTCAATGGCCTGGGTGGTGATGCCGGATCACCTGCATTGGTTGATGGAACTGAAGCACGGCACGTTGGCCGAGCTGATGTGTCGAATCAAATCCAGAAGTAGCCGTTCGATCAATGTCGTCCGTCAGGGTCAAGGCAGACTATGGCAACGGGGGTATTACGATCACGCTTTGCGTCGTGATGAAGACATCAAGGATGCAGCACGTTACATCGTCATGAATCCGTTGCGTGCGGGACTGGTCAAGCGGATTGGCGATTACCCACTGTGGGATGCCATTTGGCTTTGAAAGGTCAAGATCAAAAGATCGCAGCCTTCGGCAGCTCCTACATTGATTGCGTACATCCATGGAATTTGCAGGTGTAAGCAAGCCCCTGTAGGAGCTGCCGAAGGCTGCGATCTTTTGACTATTGCACTTGCAACGATGCATCCAACCCCGCCAACTTCTGCGGATTGCGCATGATAAAAATCCGGCTCACCCGCCCCGCTTCGTCGAACCCAAACGTCATCGACGCAGTGATGACCCCGTCCGCCTTGATGATCACACCTTGCGCCCCATTGATTTCGCTGGGCAGCCATTCGCAAGTCTGCCAATAGACGTGCAACGACTGGCCAATGAAATCCAGCACGCTGGAAATGCCGGACAACGTTTCGCGGATCGCCGAGGCCTTGCCGCCGCTGTCGGCGCAGAGTTCGACGTCTTCGCTCAGCATCGCCATCAGAGAGTTGGTCGAGCCACTGGCGATGGCGCTATGGAAAGCGCTGAGCAATTGGTCCTGACGCGCCGGTTCCGGTTGAAAGCGCGTTTGTCCGCTGCCGAGGCTGGCCTTGGCCCGGGACACCAGTTTGCGGCACGCAGCCTCTTGAACCCCGACCGCGTCAGCGACTTGCGCGTAATCCATGTCGAAAATTTCGTAGAGCAGGTACGCCGCACGCTCCTTGGGGGTTAGCCGTTCCAGCAGCAACAGGAACGCGGTGGACAGCGACGAGGCCAGTTCATGCCTGTGTTCGGGTGAATCCTGATGGGTGGTGTGAATCGGTTCCGGCAGCCAGGTGCCGACGTAATCAACCCGCGACTTGTGAGCCGAGCGCAGCAGATCGATGCAGTGCCGGGTGCAAGCCGTGGTCAGCCAGGCGGCCGGCGTAGCAATGGCGGCGCGGTCGGCCTCCAGCCATTTGATGAACAGCTCTTGCACGACATCCTCGGCTTCGGCGCGGGAGCCGAGGATGCGATAAGCAAGGCCTTGCAAAAAGGGCCGGCGCTGCTCGAACACAGCGGCGGCGTTTTCAGCGGAGTTCATCAATCAGTGCCTCGACACCTGCAAACGGTTCCACAGGTTGATCATGCCGATCTCGGCCGTCAAGGCACCGATTTGCGCGTCGTTGAAGTGCTCGCGCAAGTCACCGCGCAGGCTGGCGTAGTCGGTCTTTTCATCGAGTACGGTGAGGGCTTCGGTCCAGGCCAGGGCCGCACGTTCAGCGGCAGTGAAATCGCTGACGTGACGCCAGACGATCAGGCGATCCAGCCGCTCGTTGGTTTCATTGGCTTCACGGGCCTCGCGGGTGTGCATCTTCACGCAGAAACCGCATTGGTTGATCTGCGACGCTCGCAGGTGCAGCAGGTGTTTGAGGGTCGGGGCCAGGTCGTGGCTGTCGAGGGTGACGTGGACCTGGGTCAGGCTCTCGAACACCTGAGGAATCGATTGCAGTAAGTTGACCGGTTGGGTGTTGGACGACATCGTGTTGCTCCACTGTTTGAAGGATTCAACAGGATGACGATCCAGCACCATGGTTTGTGACACATGAAGAGCAACATCAAAAGATCGCAGGCTGCGCCAGCTCCTACAGGGGCACGCATTCCCATGTAGGATCTGGCGCAGCCTGCGATCTTTTGGTCTTCAAGCCGCCAATTGACCACTGGCAATCGCCGCCGAAGCCGCCAGCATCGCCCGCAACAACACCGCACACCCGGCCGCCAGGTCATCCGGCGCGGCGTTTTCGATTTCGTTGTGGCTGATGCCGCCTTCGCACGGTACGAAGATCATCCCGGCCGGGCCGAGTTCCGCGAGGAAGATTGCGTCGTGCCCCGCTCCGCTGACGATGTCCATGTGCGACAGGCCCAAGCCTTGGGCGGCGCTGCGTACCGCTTCGACGCAACCCTTGTCGAAGTACAGCGGCGGGAAATCGGCGGTGGGCGTGAGTTCGAAGGTCAGGCCGTGTTCTTCGCAGGTGGTTTCGATGACTTCGCGGACTTCGGCGATCATCGAGTCCAGGCGCGCCGGTTCCAGATGCCGGAAGTCCAGGGTCATGCGCACTTCGCCGGGGATGACGTTGCGTGAGCCGGGATAGGCTTGCAGGCAGCCAACGGTGCCGCAGGCGTGCGGTTGATGACCGAGGGCAGCGCGGTTGACCGCACCGACGATCACTGATGCGCCGACCAGAGCATCCTTGCGCAGGTGCATTGGCGTCGGGCCGGCGTGGGCTTCGACGCCGCGCAGTTTCAGGTCGAACCATTTCTGCCCGAGAGCGCCCATCACCACGCCGATGGTTTTGCGTTCGTCTTCGAGGATCGGGCCTTGTTCGATATGGGCCTCGAAATAGGCGCCGACGGCATGGCCGCTGACCTCGCGAGGGCCGGCGTAGCCGATGGCGTTCAACGCTTCGCCGACCGTGACGCCCTCGGCATCGACCTTGGCCAGGGTTTCTTCAAGGGTGAATTTTTCTGCGAATACGCCGGAGCCCATCATGCACGGAGCGAAGCGTGAGCCTTCTTCGTTGGTCCAGACCACGACCTCCAGCGGTGCTTCGGTTTCCACGCCCAGGTCATTGAGGGTGCGCAGCACTTCGACACCGGCCAGTACGCCGAAGCAGCCGTCGAACTTGCCGCCGGTGGGTTGGGTGTCGATGTGGCTGCCGGTCATCACCGGTGGCAGGTTCGGGTTGCGGCCGGGGCGGCGGGCGAAGATGTTGCCGACGGCATCGATGCTGACGGTGCAACCGGCCTCCTCACACCAGTTGACGAAAATGTCCCGGGCCTTACGGTCGAGGTCGGTCAGGGCCAAGCGACAGACGCCGCCCTTGACCGTGGCGCCGAGCTTGGCCAGGTCCATGAGCGACTGCCACAAGCGGTCGCGGTTGATGTGCTGATGGGTGGACTGCAGAACGTCTACGGCAGCGTTCATGATGATCTCCTCAGGCAGTTGCTATAGGTTTCTTCAGGCAATGCATCGGTGAAATTGAGGCCGTCATCGCGAGCAGGCTCGGCTCCCACAGGGTTTTGTGAACGCTGAAGATCCCTTGTGGGAGCCGAGCTTGGTCCGGGCGGCGATCCGACGATGAGGCCATCAATCACACCGCAGATTTCGCGATTGACGGGCTGGACCGCATCGAACACAACCCGTAATAAATCAGTCCGCCCAGTGCCGATCCGGTGAACCAGCCATAGTCGTAGAACCAGCTGAATGCATCGCTGCCGAGCGACAGCAGCGTCAGCGCCACCGGCACACCAAACGCAATAAACCCGAACCAGTTCCACGCTGGATAAACGTCGTCGCGGTAAAGTCCGGCCAGGTCCAGTTGCTGTTTCTTGATCAGGAAATAGTCCACCACCATGATCCCGGCAATCGGGCCCAACAGGCTCGAATAGCCCAGCAACCAGTTGGAATACACCGTCTCCAGGCTTAAATCCGAGACGATCAAACCGAGCTTTTTCAATAGCTCATGGGCCATCAGCGCCAAACCGACCAGGCCGGTGAGCAACACCGCTTTGGTGCGGTTGATGAACTTGGGCGCGACGTTCTGGAAATCGTTGGTCGGCGAAACGATGTTGGCCGCGGTGTTGGTCGACAGCGTGGCGATGATGATCAGCGCCATGGCCAGTGCGACCCAGACCGGGCTCTGGATATGGCCGATCAGGGTGACCGGATCGGAGACGGTGACGCCCACCAGTTTTACCGAGGCGGCGGTCATCACCACGCCGAGGGAGGCGAACAGAAACATGGTCAGGGGCAAGCCGATAATCTGCCCGACGATCTGATCCTTCTGGCTTTTCGCGTAGCGGCTGAAATCCGGAATGTTCAGGGACAAGGTGGCCCAGAATCCGACCATGGCGGTCAGCCCGGCGGCAAAATAACTGACCACGCTGGCCCCTTCCGGACGCTTGGCCGGGATCGCCATCAATTCGCTCATCGATACGTTCGGCATCGCCCACATCAGCAGCCCCGCGCCCACCAGCACCAACAACGGTGCCGAGAGGGTTTCCAGCCATTTGATCGAGTCCGCGCCACGAATCACCACCCACAGGTTCAAGGCCCAGAACACCATGAACCCGATCACCTCACCGGTACCGCCAAGGGCTTTCCAATCCTCGAACACCGAGCCGAGAAACAGGTGAATGGCCAGCCCGCCGAACATCGTCTGAATGCCGAACCAGCCACACGCCACCAGCGCTCGGATCAGGCACGGAATGTTGGAGCCGAGGATGCCGAAGGACGAACGCAACAACACCGGAAACGGAATGCCGTACTTGGTGCCGGGAAAGGCGTTCAGGGTCAACGGGATCAGTACGATGATGTTGGCGAACAGAATCGCCAGCAGCGCTTCGCCGACGCTCAGGCCGAAATGCGCGGTGAGCACGCCGCCGAGGGTGTAGGTCGGCACGCAGATCGCCATGCCGACCCACAACGCGGTGATGTGCCATTTGTTCCAGGTTCGTTCGCGCACCTTGGTCGGTGCCATGTCGTGGTTGTAACGGGGGCTGTCGAGGACGTCACTGCCGGCTTCGAGCTCAAACAAGCCGTTGCGCTCGGTCACTTGCGATCTGATCTGTTGCATGGCCGCTCCACTGTTCTTTTGATTATTGTTGCTCATCAGGGGCTGGCGGCATCAATAAACGTGCCGGGCACCCCGTTTGCGCATCGGGCAGTTCCATAAAAACTTTGTAACCAACTGATGTTGATCAGTTTTATTTATATAGCCGATGAGTCACCGGTTACTTGCTTGTTCACTCAGGCCGAATGCCAGGCAAGTTGTCCGAACAGTCAGGACTCAATCTGGTGCATACCACTTTTTTTCAACGTCGCGCATCAACCATAGACCATCCTCAAGCGGCTGATTCCACATAAGAAATCTCGTCTATTTTTGGAACCTGTCAAGTGCGTCAAAATGGTGAGAGGCCTCACCATTTTGGTGATTTTCAGTTTTAAACGTTATTTATCAATAACTTAATAAAGTTATAAGCTTATAAAAAATATTCTTGCTCAATCCTTAAACTCAGACTAGCGTTTATTCCTGACAGCGCTGACAGGAATACACCTGTTTGCGTCGGCTTCATATAAAACATTTAGAACCGGCACAAGTCGGTCATTGCCTGCGAGGAACTCGGAAATGTCTCTGCTGATCCGTGGCGCCACCGTTATTACCCATGATGAAAGTTATCGCGCCGACGTCTATTGCGCCGACGGCGTGATCAAAGCCATCGGCGAAAATCTTGATGTTCCGGCGGGTGCCGAAGTGCTCGACGGCAGCGGCCAATACCTGATGCCCGGCGGCATCGATCCGCACACCCACATGCAGCTGCCCTTCATGGGCACCGTGGCCAGTGAAGACTTTTTCAGTGGTACCGCAGCGGGGCTTGCCGGTGGCACGACGTCGATCATCGACTTTGTGATTCCCAATCCGCAGCAATCCTTGATGGAAGCCTTTCATCAGTGGCGCGGCTGGGCCGAGAAATCGGCGTCGGATTACGGTTTCCACGTCGCGATCACTTGGTGGAGCGAACAAGTCCGCGAGGAAATGGCTGAGCTGGTCAGCCAGCACGGGGTCAACAGCTTCAAGCACTTCATGGCCTACAAGAACGCGATCATGGCCGCCGACGACACGCTGGTGGCGAGTTTCGAGCGCTGCCTGGAATTGGGCGCGGTGCCGACCGTGCATGCGGAAAACGGTGAGCTGGTCTATCACCTGCAACGCAAGTTGATGGCCCAGGGCATGACCGGCCCGGAAGCGCATCCGTTGTCGCGCCCTTCGCAAGTGGAAGGTGAAGCGGCCAGTCGGGCGATCCGCATCGCCGAAACCCTAGGCACGCCGCTGTACCTGGTGCATGTCTCGACCAAGGAAGCCCTCGACGAAATCACCTACGCCCGCAGCAAGGGCCAACAAGTCTACGGCGAGGTCCTGGCCGGGCATCTGCTGTTGGATGACAGCGTCTATCAACACCCGGACTGGCAGACCGCCGCCGGTTACGTGATGAGCCCGCCCTTCCGTCCGCGCGGCCATCAAGAAGCACTTTGGCACGGCCTGCAATCGGGCAACCTGCACACCACCGCCACCGATCATTGCTGCTTCTGTGCCGAACAAAAAGCGGCTGGCCGTGACGATTTCAGCAAGATCCCCAATGGCACGGCCGGTATCGAAGACCGCATGGCGGTGCTCTGGGATGAAGGGGTGAACACCGGGCGTTTGTCGATGCAGCACTTCGTTGCACTCACCTCCACCAATACCGCGAAAATCTTCAACCTCTACCCGCGCAAAGGGGCGATTCGCGTCGGTGCGGACGCGGATCTGGTGCTGTGGGATCCGGAAGGTACGCGGACGATTTCGGCGAAAACTCACCATCAGCAAGTGGACTTCAACATCTTCGAAGGCAAGACCGTGCGCGGTGTACCGAGCCACACCGTCAGCCAGGGCCGGGTGGTATGGGCCGATGGTGATTTGCGCGCCGAGCGTGGTGCCGGGCGGTATGTCGAGCGTCCGGCGTATCCGGCGGTGTTTGATTTGCTGAGCAAGCGGGCTGAGTTGAACAGGCCTGTTGCCGTGAAACGCTGAGATCGAGGCCTTCGGCCATCGCGGGCAAGCCACGCTCCCACAGGGGAATGCATTTCAAATGTGGGAGCGGCGGTGCGACGATTCGACTTGCTCGCGAAGGCGTCTGCCCAGGCAACACAAAAACCAATGCCCATCAGAGGCAGTACCTCAATAACCGTGAGGCCAACACCGTGATCAAGACCCTGAACCACCTCCCGCATCCGCACGAGAATGCGGCCGCCCTCGCCGGCCATTTCACCGATCTGGCACCGCCGCTCAACGACCGTCAGGCCCATCTGGAAGCCTCGCGTTGCCTGTACTGCTACGACGCGCCCTGCGTGAATGCCTGTCCGAGCGAGATCGACATTCCGTCATTCATCCGCAACATCCACCAGGAAAACGTCCAGGGCGCCGCGCAGAAAATCCTCTCGGCGAACATCCTCGGTGGCAGTTGCGCCCGGGTGTGCCCGACGGAGGTTCTTTGCCAGCAAGCCTGCGTGCGCAACAACGACCATGAATGCGCACCGGTGCTGATCGGCCTGTTGCAGCGTTACGCTGTCGACAACGCACACTTCAGCGAACACCCCTTCACGCGTGCGGCATCAACCGGCAAGCGCATCGCCGTGGTCGGCGCCGGTCCGGCCGGCTTGTCCTGCGCTCACCGCAGTGCCATGCACGGTCATGACGTGGTGATTTTCGAGGCACGGGAAAAGGCTGGCGGCCTCAACGAATACGGGATCGCCAAGTACAAACTGGTGGACGACTACGCGCAGAAGGAGCTTGAATTCCTATTGGAAATCGGCGGGATCGAAATCCGCCACGGGCAAAAACTTGGAGAGAACCTGACCTTAAGCGAGCTGCATCAGCAATTCGATGCGGTGTTCCTCGGCCTCGGTCTGGCCGCCAGCAAACAGCTGGGGCTTGCTCATGAAGATGCACCCGGCCTGCTGGCCGCCACCGATTACATCCGCGAACTGCGTCAGGCCGATGACCTGACCCAACTCCCCCTCGCTGACCGTTGTATCGTTTTGGGCGCCGGCAACACTGCCATCGACATGGCCGTGCAAATGGCTCGCCTCGGGGCACGCGACGTGAATCTGGTGTACCGCCGCGGCGTTGAGGAAATGGGTGCCACCGGGCACGAACAGGACATCGCCAAAGCCAATCAGGTGCGGCTGCTGACCTGGGCACAACCTGAAGAAGTGCTACTCAATGATCAAGGCAACGTGCGCGGCATGCGCTTCGCCCGCACCCACTTGGTAGACGGTCGCCTGCAAACCACCGGCGACACCTTCGAACTGGCCGCCGATGCGATCTTCAAAGCCATCGGCCAGGCCTTCGACGCCAGTGCCCTCGCCGATCCACTGGCCCGTGAACTCAAGCGCCAGGGCGAGCGAATTCAAGTGGACGAAAACCTGCGCACCAGCATCCCCGGCGTGTACGCCGGCGGCGACTGCACCAGCCTCGATCAGGACCTCACCGTACAGGCCGTGCAGCACGGCAAACGGGCCGCCGAGGCCATCAACGCCCAACTCATGCTCAACGTGGAGGCTGCGTAAATGGCCGATCTCTCGATTGTCTTCGCCGGCATCAAAGCCCCCAATCCGTTCTGGCTGGCCTCCGCGCCACCGACCGACAAGGCCTACAACGTGGTCCGCGCCTTCGAGGCCGGCTGGGGTGGCGTGGTCTGGAAAACCCTGGGTGAAGACCCGGCGGCGGTCAACGTGTCGTCGCGTTACTCAGCGCACTTCGGTGCCAACCGCGAAGTAGTGGGTTTCAACAACATCGAGCTGATCACTGATCGCTCACTGGAGATCAACCTGAGGGAAATCACTCAGGTCAAAAAGGACTGGCCGGACCGCGCGCTGATCGTGTCGCTGATGGTGCCCTGCGTCGAAGAATCCTGGAAATTCATCTTGCCGCTGGTGGAAGCCACCGGCGCCGACGGCATCGAACTGAACTTCGGTTGCCCGCATGGGATGCCGGAGCGCGGCATGGGCGCGGCAGTCGGCCAGGTGCCGGAGTATGTCGAGCAGGTCACCCGTTGGTGCAAGACGTACTGCTCGCTGCCGGTGATCGTCAAACTCACGCCGAATATCACCGACATTCGCGTCGCCGCCCGCGCGGCCCATCGCGGCGGTGCCGATGCGGTGTCGTTGATCAACACGATCAACTCGATCACCAGCGTCAACCTGGAGCGCATGGTCGCCAATCCCGCCGTGGGCAGCCAAAGCACTCATGGTGGTTATTGCGGTTCGGCGGTGAAGCCGATTGCCCTGAATATGGTCGCTGAAATCGCTCGCGATCCACTGACGCAAGGCCTGCCGATCTCTGGCATTGGCGGCATCGGCAGCTGGCGCGACGCCGCGGAGTTTATTGCGCTGGGCAGCGGCTCGGTGCAGGTGTGCACGGCGGCGATGCTGCATGGTTTCCGGATTGTCGAGGAGATGAAGGACGGTTTATCGCGCTGGATGGACAGTCAGGGCTACGCCAGCGTGTCAGAGTTTTCCGGGCGTGCGGTGGGCAACACCACGGACTGGAAGTACCTGGACATTAACTATCAAGTGATTGCCAGGATTGACCAGGAGGCCTGCATTGGTTGCGGTCGTTGCCATATCGCTTGCGAAGACACTTCGCACCAGGCAGTTGCCAGCCTGAAGCAGGCGGACGGGACGCATAAATATGAAGTGATTGATGATGAGTGCGTGGGGTGCAATCTGTGTCAGATCACGTGCCCGGTGCAGGATTGTATTGAGATGGTGCCGATGGAGAACGGGAAGCCGTTTCTGGATTGGAATCATGATCCGCGCAATCCTTACCACGTCGCTGTTTGATCGTTGAAGATCAAGGGATCGCAGCCTCGTTTCACTCGACAGCTCCTACAGGGTTACACAATCCCTCGTAGGAGCTGTCGAGTGAAACGAGGCTGCGATCTTTTGATTCACGGCTCCAACCCGATTCCCCGCAAGATCACACTCGTCACCGTCTGCACCGCCCGCTCAAACTGCATGTCCGACAACGGCTGGTGGTCATTCAGAATATTCACCTGATGATCAAAGTCGGCGTAGTGCTGGGTCGACGCCCAGATCATGTACAGCAGGCTCGAAGGTTCCACCGGCAGGATGCGTTTGTCATCCACCCACTGGCGAATTTTCGCTTCTTTCATCTTGGCCCAGTCGTACAGACTGACGTCCAGTTTCTCACCCAGAGTCGGCGCACCATGGATGATTTCGTTGGCCCATACCTTGGAGCCGTAAGGCCGGCTGCGGGAGTGGTTCATCTTGGCGCGGATGTAGCTGCTGAGCACCACGCGCGGGTCGTCGAACATCTCGAAGCACAGGGCGTCCTGTTTCCACACGTCCAGCAAACCCAGCAGCACGGCGCTGTACAACTCGCCCTTGGTGCTGAAGTAGTAATGCAGGTTGGAACGCGGCAGTTGCACTTCGGCGGCGATGTCGGCCATGGCGGTGCCGCCGAAACCTTTTTCGGCGAAAACCTTTTCGGCCCCCAACAGAATTTTCTCGACGTTACTGCGACGAATCTCGATCTTGTGATTGCCCATGAGGGCTCCCTGACAACAGCGTTGGTCAAGACTAGCATCCGCTCTACCTCGCGGCGACAAGGGAAAACGAAACTTCGTACACCCAGCTTCTCGCAGGTAAACTGACCGCCTTTTCGAACCCGCCTCAGAGGTATTCCACGATGCTGCTCAAGAAAACCCTGACCTCCGTCGCCCTGCTCGGCTCGCTGTTCGCCGCTTCGTCGGTGTTTGCCCATGCCCATCTGAAAGACCAGACCCCGGCCGCCGACAGCACGGTGAGCGCTCCGTCGGAACTGCGCCTGGTGTTTTCCGAAGGTGTTGAAGCGACCTTTTCCAAGGTCACGATCAGCAAGGACGGCAGCAACGTGCCGATGAAGAGCCTCGCCACCGAAGGCAGCGACAAGAAAACCCTGATCGTCACCCCGGCCGCACCGTTGGCAGCGGGTGCCTACAAAGTCGAATGGCACGCGGTGTCGGTCGATACCCACAAAAGCGAAGGCGCCTATAGCTTCAAGGTTGGCCAGTAATTCATGACGAGTGCGATGGTGCTGTGCCGCTTTCTGCATTTCACCGTTGTGCTGATGCTGTTCGGGGCCTGGGTGTTCAGGCCTCTGCTGCTTAATGGCGCCGCTGAACAGCTGGATCGGCGATTGGCCAGAACAAGCCGCTGGCTGGCGGCGGTGGCGTTGGTCACGGGCGTTAGCTGGTTGCTGCTGATCACCGCCAGCATGGCCGGTTCGTGGGACGCGGCATTCGATCCATCGACCCTGCGACTGGTGCTGGGCAATACATTTTTCGGCCAGGTCTGGCGCTGGCACTTGCTGCTCAATGCGTTGTTGGTCGCGCTGCTGATGACGCCCTTGCGTGCAAACCTGCCCCTGCGAATCGGCCTCGCCAGCCTGCTGCTGGCCACCCTCGCCCCGGTCGGCCACGGTGCCATGCTCGACGGCCTCAATGGCCAATTGCTGATCCTCAATCAAATCATTCACCTGACCTGCGTCGGCGCCTGGCTCGGCGGTTTGATGTTGTTGGTGATGATCCTGCGGCAGCCGACAGAGCATTCCATCAAAGCGACATTGCAACGCTTCAGCGGCGTTGGTTACGTATGGGTGGCGGGGTTGGTGATGACCGGTTTGATCAACGTGCGGGTACTCACCGGGCAGTTCTGGCCGACGCCGTTGCTGTCCGGGTTTGCGCTGATTCTGTTGATCAAGGTTGTGCTGGTCGCCGCGATGCTGGGATTGGCACTGTTCAATCGGCTGCGGATCAACGACTGCGAGCAGCGTCCGACTGCTCTGAAAAGCAGCGTCATCTTCGAATGGTTGCTGGGGATGGGAGCGGTGGCTGCCGTTTCTTTACTCGGCACGATGCCGCCGATGATCACCGGCTAAAACGCCAATCCCTGTGGGAGCGAGCCGGCTCCGGGCGGCGTTCCGACGAAAGCGGTGTGTCATTCAACATCAATGTTGCCTGTCAGAGCCTATTCGCGAGCAGGCTCGCTCCCACAGGGTTCTTCGACATACTACAAAATCGCGCCAAGTCTTCGTACAACTTCTGATTGAGATTCCCCGTAACACTTGCAAATAATCCGCCTCGACGTTGTACGACGATGCATAACAAAAATAAAAACAACCAAGAAACACGGGAGCGTCACTGTGAGCAAGCTCGTCCGCAATTCCTCCGTCTGTACCCCTCGCCCAACCTTCGCGCTCCGTCATCCCGGCAAATCTGGGCCTTTGATTACGACATCGACAGCGGCACACCGTCCAACCGGCGGCTGTTTGTCGACATGCATCAACTCCTGGACCGTTCCCTCGCCGTACCGGTAAAAAAAACCGAGCATGTGCGCCTTCGGCGGCAGTCGCCTGGACACCCTGTTCGTGACCTCGATACGCCCCGGCGACGACCATGACGAACAGTCACTGGCCGGCGGTGTGTTTGCCCTCAATCCCGGGGTGAAAGGCTTACCGGAGCCGAACTCACCCACCTCACCCTCGCCCCGCAACTCGGTGGCAGCATCGTCAACTGGAGCGTGCGCGGCACGGGTCTGCCGCTGCTACCCCAGCAACTGACTCAGCACCGCGCGCAATTTGCCGGGTTTCACCGGTTTGTTCAGCAGCGGTGCGTCGAGTCGCTGCAATGAGCGCCGACACTGATCCGTGCGGTCGGCAGTGATGATGACTGCCGGAATTACCTGGTGGTAATGCTCACGCAAATGCCTGACCACATCACAACCCACCACGCCGTGATCGAGGTGGTAGTCCGCCAGAATCAGTTCCGGAGGTCGCCCCTGCAAGGCGGCCAGTGCGGAAAATTCATCAGTGGCCGTGACCACCTCGCAGCCCCACTGCCCAAGCAGCGCGCTCATGCTTTCGAGAATGCTCACTTCGTTGTCCAGCACCAGCAAACGCCGGCCCGGCAATGGATTGCCGGCGCCGGGTTGTGGTGCCGCCAGGCTGATCGGCAGCGGAACCTCATGGGAAATCGGCACATCGATGCTGAACATCGAACCGCGCCCCGGCAACGAATGAACCCCGACTTTATAGCCGAGGATCTTGGCGATGCGCTCAACGATGGCCAGCCCCAGGCCCACACCCTTGCGGTCGGCGGCGCGTCCGACGTCCAGTTGGTTGAACTCGAGGAAAATCGAATCCAGTCGGTCCGCCGCGATCCCGCGCCCGGTGTCCCAGACTTCCAGGCGCAGCATTTCACCCCGGCGTCTGGCACCCAGCAAGATGCTGCCCTTGTCGGTGTAGCGGCAGGCGTTGCTGAGGAAGTTGCGCAGGATCCGCGTCATCAGGCGCAAGTCGGTGCTGATGGCGTAATCGCCCATGTGCACCCGCAGGTTCAATCCTTCAGCCTGGGCCACTGACTGGAACTCCGACACCAGCGGCGCGAGCAATTCATCGAGGCGGTAAAGCGCAATGTCCGGTTTGACCGCCGCCTGATCGAGCCGGGAAATATCCAGCAAATCGGTGAGCAAATCTTCTGCTCCTTCCAGCGCCTGGTGAGTACGCTCCACCAGCACCTGTTCGACGTCGGGCAGCTTGCGTTCGCGCAGGGTCGAGATCAGCAAACGCGCGGCATTGAGCGGTTGCAGCAGGTCATGACTGGCGGCGGCGAGGTATTTGTCCTTGCTGCGGTTGGCGGCCTCGGCGGCGTCCCGGGCATCGCGCAAGGCTTGAGCGATCTGTTTACGCTGGGTGATCTGCTGCTGCAGGTTGCGGTTGGCTTCCAGCAACTCGTCGGTGCGCGCGGTGACCCGTTGCTCCAGCTCGTCATTGAGTTGCTGCAGGCGCTGCTGGGCGAGTTTGCGTTCGGTGATGTCGGCGACAAACCCCTCCACCAGCCCTTCCTGATCGGGCTTGAGCAACAGGTTCATCAGCACGTCGAGGCTGCTGCCATCCTTGCGCCGCAATTGGGTTTCGTAACCGAGCAAGCTGCGCTCACGCTTGAGCATTTCACCGATGTTTTCCAACTCTTGAGCGCCGCCGACAAACAGGTTGCTCGCCAGATCGGCCAGCGAAAACAGCACCTCCTGAGGGTCCTGATAGCCGAGCATCCGCGCCAGTGCCGGGTTGGCGGCGCGCATGCCTTCCAGGAGGCTAGCCTGAAAGATCCCGTGGACCGCGTTTTCGAACAGCCATTTATAGCGATTGCGCTCGGCTTCCAGCTCGTCAAGGCGCGCGGCCAATTCCGGGTAATGACTCTTGCGCGCCGACTGGCTGCCTAATCCCAGTAACCCCGCCAGCGCCCGTTGCTGTTCGTCAGAGGGCTTCGCCATAGACGACCTCGACATCACGCTGACTGGACTCGCGCGGGTTGGTCAGGATGCACGGGTCGTGCATGGCGTGTTGCGACAGGAACGGAATATCCGCAGTGCTGACCCCGTGCAGTCCGAGGGTTTCGTGAAAGCCGATGGCGTGTTTCAGAGCGATCAGATGTTCCACCAGACGTCCGCAAATCTGCCGGTGATTCAAGCCCCGGCAATCGATGCCAAAGGTCTCGGCGATCACCTTGAAGCGCTCAGGTGCGGAGCTGTAGTTGAACGCCACCACGTGTTCCACCAGCACTGCGTTGCACAAGCCATGAGGCAAGTCGAGAAATCCACCCAGGCTGTGGGACATGGCGTGCACCGCGCCGAGGATCGCGTTGGAGAACGCCAGCCCGGCCTGCATGCTGCCGAGCATGATTTTCTCGCGCAGGGCGATATCGTTCGGGTTGGCGATCATCTGCACCAGGTTGCCGTTGATCAGGCGCATCGCCTCCAGCGCATGGGGATCGGTCAACGGCCCGTGCCCGGTGGAAACAAACGCTTCGATGGCATGCACCAACGCATCGATGCCGGTACAGGCCGACAGGAACGGGTCCATGCTCAACGTGGTTTCCGGGTCGATCAACGACACGTCCGGCACCACCGCCTTACTGACGATGGAAAACTTCATGCGTTCTTGCTGGTTGGAGATGATCACGAATTGCGAGACATCGGCCGAGGTGCCGGCGGTGGTCGGAATCAGGATCAGCGGCGGGCTGGGGACACGGATCGTGTCCACGCCTTCGAATTCGAGGATGCTGCGCCCATGGGCGACAACAATGCCGATGCCTTTACCGCAATCCATCGGGCTACCGCCACCGACGGCCACGATCACATCGCAATGATTTTCCCGGTACAGATCGGCGCCGAGCATCACTTCTTCGACCCTTGGGTTGGGCGAGACCGCGCTGTACAGGAAATACTCGATGCCTTGGGCTTGCAGGCTGGCCTCGACATCAGCGACCCAACCGGCCGCAATCACACCGGGATCGCTGACCAGCAGCACCTTGCGGGCACCAAAGGTTTTGGCGCAATTGCCGACGTTGTGCCGGCAGCCGGCACCAAAGATGATTTCAGGCGAAACGAATTTACGCAGCTGGCTGAGACTCTGGCTCATTGGAAAGCCTGTTTTTATTGTATTGGAAGGTAACGTCCACACTAAAGCATCCGGCTGTGAATGCAATCAGACCAATGGGTAGCCTCGCCCGAGGTGTCCCGGATTTTGTATGCGCTGGTGTTCCCTGTGGGAGCGGGCTTGCCCGCGATGAGGCCAGTACATTCAAAATCGATGCTGACTGTCAGATCGCAATCGCGGGCAAGCCCGCTCCCACAGGGATCTGAGTCGGACGCACCTTTTCGATTCACCCGCGATAGATCAGTCGCGAAGCCTTCTCGTTACGCAACGTCAGGTGTTCCATGCCCAGCCCCGGTGCCTCGGCTTCCTCGCGGGCCTTGAGAATCACACCGTGGTGCGGGGATTTGCTGCACACCGGGTCAGCGTTGGCGGCGTCGCCGGTCAGCATGAATGCCTGGCAGCGGCAGCCGCCCAGATCCTTGTGCTTTTCATCGCAGGAGCGGCACGGCTCCTTCATCCAGTCATCGCCACGAAAGCGATTGAAACCAAAAGAATCAGTCCAGATGTGCTCGATACTGTGCTCGCGCACATTGGGAAACTGCACCGGCAACTGTCGGGCGCTGTGGCAAGGCAACGCCGTGCCGTCGGGGGTGATATCGAGAAACAGATTGGCCCAGCCGTTCATGCAGGTCTTGGGGCGTTCTTCGTAGTAATCCGGGGTGACGAAGATCAGCTTGCACGGGTGGCCCTGCGCTTCAAGCCGCTCGCGATATGAGTGGGTGATGCGCTCGGCACGCTGCAATTGTTCGCGCGTGGGTAACAGGCCGACGCGGTTGAGCTCGGCCCAGCCGTAGAACTGGCACGTCGCCAATTCGACGAAATCCGCTTCCAGCTCCAGGCACAAGTCGATGATCTGCGCGATCTGGTCGATGTTGTGCCGATGGGTGACGAAGTTCAGCACCATCGGGTAGCCCTGGGCCTTCACCGCACGGGCCATCGCGAGTTTCTGGGCGAAGGCCTTGCGCGAACCGGCGAGCATGTTGTTCACCGCTTCGTCGACGGCCTGGAAGCTGATCTGGATATGGTCCAGCCCCGCGACCTTGAAATCGCGCACCTTCTGCTCGGTCAGGCCGATACCCGAGGTGATCAGGTTGGTGTAGTAACCCATGTCCCGCGCGGCCTTGATCAGTTCGGCCAGGTCCTGACGCACCAACGGTTCGCCGCCGGAAAAACCCAGTTGCGCGGCGCCCATTTCCCGGGCCTCGCGGAACACCCGGATCCATTCTTCGGTGCTCAACTCTTCGCCTGATTGGGCAAAGTCCAGCGGGTTGGAGCAATACGGGCATTGCAGCGGGCAACGATAGGTCAACTCCGCCAACAGCCACAGCGGCGGCCCCGGACGCGAGTCACTCAATCCAGAATTGAGCATGGGCCACCTCCAGAAACGCCAGCACATCTTCGTCGATCCCCGGTACGCCGGGGAAACTCGCAGACAGTCGATCAATGATCGCCGCGACACTGCGCTGGCCGTCCACCAGATCAAGGATCTGCCCGGCACTGATGTTGAGTTTGATCATGCCTTCGGGGTACAGCAGCACGTGACAGTCCTGACGAGGTTCCCATTGCAAGCGAAAACCCTGGCGCAGCGACGGTGATTGCTCGCGGTTGATCAGGCTCACAGGGCAATCCCCCGGTGCCAGACCTGCTCCGTGGTGACGCTGTGATACGGCGGGCGCTCCAGCTCGTAGGCCATGCTCATGGCGTCGAGCATGCTCCACAGCACGTCGAGCTTGAATTGCAGGATTTCCAGCATGCGTTGCTGGCCTTCGACCGTGACGTTGTGCGCCAGGGTGATGCGCAAACCATGCTCGACATCCCGTCGCGCCTGACTCAGGCGAGTGCGGAAATAGTCGTAACCGCCGACGTCGATCCACGGGTAATGGGTTGGCCAGGCATCGAGCCGGGATTGGTGGATCTGTGGCGCAAACAGCTCAGTCAGCGAACTGCTGGCGGCTTCCTGCCAACAGGCGCGACGGGCGAAATTGACGTAGGCGTCGACGGCGAAACGGACACCGGGCAGCACCAATTCCTGCGAGAGGATTTGCTCGCGATCCAGCCCCACCGCTTCGCCCAGCCGCAGCCAGGCTTCGATCCCGCCTTCGCTGCCGGGTGCACCGTCGTGATCGAGGATTCGTTGCAGCCATTCCCGGCGCACGTCGCGGTCCGGGCAGTTGGCGAGAATCGCCGCGTCCTTCAGGGGAATGTTCACCTGGTAGTAGAAGCGATTGGCGACCCAGCCCTGAATCTGCTCGCGACTGGAGCGCCCGGCGTACATGGCTTGGTGGAACGGATGATGAATATGGTAATAGGCGCCTTTGGCGCGCAGGGCCGCTTCGAATTCGATGGGGGACATGGGTGTGTCGGTCATTGCGGTTCTCCTGGAAGCTCTGCTGTGTCTGGTCTGGCCTCATCGCGAGCAAGCTCGCTCCCACATTGGGATTGTTGGTGTACACAAAATCTATGCTCACACCGGACTACTGTGGGAGCGAGCTTGCTCGCGATGAGGCCACCCGCTACAACTCAATACTCATGCCGTCAAACGCCACTTCAATCCCGCGCCGCTCCAGCAGCGCCCGCTCGGCCGAGTCTTCATCGAGGATCGGGTTGGTGTTGTTAATGTGGATCAGCACCTTGCGCTGGCGGGTGAAGCCTTCAAGGATGTCGAGCATGCCGCCAGGGCCGCTTTGCGACAGGTGACCCATTTCACTGCCCAGGTTCTGGCCGACTTCGCAGACTCGCATCTCGTCGTCGCGCCACAAGGTGCCGTCCAGCAACAGGCAATCGGCGCGTTGCATCCAGCTCAGAACCTCGTCGTCGACCTGTCCCAGGCCTGGCGCGTAGAACAGCGAAGCGCCGCTGCGCCGGTCTTCGACAAACAGTCCGATGGTGTCGCCCGGCTGCGGATTGCCGCGATTGGGCGAATACGGCGGTGCGTTGCTGACCAAGGGGATCGCGCGAAATCGCAGGTGTGCGCAAGCGGTGATGCTGAACGGCTCGCGGTCGAGCCCGACCGGTTGCCACTGCAACCCGCCGTTCCAGTGTTTGAGCATGGTGAACAACGGGAAGCCGCTGCTCAGGTCTTCACGGACCCGTTCGGTGCACCAGACCGAATGCGGGCAGCCTTCGCGCAGACTCAACAGGCCGGTGCAGTGGTCGATCTGGCTGTCCAGCAGGACGACGCCAGCGATCGCGGAATCACGCACCCGGCGCGCCGGTTGCAGCGGCGCGAAACTCTCGAGTTGCGCGCGAATGTCCGGTGAAGCATTGCACAGCACCCAATCCACACCGTTGTCGCTCAGGGCAATCGAGGACTGTGTGCGCCGTTGGGCCCGCAGGCTGCCATTGCGCATCGCGGCGCACTGGCGGCAGTTGCAATTCCATTGCGGAAAACCACCGCCAGCGGCGGATCCGAGAACGCGAATGTGCATGGGCAATGCTCCAGAAGTCAGGCCCGGCCAACGCAACAGCTGGCCGGGTGAACAGTCAGCGGTTGGCGAAATACATCGTCACTTCGAAGCCAATGCGCAGATCGGTAAACGCGGGTTTAGTCCACATGGGTCAATCCTCTTTTTGTGCCGGGCGATTCCGGTAAAGCCATTAATGCACGGGGGGCCAGGCGCCCGAATGCTACTTTCGAACGAGGTGGCGGCGTGCATTGGTAGGGGGTGTTGCGCAATTTTCAAGCACACCCAGAAACCAATGTGGGAGCGAGCTTGCTCGCGATGACGGTGTATCAGTCAACTGTGATGTTGAATGTACTGGCCTCATCGCGAGCAAGCTCGCTCCCACAGGTTCTTCAGTGTTCTTGCGGAGGTTAGAAGAACCCCATCGGATTGATGTCGTAGCTGACCAGCAGGTTTTTGGTCTGCTGATAGTGGTCGAGCATCATCTTGTGGTTTTCACGGCCGACACCGGATTTCTTGTAGCCACCGAACGCGGCATGAGCCGGGTACAGGTGATAGCAGTTGGTCCAGACACGCCCGGCCTTGATCGCCCGGCCCATGCGGTAGGCACGGTTGATGTCGCGGGTCCACAGACCGGCGCCGAGGCCGAACTCGCTGTCGTTGGCAATCGCCAGGGCTTCGGCTTCGTCTTTGAAGGTGGTGATACCCACCACCGGGCCGAAGATTTCTTCCTGGAACACGCGCATTTTGTTGTGGCCCTTGAGCAGGGTCGGCTGGATGTAATAACCCGTCGACAAATCACCCTCAAGACGCTCGGCCGCGCCGCCGGTGAGCAGCTCGGCGCCCTCCTCCTGAGCAATTTTCAGGTACGAGAGAATCTTGTCGTACTGCTGCTCGGACGCCTGGGCGCCGACCATGGTTTCGGTATCCAGCGGGTTGCCGCGCTTGATCTTGACGATCTTCTTCATCACCACTTTCATGAAGTCGTCGTAGATCGACTCCTGCACCAGCGCTCGCGATGGACAGGTGCAGACTTCGCCCTGGTTGAAGAACGCCAGCACCAAACCTTCGGCGGCCTTCTCGATGAACTGCGGCTCGGCTTGCATGATGTCTTCGAAGAAAATGTTCGGCGACTTGCCGCCCAGTTCGACAGTGCTCGGGATGATGTTCTCGGCCGCGCATTTCATGATGTGCGCGCCAATCGGGGTGGAACCGGTGAAGGCAATCTTGGCGATGCGCTTGCTGGTGGCCAGCGCCTCACCGGCTTCGCGACCGAAGCCCTGGACGATGTTCAGCACACCGGCCGGCAGCAAATCGGCGATCAGCTCAGCAAAGACCATGATCGACAGCGGCGTCTGCTCGGCGGGTTTGAGTACCACGCAGTTACCGGCAGCCAGGGCCGGGGCGAGTTTCCAGGCAGCCATCAGCAGCGGGAAGTTCCACGGAATGATCTGTCCGACCACGCCCAGCGGCTCGTGGAAGTGATAGGCCGTGGTCAGCTCGTTGATCTCGGCGGCACCGCCCTCTTGAGCGCGGATGCAACCGGCGAAGTAACGGAAATGGTCGGCGGCCAGCGGCACGTCGGCGTTCAGGGTTTCACGCACGGCTTTGCCGTTGTCCCAGGTTTCGGTGACGGCGAGGATTTCCAGGTTCTGCTCGATGCGGTCGGCGATTTTCAGCAGCACCAGGGAGCGGTCCTGCGCTGAGGTCTTGCCCCAGGCATCGGCGGCGGCATGCGCTGCGTCGAGGGCTTTTTCGATGTCGGCGGCGCTGGAGCGAGGGAACTCGGCGATCACTTCACCGGTGACCGGCGAAGAGTTGGTGAAGTACTCACCATTGACCGGGGCGACGAACTCGCCGCCGATGAAATTGCCGTAGCGCGGTTTAAACGTAACGACGGCGCCAGGTGTGCCAGGTTGTGCGTAGATCATGGTGGGCCTCTGTCTGGGTCGATGCCTGTCGGGCAAACAGGCGATGAACCGATAGTAGAGAGCCCCGCGCGTCAGACGAATGCGCCGTTGGCAGGAGGACTCTCGTTATTTGGTAGTAGATTTTGCACAAATCCAGTGTGGGAGCGAGCTTGCTCGCGATGGCGTCTGTTCAGTCAGAACGGCTTTGACTGACATACCGCTATCGCGAGCAAGCTCGCTCCCACAGGGGTTATGCGGTGGACTCAGAGTTAGTGCTTGGCCACTACAAGGTCTTTTGGCAGTTTGAAGGTCCAGAGCATGCCGCCCTGGTTGAAGTCCTTGATGCGCTTGGCCACTTCGCCGCCCCACAACGGTACGGCACCGCCCCAACCGGAGAGGACCGAAACGTACTGTTCGCCGTCCATTTCCCAGGTCACAGGGGAGCCAAGTACGCCGGAGCCGGTCTGGAATTCCCAGACTTTCTCGCCGGTCTTGGCATTGAACGCCTGCAGGAAACCTTCCGGCGTACCGGTGAACACCAGGTTGCCCTTGGTGGTCAGCACTCCGCCCCACAACGGCGCGAAGTTCTTGTGGCGCCAGACTTCCTTGCCGGTTTTCGGGTCGATGGCGCGCAGCACGCCGATGTAGTCTTCATTCAACGGTTTGATGGTGAAACCGGCACCGAGGAATGCCGCGCCTTTCTTGTAGGCGATGCCTTCGTTCCAGATGTCCATGCCCCATTCGTTCGACGGCACGTAGAACAGTCCGGTGTCCTTGTTGTAGGCCATCGGCATCCAGTTTTTCGCGCCGAGGAATGCCGGTGCTACGAATACCGAACTGCCTTTGGCTTCGGCGCCTGGCGCGCCTGGGCGGCTGGCTTCGTTGTAGATCGGCCGGCCCTCTTTATCCAGGCCGGTGGCCCAGGTGATTTTGTCCACGAACGGGAAGCCGCGAATGAACTTGCCGTTGGTGCGGTCCAGCACGTAGAAGAAACCGTTACGGTCAGCGGTGGCCGCGGCTTTGATCTCTTTACCGCCATCGGTGTAGTTGAACGAGACCAGCTCGTTCACGCCGTCATAGTCCCAGCCGTCGTGAGGCGTGCTCTGGAAGTGCCACTTGATGGTGCCGTCGTCCGGGTTGAGCGCCAGGCGCGACGACGAGTAGAGGTTGTCGCCAGGACGCAGGTGCGAGTTCCACGGCGCCGGGTTGCCGGTGCCGAACAGCAGCAGATTGGTTTCCGGGTCGTAGTAACCGCCGAGCCAAGGCGCCGCGCCGCCGGTTTTCCAGAGATCGCCGGGCCAGGTCTTGCCGGCTTCACCGCCGGAGATGCCGTTCTCCACCGCTTTGCCGTCCTTGTAGGTGTAGCCCATGTGGCCTTCGACGGTGGGACGGGTCCACAACAAGTTACCGTTTTTCGGGTCGTAGGCTTCGATTTTGCCAACCACCCCGAACTCGCCACCGGCGACACCAGTGATCAGTTTGCCGTTGATTACCAACGGCGCGGCACTGATGGAGTAGCCTTCCTTGTGGTCAGCGACTTTCTTGCTCCAGACGACTTTGCCGGTGTCTTTGTTCAGGGCCACGAGCTTGGCGTCGAGGGTGCCGAAAATCACCAGGTCGCCGTACAGCGCGACACCACGGTTGATCACGTCGCAGCAAGGACGGATGTCATCGGGCAGGCGCGCGTCGTATTGCCAGAGCTTCTTGCCAGTGCGCGCATCCACCGCAAACACCCGCGAGTAGGAACCGGTCATGTACATCACGCCGTCCTTGATCATCGGCTGTGCTTGCTGACCGCGTTGTTTCTCACCGCCGAAGGAGAATGCCCAGACCGGCCGCAAGTCCTTCACGTTGTTGACGTTGAGCGTATCCAGCGGACTGTAGCGTTGACCCTGGACGCCCAGACCGTTGGTGACGATCTGCTCCGGGTTCTTGGGGTCCTGGAGAATGTCTTGATCGGTGACGCCGGCCAATGCCGAGCCGGACAACAGCATGGCACTGAGCAGCACGCTCAAGACGAAGGGTTGGCGACGTGCGGGTTGGGTCATGACGGCTACCTCTGCAGTTTTTGTTATACCCGGGAAATTTTCCCGGTCTGGTGCAGATTCTTGGGCGCCGCCGCCCTTGGAACAATTGCCCGCAGTGCTGAGATTGCTAGTTCCTTAGTAGCGGGTCGGGTGATGCCAACCCGTTAAGTCTCACCTCGACCTGTAGCAGCTGGCGGAGCCTGCGTTCGGCGGCGTAGCAGTCGTAAATCCGGTTTGCACGGTTTTCCTGATGCACCGCGAGCGCTGATTTTACGACTGCTGCGCAGCCGAACGCAGGCTTCGCCAGCTGCTACAAAGGGTTGCGTCGCCGCTGGGTCACTTGTTCGCGGCGGAATCGACTCGGTTCATCTGTGCGCGTTCGTAACGCGGATACAGATGGCTGACGCTGCGGATCAGCTCGTAGCGGCTCAGAGTGATCCCGGCGAAACGCTCGGGAATGGGACTGCGGATCATCTCGGCCATGTCGCTGCCATTGGCGGCACCATCGCGCATCAACTGGTGGAGCCAGCTGAGGTAGTCACGCATTTGCTCGAAGGGCTGTTGATCGCTGGCCACCGGTCCATGGCCGGGGACGATCAGCCTCCACGGCAAGCCTTGAAGGGTGGCGATGTCCGCCAGCCACACCGCCAGCCCCGGACTGTTGGGCGTGGTCAGCGCCCGTTGGTAAAACACCAGATCCCCGGCAAACAGCACGCCGGTTTTCTGGTCGAGAATAGCCAGATCCGCGCCCGTGTGCCCACCCAGGCCCAGCAGACGCAGATCGTGATTCCCAAAACTTCGCACGCCGGGCGTCAGCGTCCGGGTCGGCAACACCACTTCGGTGCCGCGCATCCAGTCGCCCACCAGGCGATACATGTTCTCGGCCATGGCATCGCCCTGCTGATGCAGTAGCTCAGTAGTGCCGGCCAGCGCACCAATCGGCACGTCACTGAAGGCCTGGTTGCCGAGCACATGATCAGGATGATGATGGGTCAGCAGCACCTCAATCACCGGTTTTTCAGTGATCGCGGCAATCGCCTTGCGCATCGCTTCGCCGTAGCGTTTCGACGGCCCGGTGTCGATCACCACCACGCCACGCTCGGTGACGATGAACACGGTATTGACGATGTTGCCGCCGTTGGCCTTGGCGAAATTGTCGGTGCTGCCTTCCAGCAGCCAGGTGTCTTCGGCGATCTGTCGGGGCTTGAGTGAGTAGTCGAGTTCGGCCAGGGCCGGCAGGCTAAAACCGATGAACAACAGCAGCATCCAGCGCATCACGCGCTCCTTTGGGTCAGGGTATGGCCGCATCGAATTGATTGCCGCTGTTGTCGCGCAGCAACAGGCGCGTCTGCCCTGCCCCTTCGATGTCGAAGGTCAGGTTGGGGTTTTCGCTGACAGCGGGAAACAACTCCAAACGAGCCAACAGCTGATCGTTCTGATCCCGCAGTTCGGCGTGGTTGATGAAGAACTCTGGAATGCCGCTGACCATGCCGTTGTCCATCGGATGCGCCACCTGCAAGCGCACGCGACTGAATTCGCCACGGGGATATCGACCGCCCAGCACTTCGCCGATGTGGTCCTCCCAGCCCGGCTGAGTGCGCACCACACTCGGCGCCGTGCAACCGCCGCCCGCCGCATCGATCAGAGTCGAGCCGACATGCCACAACCCGTCACGGGTCAGCACGGCCGCGCGCAACGGCGTAGCCTGTTCGATACGGATGCGGATCGACAGCCAGGGCAGTACGCGGTCGAGCGGCTGGAAATCGACGATTTTTGGCAAGGGATTGAGTTCGGCCCAGGCGAGAATTTTCACCACCTCGCCCTTGAACGCCCGGGCGTCGATTTCCAGCGGTACCTGCCGGGCATCTTCGGCGAACGGCGGTGCCAGCAGCTTGACCCGGTCGTCGAACACGAACGGCGCATCGCCGAGCATTTGCTTGTGATAGAAGGCCCACATCACCGAGGGTACCGGGTCTTTGCCCGGGTCGATGTCCACGGCGTGCGCGGCGATGGGCAACCAACAGGCCAACAGACAACTCGCTCGCCAGTTCACTATTGATACATCTCGGGCACGTCATAGCGCAGGCCGTAATGACCATAAATGGTTTTGACTGCGCCCTCGCGAATCAAGGTTTCCAGCGCCTCCTCCACTGCATAGGCCAACTGACGGTTGCTTTCATGCACCGCCATGCCGATCTCCCAGAGCTGCTTGCCCATGTTCGGATAGGCGTTTTCCGCCAGCGCCACTTGCGGGTCCGCCGCTTCATGCACTTGCCAGTCGATCTCGCCGCGCATGGCCATGACTGCGTCGACTTCACCGGCCTTCATGGCCGCGAAAGCCTGTGCCACACCAGGGTAGTGATGGGTTTTTCCAGCGAGCATGCCGCTGAACACCGAGGTCAGGTAGAACGACGGCACGCTGTCGACTTCGACCCCGATCGGGTGGTGCTCGAACACGGCGACGCTGCCCACCGACTCCAGCCGGCGGCGGTCATAGGCGACCTGCCATTGTTCGTTCTGGTACGGCCCGAACATCACCACATGGCCGTTTTCCAGCTCACCCAGTTCATTGCGCTTCTGCGCGTAATCGCGATCGTACGGCACGCGCATCATCAGGTCGGCCAGTTGCAGATCGTGCAACTGACTGGCACGCCAGATGTAATCGCGCAGGTCGTCGTCGAGCTTCTCGCCGGCGGGCGCCCAAATCAACGTCAGCCGCACGCCGAGAGCCTTGGCCAACGCTTCGGCGAGTTCGACATCAACGCCACGGGCCTGGCCGGCGTCTTCAAAACTGTAGGGGGCGAAGTCCTTGTAGACCGCTACTTTGAGCTCCCTGGCGGCGATCATTTCGTCATAGGTACGAACCTGCGCCTGCACTGCCTGGCAGCAGAGCAACACAGCACTGATCAACACAGCGAGCAGGCGCATGGGTTACTCCTCGACGTGAACGGTGTCCAGGTAAGTGCGTACCGCCCACAAGGCTTCCTGGCTCAGGTAGTCGGCCATCTTCGGCATGTAGACCCGGCCGTCACGCACGGCGCCGTGGCGCACGCGTTCGACGAACCATTCATCACCCGCCTCGGCGACATCCAGCATGCGCAAATCGGGGGCGATGCCGCCGGATTTGGCTTCCAGGCCATGGCAGGCCGCGCAGTTCTGGTTGTAGGCCGAAGAGCCGATTTCCACGGCCTTATCGTGTTCCGGGGTTGCACGATAAGGGTTCACCGATGCCCAACCATCGGCATCGACCGGTACGCCAGCGTCCTTGATCGGGGTCAGGCCCGGGGTGGCGACAGCCTGGGGGACCACGTTGCCGTGGGCCCAGACGGAACCTGCGCTGATAATGCCGGCCAGCAGACCGGCAACGAGTAAGGCGTTGCGTTTTGTTGTCATTGTTATGCCCTCTTGATTGCACGCAAAACCTCTTTGAAGAGGCTATGGCACCCATCTTAGGAAGGGCTTCGCGCAAGCCCCATGCTGCTTTGGTGGCCGCCGTCTAGTTCCTTGGTAGTAGGGCGTGTGGCGCACATCCAAATACAGCCGCGGATCGCTAAAACCGCGCCGCCCCGGGCGAGTTACTACCTTGGTACTGGCTCACTGGTACTTTCTGCATATTTCCTTCTGCCTCACAGCGTTCCTATGCTGGCGCTACCTGTAATGGAGTGCCTTATGCGCCAGCTTGCCCCTTACGCCCTGATCTATCTGTTGGCGATTGCCTGCGCCGCCGGGCTGGCGACCCAGAGTCAGGCTGCGGACGCGCCGTTGCAGGTGCAGATCGGCTACCTGGGTTATCGCCCTGATCCGGGCCCGTTGCTGTCGAACGTCATTTCCGAGCCGGTCGATGCCGGTTTGCGTGGCGCCGAACTGGCGATCACTGACAGCAACAGCACCGGGCGTTTCCTCAACCAGAGTTACAGCCTGGTCAGCGCCAACGTCGACAATCCGGATGCCCTGGTCGAAGCGGCCAAGGCCCAGCATGAACAAGGTCTGCGCCTGTTTGTGGTGAATGCACCGGCGCAGAGCCTGCGCCGGCTCAGCGCGGTGTTACCCGACAGCTTGCTGTTCAATGCCGGCAGTCCCGATGACAGCCTGCGCAGCACCGATTGCTTGCCGAACGTTCTTCACAGCCTGCCGAGTCGGGCGATGCTCGCCGATGCGCTGGCGCAGTTTCTGGTGGTGCGCAAATGGCAACGGGCGCTGCTGATCGTCGGCCCGACGCCGGACGATCAGGCCTACGCCGCCGCCCTGCGCCGCGCCGCCAAACGCTTCGGGTTGAAACTGGTCGCGGAAAAAGCCTGGAGTTTCGACAACGATCAGCGCCGCAGCGCCCAGGCCGACATGCCGCTGTTCACCCAGACCGCCGAGTACGACGTGGTGCTGGTGGCAGATGAACGCGGTGATTTCGGCGAATACGTGCCCTACCAGACCTGGTACCCACGGCCGGTCGCCGGCACTCAAGGCCTGACCCCGGTGGGCTGGCACAAAACCGTGGAAACCTACGGCGCCGCCCAGTTGCAGAAACGCTTCGAAGCCCTGGCCGGGCGCTGGATGAATGACCGCGATTTCGCCGCCTGGATCGCCGTGCGCAGCATCGCCAGTGCGGTGAGCAAACTGCGTCAGGTCGATCCGATGGCGATCCGTACGCTTGAGATCAGCGATCAATTGCCGCTAGACGGTTTCAAGGGTCGCAAGCTCAGTTATCGGCCGTGGAACGGCCAGTTGCGCCAACCCATTCCCATCGTGCAGCCCCGTGCGTTGGTCAGCACTTCGCCGCAAGACGGCTTCCTGCACCCCTTCAACGAGATGGACAGCCTCGGCTACGACAAGCCCGAGGTCAGCTGCCGCTTTCCCTGATCCAACTTTCCACAAGAACTACAACAAAAAGGAATCCACCATGCGCCGCACCCTGCTCTGCCGCTCCCTGCTTTTCTGGGCCCTGCTGCTTGCCGCCGGGCAGGCCGCGGCCAGCACCGCCTGGGTTTCCAACGAAAAGGACAACAGCCTGAGCCTGATCGACCTGCAGACCCTGCAAGTCAACGACACCCTGCCCGTCGGCCAGCGCCCCCGCGGTCTGCTGTTGTCCCACGACAACAAGCTGCTGTACATCTGCGCCAGCGACTCGGACCGGGTCCAGGTGATGGACGTGGCCACCCGCAAGATCATCAAGGAACTGCCCTCGGGCAAGGATCCTGAGCAGTTCGCCCTGCACCCCAACAATCGCTGGCTGTACGTTTCCAACGAAGACGATGCGCTGGTGACGGTGATCGACACCGAAACCTCCAAGGTGCTGAGCCAGATCAACGTCGGCGTCGAGCCCGAAGGCATGGCCGTCAGCCCGGATGGCAAGTGGGCGGTGAACACCAGCGAAACCACCAACATGCTGCACTGGATCGACACCAGCACCCAGACCCTGGGCGACAGCACCCTGGTGGATCAACGACCGCGCTTCGTCGAGTTCACGCCGGATGGCTCGAAGCTCTGGGCCTCGGCGGAAATCGGCGGCACGGTGACCATTCTCGACGTCGCCACCCGCAAGATCCTCAAGACCCTGACCTTCCAGATCAAGGGTGTCCACCCGGACAAAGTCCAGCCGGTGGGGATCAAGCTCAGCGCCGACGGCAAGTACGGCTTCGTCGCGCTCGGCCCGGCCAATCATGTGGCGGTGATCGACGCCAAGACCTTCGAGATTCTTGATTACCTGCTGGTCGGCCGGCGTGTCTGGCAGATGTCGTTTACCCCGGATCAAAAACAATTGCTGGCCACCAACGGCGTCAGCGGCGACGTGTCGGTGATCGATGTCGACAGCCTCAAGGTCACCAAGTCGATCAAGGTCGGGCGTTATCCGTGGGGCGTGGTGGTGACCCCATGAACGCACTGGAAGTCAGCGAGCTGAGTTTCGCTTATGGTGCGAAAGAGGCATTGCGTCAGGTGAGTTTCAGCCTGGCGCCTGGCCGTTTCGCTGCATTGCTGGGGCCAAACGGCGCGGGGAAATCCACGCTGATTGCCCTGCTCACCCGGCTCTACGATGTGCAGCGCGGAGACATCCGGGTCGGCGGCTGTTCGTTGCGCAACGCGGCGCGTCCGGCGCTCAAGCAATTGGGTGTGGTGTTTCAGCAAAGCACATTGGATCTGGACCTCAGCGTCGAGCAGAACCTGCGCTATCACGCCGCACTGCATGGGATGTCCCGACGTCAGACCAGCCTGCGGGTCGACGCCGAACTGGCACGTCAGGCCTTGACCGAACGCCGTCGCGAGCGGGTTCGCGAACTCAATGGCGGCCACCGTCGCCGGGTGGAAATCGCCCGCGCGTTGCTGCATGAACCGCGCCTGCTGCTGCTCGACGAGGCCAGCGTCGGCCTCGACCCGGCCAGTCGGCTGGCGCTCAATCAGCACATCCGCAGTTTGTGCCGCGAGCAGAACATCAGCGTGCTCTGGACCACCCATTTGCTGGATGAAGTGCAGCCCAGCGACGACTTGTTGATCCTTCATCAGGGCCGATTGGTCGCCAGCGGACAAGCCGACGCCCTGAGCCTGGAACACGGCGGCGACCTTGGTTCGGCCTTCACTCGACTGACGACTTCAGGAGCCGCCCAATGAATGCCTACTGGCAATGTTTCAGCGGAATCGTGCTACGCGAATGGCTGCGTTTTGTGTTGCAGCGCACGCGGTTTCTCAGTGCACTGGTGCGGCCGTTGCTGTGGCTACTGGTGTTCGCCGCCGGTTTTCGCGCGGCACTCGGGATCGCGATCATCGAGCCCTACGACACCTACATTCCCTACGAGGTCTACATCATCCCTGGCCTTGCCTGCATGATCCTGCTGTTCAACGGCATGCAAGGTTCGCTGTCGATGGTCTACGACCGGGAAATGGGCAGCATGCGCGTGCTGCTGACCAGCCCCCTGCCCCGGACTTTCCTGCTGTGCAGCAAATTGTTGGCCACCTCGTTGATCTCGCTGTTGCAGGTCTACGCATTTCTGGCGATTGCCTGGATGTACGGCGTGCAGCCACCGGCCATGGGGCTGTTGATCGCCTTGCCGGCGTTGCTGTTGGTGGCGTTGATGCTCAGCGCGCTGGGTTTGTTGCTGTCCAACGCAATCCGTCAGCTGGAGAACTTTGCCGGGGTGATGAATTTCGTGATCTTCCCGCTGTTTTTCCTGTCGTCGGCGCTGTATCCGCTGTGGAAGATGCGCGAGTCCAGCGAGTGGTTGTACTGGTTGTGCGCGTTGAACCCGTTCACCCATGCGGTGGAACTGGTGCGGTTTGCCCTGTATGAACGCTTCAATCCGTTGGCGCTGGCGGTGTGCGTGGGGCTGACGCTGGTGTTTTCATTGCTGGCGGTGCTCACCTTCAACCCGCAACATGCGGCATTGCGCAAATCCAGCTAACAACACAGAACAGGGTGAAATTACTACTTTAGTACTGCTTTACCTGTCTATCGTCGCATTCCAATCGCACCGAGACTGGCATGTAATAGGTTCATAACTATAAGGATTGAACCCCATGCCGCGTGCCCGACGTCGTCTGCTGCGCCCTTCTCTCGCTGCGCTATCGCTGAGCCTGTTGCTGGGCGCCGCGCAGGCCGAAACACCGCTGTTTTCCGCCGACGGCTATCGCATCGGTCTGTACCGCAGTCCGACCCCGAATCAAGTACAAGGGGCCGGCATCATCGATACCGCGGCCCTGCAAATCCTGCTGACCCAGACACCGCGTCCGGTGCTGATCGACGTCTACCGCCGCCAGTGGTTGCAAGGACGTTTCATCGAGGACCAGCCCCACGAAAACCTCCCCGGCAGCCATTGGCTGGCCAATACCGGCGACGGTGACCTGACGCCCGGCTGGCAGGACTATTTTGCGCGTAAGCTGAACTCATTGACCGCAGGTGATCTCGCGCAACCGCTGGTCTTCTACTGCCGCTCTGATTGCTGGCTGAGCTGGAACGCCGTGAAGCGCGCCGCCGCCATGGGCTATAAGACGCTGTATTGGTATCGCGACGGCCTGGACGCCTGGCAGGCAGCCAACCTGCCCGTAACGCCGGCCCAGCCCGAGCCCTTTCCCTGACCTTTACGCTTGCGAGTTGTTGCCACACCCTAATCAAAATAATGAGGTGAAAGGCTATGTACAAAATTCTGATTGCCGACGATCACCCGCTGTTTCGCGAAGCCATTCATAACGTCATCAGCGACGGTTTCCCCGGCAGCGAGGTGATGGAAACCGCCGACCTGGACAGCGCCCTGGTGCTGACGCAGGAACACGACGACCTGGACCTGATCCTGCTCGACCTGAACATGCCCGGCATGCACGGCCTCAATGGCCTGATCAACCTGCGCAACGAGGCGCCGACCATTCCGGTGGTGATCGTCTCGGCCGAACAGGACAAACAAGTCGTGCTGCAAGCCATCACTTATGGCGCGGTGGGTTTCATCACCAAATCCTCGCCACGGGTGCAGATGACCGAGGCCATCCAGCAGATCCTCAACGGCAATGTCTACTTGCCGCCGGACATCATCCGCACACAAAAATGCGGTACAAGGCGCATGAACGATGCCCCGAGCTTCCCACCTGAATTGCTCCAGGCCTTGACCCGCAAGCAGTTGCTGGTGCTCGAACGCATGACCAAGGGCGAGTCGAACAAACAGATCGCCTACACCCTGGAAATCGCCGAAACCACGGTCAAGGCCCACGTCTCGGCAATCCTGCGCAAACTCAATGTGCACAATCGGGTGCAGGCGATTTTGAGTGCCGGGGATATTGATTTCGGGTCTTACTTACGGCGTTGAGACCGCGTCGACTCCATCGCGAGCAAGCTCGCTCCCACAATTGACCGAGTCGAATCAGATCTAGTGTGGGAGCGAGCTTGCTCGCGATGGGGCCAGCACTGACACCAGAAAACTCAAGGCCTACCGAGCAAATGACTCATCGCCGTCTTCAGCTTCATCGGCCGCACCGGCTTATGCATCAAGGTGTGCCCCAACTCACGGATCTGCAACTTGAGTTCATTGCTGTAATTGGCAGTAATCATCATTGCCGGAATGGCCGAGCCGCGACGGGCGTTGATCCGGGCCACGGCATCGACGCCGTTCTGATCGTCGTCCAGGTGATAGTCGGCAATCAGCAAATCGGCTTCTTCGTGATAGTTGTCCACTTGCCGCGCCAAGTCCTGCTCCGACAGTGCCGTGACCACCAGACACCCCCACCCTTCGAGCAACGTGCGCATGCCGGCGCATATGGCCGCGTCGTTATCCAGCACCCACACCCGCGCCCCACGCAGACGTTCAAGCATCGGTTCACTCATCAGCAGACTCGGTAGCGCCTTGGGTGCCGTAGTACTCAAAGGTACTTCGACGGAAAACACTGAGCCCTTGCCCGGCCACGAACGCACGTGAATGCGGTGACCGAGAATCCCGGCAATCTTCTCCACGATCGCCAGCCCCAGACCTAACCCGCGATCCTGATCTGGACGCTGTACATCACCGCGTTTGAACTCCTGAAAAATCTCCTCAAGGCGGTTTTCGGCGATACCCATGCCGCTGTCCCAGACCTCGATCGACAGGCGCTGGTGATGACGCCTACAACCGAGCACCACACGACCGCTGTAGGTGTAGCGAATGGCGTTGCTCAGCAGATTTCGAAGAATCCGCGCCAGCAACTGAATGTCGCTGCGCACCAGCGCGGAACAAGGGATGAAATGCAGCTCCAGGCCTTCGCTGCAGGCCACCTGGGTGTACTCGGCCGCGAGGTTTTCCAACAATTCGCTCAGGGCAAACGGCGCAATGTCGGCCTTGATCACCCCGGCATCCAGTTTGGAGATGTCGACCAGCGTACCCAGCAGGCTCTCCACATCTTCCAGGGAGTTGCTGACATTACGCACCAAAATCGCATTGGCCACCGGCTCCCGCCGTTCGAGCAACGCGCTGGTAAACAGCCGCGCGGCGTTGAGCGGTTGCAGCAGGTCATGACTGACGGCGGCGAGAAACTTGGTCTTCGACAGGTTGGCCTGCTCGGCCTCGAGTTTGGCTTCACGCAGGCGAGATTCCGCCCGCCGACGCTCGTCGATCTCACGCAGTAATTGGTCGTTGAGCGTGGTCAGTTCTGCCGTCCGTTCGCGCACCCGCAACTCAAGATTCTGATAGGCCTGGTGCAGCGCCTCGGCAGTGCGGCGGCGTTCGGTGATGTCGCGGATCAGCACGAAGATCCCCACCACTTCCCCGGTGGCCAGGCGATTGGGTACGTAGGAGCGCAGCATGTAGCGCTCCTGGTTGTTGATGTTGGTTTCGGCGAACTCGAACGTCACGCTCTCACCGGCCAAGGCCCGGGCCACGTAGGCTTCCAGGCGCTGGTAATGCTGTTCGCTGTGGACTTCGCGCAGGCTCTGCCCAAGCATCACGCCCCGAGGCCAGCAGTACCATTCTTCATACACCTTGTTGGTGAACTCGTAGACCAGATCGGCATTCAGGTAGGCAATCAACGCCGGCACATGGTCGGTGATCAGGCGAATCCAGCGCTCGCTTTCGCTCAGCGCTTCGGCGTGTTGGTAGCGTTCGGTGATGTCGGTGAAGGTGTTGACGAAGCCGCCGGTGGGCAACGGGTGGGTGCGGATTTCCAGCACCCGGCCATCGTAGAGGCGCTGCTCGCATTCCTGCACGTGCCGCCCGTTTGCATCGCGACTGGCCGGGGTCAGCAGGTTCAACTCGCTGTCGCCGATCACCTCGGCGAACGGTCGATGAGCCGCCACCGGCGCCAAGCCACTCAGTTCGAGGAAACGTCGGTTCCACAACTCCAGAATGCCCTCGGCGTTGACCATCGCCACCCCTTGAGACAGGTTGTCGACCGCCCGTTGCAACAAATGGGATTTCTGCGCGACCGCCTGCTCGCGGCGCACGGTTTCGCTGAGTTTAACGTCGGTAATGTCGGTGAACAGGATCACCCGCCCGCCTTCCTGAGTCGGCCGTTCGCTGACTTGCAACCAGCGACCGTCTTGCAGGCGATAGAGCAGGTTTTCGTCGGCGTGACCCCGCGGCTCTTCAGTAAACAGCCCGGTGGCGGACATCAATCGCTTGACCTCGGCCAGGCGCATACCGGCGTTGATCCGCACTCGGCTGTTGCCCCAGAAGGCCTTGAAGCGGCTGTTGAACAAGACGATTCGCTGGTCCGCATCGAACAGCACAAACGCATCGGAAATGCTCTCGATCGCATCGATCAAATGCTGATGCGCGGTTTCCGCGCGCAGCCGTGCCTCGCTGAGCAAGTGATTGCCCGACTTGAGTTCGGCCATGGCCTGGTTCAAGGCGTCGGTGCGCTCACGCACCTGCTCGGCCAGCACCACCGAATGCTGGAACGCCGCGTAGGGGTCGTTGCCGCGGGTGATGCCGGACTCGATCCGCTCGATCAGCGCGCCATTGATGCGCTGCAGTTTGTGGTTGTCGCGCTGCAGGCTGGCGATCTGCGCTTGAAGATCAACGGTGTCCAGGGGACCGGCCTCGGGCAATGGCAACCCCGGTGAAGGTCTGGTTGATATGCATGCCATTGAACTGTTCTCCGTAGGTGTTGAAACCCATAACCCGTTGGTCACGCAAAAACGTTCCAATCTGCTCCAGACTGCCGCCGTCTTCCAGTTCCAGACGCCTGAGAAAGCAGTCGCAGCCGATGGTCAGCAACAGGTCGCCGAGGCGCTCCTGCAAGCCTTCGAACAGGGTTTGCAGGTTCGGCAGCATCGGGCCGGGCGTCATGACGGTGAGGACGATGCCGTTTTCCACCGCGCAGTAGAAACTCAGGCTCAGGTCCGGATGAACCTGCTGGATCGCCCGCACGTAATACTGATCGTTGATCCGCACGGCCAAGGGGTGCGCGGCGAAGATCCGATGATCGAGCTCGGCCACCGGCACACCGATGTGCCGGGCGTACTCCTCGGCGGCCGGCTCGGCATTGAGTTCAAAGACCCGGCGCGAGGCGCTGTCAGCCCCGGTGACCACCAGTTTTTCCGCCCGAGGCAAGATGTGGTGGGTGGTGAAGACTTCGAAGTCGAGCCAGGTGTTGACCAGCACCACCACCGCCGCGCCGCTGTGGAACCCGCCATTAAAATAGACGTGGGTGTGGGTCAGGTAATTGTCGTCGCCGGCCGAACCGCCGAAATGCGGAATGTCGCCCAACGCCGCGCTCAGGGCCGCAAGGACCATTTCTTCACGACTGGACAAACCATCGAGCAGGGTCAGCGCAAAGCTGTTGCCCTTGATCGGCGCCAGGGTGTTGCTGCGACAGCCACTGACCAGTCGCTCGACCATTTGCTGGGCGTCGATAAGGCTGAAGCGCTCCATCTCGGAAATCAGTTCGGCGTCGATGGAGAAATGCCGATGGTCGAAGCCCACCGCGGTCACGCAGTTGCGACCGTAGCCCAAGGGCGTGATTTCCCCGGCGCTGGTGCAACCCACCAGGCGAATTCCGCCGAAGCTTTGTTGCAAGGCCTGGCCCAGCGCCTGCAAGTCGTACTCGGCGGAACAGAAGAACAGCACGAAGCCCAAGTGCGGATGCAACAGTTGTCGCGCCAGCTCCTGGGCCACCTGCTGGGCATCGGTGGCCTGGGACATTGCACTGACCACACCTTCATTCTGGACCTGCTGCATCGTCGCCTCCCGCAGGTGCGCATGTATGAGGTTCGAGTGTACGAAGCCTGTGAGCTGCTACGTATGCTACTTGGGTAGCGGGTAGCCGCTTCGATGGGATGAGAGTCTGTAAGGTCATTAAGGACGACTCAAACTCTGGAGCAGCTGTCGAGCACCGCGAGGCAGCGTTCGGCGGCGAAGCCGTCGTCATCCCGGCTGACGCGGTTTGCCTGAAAAAACCAGGTTGGAGGTTTTACGACGGCTTCGCCGCCGAACGCTGCCTCGCGGTGCTCGACAGCTGCTACAGATCGGGTATGGCTCTGGTCGAGGGGTTACCAGGTCAGCACCGCCCCCACCGCAAAGGTGTCGGTGTCTTCGTTCTGGTCGCTGGTGTCGTGGCCGTTGATTGCGAACTGGTTGTACTCGGCCACCAGCTTGAGGTTGTCGTTGACGTCATGGAACAGCGCAATGCCGCGTGTTTCGTAGTCCGCGCCGCTGCCGACCACGCCATTGCCGTCGTCGTTGGTCTTGCCGTAAGACAAGGCCAACCGGTTCTTGCCCAGTTTGTAAGAGCCCTGCAGCAAGTAGCCGTCACTGTCGACGTTGCGCAGGGTCGGTTCGCCGGCGTTGTTGGTGAAGAACGGGTTGATGCCCTTGGCCTGGAAGCCGGAGCCGGTGAGGGACAAGCCGCCCATTTTCGCCTGCACGCCATAGCCGACGCCTTTGGAGGTGACGGACTCGACGGTGGAATCGGTATTGTCCGACGTCTGGTAGCTGCCGTTGACCCAGCTGTAGATCTTCGCCCCGGCAACGTCGAACTGATAGGTGATCTCGCTCTCGGTGCGCGGATTCTCCTGATACGCCTTGCCCAATGGACTGCTGTCGTTGGTGTCCACCGGATCCATGATCCCCACCGCCACCCGCAAGCCCTCCATCACCGGCGTGCGATAGGTAATCTGCGACGTCGGGAACGGATACGGATAGCCCGTGCCGATGTTGCCGAACGACACACCGCCACCGTCCACCAGCCCCAGGGAATCGCTGACCTGGCCGTAACCGGCGAGCATTTCATCCAGCAGGATGTTGGAGCGGGCGAACAGGCCGAAGTCCTTGCCGATCAGCACTTCGCCCCACTCCGGGTTGGCCACGGTGCCGTAGAACTGCCGCACGTCGATGGCGGTATCGGTGCCGTTGGTTTCGCTGTCGTTGATGGTCACCCAGAAGGAGGACCGGGCGCCGAGCTTGAGGTCATCGACCTGCTTGCTCATGTTGAAGCCCAGGTAGTTGGGCAGAAAACCCATTTTGACCCGCGCCTGCTTCCGGTCGAACTGGTCGCCGGCACGGTCCACATCGCTGTTCACATAGAAGGCGTTGATGTAGCCGTCGGTGGAAAACGTGGTCTGGTCCTTGTCGTACAGCATGATCTCGGCCTCGGCCATCGAGCTCAAACCGAGGGTCGACAGGCTGGCGATGAAGGCAGGCAAGAAACGATGCTTGATGTTCTTATTGTTGTGCATGACGCGCTCCGCAGCGGGGGACTGGATGTCGGAGGCGATTATCGAAAGCTGACCGGCGGCGTCATACGCTGCCTTGGAGGCGGTTTTGAAGTGCTTTGGAGTGGCAGGTTATGCGCGGCAAGTTCGGTGTAAGACCGTCCGTCGACGAGGCTCGGAACTTTGGGTGTACGCCTGTGGGACGGACTGGCGTCCACAAGAATTGGTACTCGCTAGCCACCCGCTCTAAACAGCATGTAAGCGGCGACCACGACACAGATGCTGGCGAAGCCGATCTGCAAACCCCGGGCCGGTACTCTCGCGCAAAGTCTTCGGCCGATGATCATGCCGACGATGCTCGCGACGATAAACGCCGCGCCCAAACCGTCGATTCGCACCCCGGCCTGAAACGCGCCAATCACGCCGATGGCGGAAATCAGGCTGATCACCATCAACGACGTGGCGACGATTCCGCGCATCTGCACATCGGTCAGTTGCTTGAATGCCGGGACGATCAGGAAGCCGCCGCCCACCCCGAGCAGCCCGGAGACCACACCGGTCACCGCGCCCAGTGCTGCGAGGGTCGCGGTGCACTTGGCGGTCCAGGAAAAGCGCCCGGTCTGCTGATCGAGCATGCAGTTCTTCTGGCCCCAGTTGGCGTGCCCGTGGTCGCTTGGACCTTCGTCCTGGCGCTCACGACGCAGCATCCGCCAGGCCACCATGACCATCAGCAGGCTGAACAGGATCATCAGGATTTTTTCCGGCAACTGATGGGCGAAGTAGATGCCGACCGGCGAAAAAACCGCCCCCAGCAGGGCGATCAGCAAGGCTGCGCGATAACGCACCAGACCATGGCGCAACCCGTCAATGGCGCCGACAGCCGCCGCACTGCCCACCGCGAACAGCGCGACCGGCGCGGCCTGGGTCATGGTCAAACCCAGCCCCAACACCAACGCCGGCACCGCAAGAATCCCGCCACCGGCCCCGGTTAAACCGAGGACCAACCCCATCACCACGCCAAAGAAACTTGCCAGCAACATAAAACACTCGTGATTTGCAAAAAAAGCCGGGAGCGCCCGGTATCGATGACTGACAGGATAGAGGCCGCGCAGCTTTTTTCATTAATTGAATTGATACGGGCTGGTCAGCGTAGGGAAAATGAAACTACCCTCAAGCTTGTCCAGAAAGAAACGGCCACCATGCCCGCCTTGATTGAAGCTTTTTTAGACCCTGCCTCGTCGACCTTCAGCTACGTGATCTATGAAAACGATGGCGGCCAATGCGCAATCGTCGACCCGGTGCTCGACTACGACCCCGCCGCCGGGCGAACCGCCACCACCCAGGCCGACAAGATCATCGCCTTCGTTCGCCAACATCAGCTGCAGGTGCAATGGCTGCTGGAAACCCACGCCCATGCCGATCACCTGTCCGCCGCGCCTTATCTGCGTCGGGAACTGGGCGGGAAGATTGCGATTGGTCAGTCGATCAGCAAGGTTCAGGGCGTGTTCAAGACCCTGTTCAACCTTGAGCCGGAATTCTGTATCGATGGTTCGCAGTTCGATCACCTGTTCGCGCCAGATGAATCGTTCCGCATCGGCAATCTGAAAGCCACGGCGCTGCACGTGCCCGGCCACACGCCAGCGGACATGGCTTATCTGATCGACAGCGATGTGATTCTGGTGGGCGATACGCTATTCATGCCGGACGTGGGCACCGCGCGCTGCGACTTCCCCGGCGGTAACGCCAATCAGATGTTTGCTTCGATTCACAAGCTGCTGGCTTTCCCTGCCGGCGTTCGACTTTATGTCTGCCACGATTACCCGCCCGAGGATCGTGAACCGCAGTGCATGAGTACGGTGGGCGAGCAGCGCAAAAGCAACATTCATATCCATGACGGTATCGACGAAGCCGCGTTCGTCGCCATGCGCACCCAGCGCGATGCGGGGTTGGGCATGCCGACGCTGTTACTGCCGGCGATTCAGGTGAATGTGCGGGCGGGGAATTTGCCGCCGGCCGAGGTCAATGGCGTGACCTATCTGAAAATCCCCCTAAACAAACTTTAAGATCAAAAGATCGCAGCCTGCGGCAGCTCCTACATTGACCGGGTACGACCGTGATCTTGCGGATGGTCCAAACCCGGTAGGAGCTGGCGAAGCCTGCGATCTTTTGATCTTGCCGTCAGGCCAGGGTCAATCCGTTGGCCGGCAACGGCAGCGCCGTTTTATAGCGCACCTGCTTGAGCGCAAAGCTCGAACGGATGTTTGCGACGCCGGGGACTTTGGTGAGGAAGTCCATCATGAAGCGCTCCAGCGACTGAATGGTCGGCACCAGCACCCGAATCAAATAGTCCGGGTCGCCGGCCATCAAATAGCACTCCATCACTTCCGGGCGATCCGAGATCGCCTCCTCGAAATGCTGCAACGCCTCCTCCACCTGTTTTTCCAGGCTGACGTGAATGAACACGTTGACGTGCAGCCCCAGCAGCTCGGCATCCAGCAGGGTCACTTGCTCGCGAATCAGGCCCAATTCTTCCATCGCCTTGACCCGGTTGAAGCACGGGGTTGGCGACAGGTTGACCGAGCGTGCGAGGTCGGCGTTGGTGATGCGCGCGTTCTCCTGAAGGCTGTTCAAAATGCCGATATCGGTACGGTCCAGTTTGCGCATGAGACAAAACCACCTGTTTTTTATGTTTATGCAGATTTTTTATCCTCAAATGATCGCCAACGCAACGAAACAGAGAGAAATATTCTTCTTGGCCCGGCCTATGATTGTTGTAGGACAAGATTTCTTTCATCGAAGAATGACCGTCAGCTCACTACAAGAAATTCACAAGATCGAGCGTAGAAGCCATGAACCAAGCGTACGAACCGCTGCAACTGCACGTTCCCGAACCATCGGGCCGTCCTGGCTGCAAAACCGACTTCTCCTACCTGCGTTTGACCGACGCGGGCACGGTGCGCAAACCCCCAATCGACGTTGAACCGGCCGACACGGCTGATCTGGCCAAGGGCCTGATTCGCGTGCTCGATGACGAGGGCAATGCCCTCGGTCCTTGGGGCGAAGGCGTGCCGGTCGAGATCTTGCGTAAAGGCATGCGCGCCATGCTCAAGACGCGGATCTTCGACAACCGCATGGTCGTCGCCCAGCGTCAGAAAAAAATGTCGTTCTACATGCAGAGCCTTGGCGAAGAAGCCATCGGCAGCGCCCAGGCCCTGGCCTTGAACATCGACGACATGTGCTTCCCCACCTACCGTCAGCAAAGCATCCTGATGGCGCGCGAAGTGCCGCTGGTGGACCTGATCTGCCAGCTGCTGTCCAACGAGCGTGATCCGCTCAAGGGACGTCAGTTGCCAATCATGTATTCGGTCAAAGACTTCGGTTTCTTCACTATTTCCGGCAACCTCGCCACCCAGTTCGTACAGGGTGTGGGTTGGGGCATGGCCTCGGCGATCAAGGGCGACACCAAAATCGCCTCGGCCTGGATCGGCGACGGCGCTACCGCTGAATCCGACTTCCACACCGCCCTCACCTTCGCCCACGTTTACCGTGCACCAGTGATCCTCAACGTGGTCAACAACCAGTGGGCGATCTCCACGTTCCAGGCGATTGCCGGTGGTGAAGCGACTACCTTTGCCGGTCGTGGCGTCGGTTGCGGCATTGCCTCCCTGCGGGTCGATGGCAACGATTTCGTCGCGGTCTACGCCGCCTCTGCCTGGGCTGCTGAACGCGCCCGCCGCAACCTCGGCCCGACCATGATCGAATGGGTCACCTACCGCGCCGGTCCACACTCGACTTCTGATGATCCATCCAAATACCGTCCTGCCGACGACTGGAGCTACTTCCCGTTGGGCGACCCGATTGTGCGTCTGAAGCAGCACCTGGTGAAAATCGGTCAGTGGTCCGAAGAGGAACACGTCGCCGTCAGCGCCGAACTCGAAGCCGAAGTGATCGCCGCGCAGAAAGAAGCCGAGCAGTACGGCACCCTCGCCGGCGGCCAGATTCCGAGCGCCGCGACCATGTTCGAAGACGTCTACAAAGAGATGCCGGAGCACTTGAAGCGCCAGCGTCAAGAGTTGGGGATCTGACATGAACGATCACAACAACAAAATCGAGTTGGAAACCGCCATGACCACGACCACCATGACCATGATCCAGGCCCTGCGCTCGGCCATGGATGTGATGCTTGAGCGTGACGACAACGTCGTGGTGTTCGGCCAGGACGTCGGCTACTTCGGCGGCGTGTTCCGTTGCACCGAAGGCCTGCAGAGCAAGTACGGCACCTCCCGGGTGTTCGACGCACCGATCTCCGAAAGCGGCATCGTCGGCGTCGCCGTCGGTATGGGTGCTTATGGTCTGCGGCCGGTTGCCGAGATCCAGTTCGCCGATTACGTTTACCCGGCGTCGGACCAGATCATTTCCGAAGCCGCCCGCCTGCGTTATCGCTCGGCCGGCGAGTTCACCGCGCCGATGACCCTGCGCATGCCTTGCGGCGGCGGCATCTACGGCGGCCAGACGCACAGCCAGAGCATCGAAGCGATGTTCACCCAGGTCTGCGGTTTACGCACGGTCATGCCGTCCAACCCTTACGACGCCAAAGGCTTGTTGATCGCCTCCATCGAAAACGATGACCCGGTGATCTTCCTCGAGCCAAAACGCCTGTACAACGGCCCGTTCGACGGTCACCACGAACGCCCGGTTACCCCGTGGTCGAAACACCCGGCCGCGCAAGTGCCGGACGGTTACTACACCGTGCCGCTGGACGTGGCCGCCATCACCCGCCCGGGCAAGGACGTGACCATCCTGACTTACGGCACCACCGTTTACGTGTCGCAAGTGGCGGCTGAAGAAACCGGTATCGACGCTGAAGTCATCGACCTGCGCAGCCTGTGGCCGCTTGACCTGGACACCATCGTCAAGTCGGTGAAGAAAACCGGCCGCTGCGTGATCGTTCACGAAGCGACCCGCACCTGCGGTTTCGGCGCCGAACTGGTCGCCCTGGTGCAAGAGCACTGCTTCCACTACCTGGAAGCGCCTATCGAACGCGTCACCGGTTGGGACACTCCCTACCCGCACGCACAAGAGTGGGCGTATTTCCCTGGTCCGTCCCGAGTGGGCGCGGCTTTGCATCGGGTTATGGAGGTCTGAATGGGCACGCACGTTATTAAAATGCCGGACATTGGTGAAGGCATTGCAGAAGTTGAACTGTCGGTTTGGCACGTCAAAGTCGGCGACATGGTCGTCGAAGATCAGGTACTGGCTGATGTCATGACTGACAAGGCGATGGTCGACATTCCGTCACCGGTGAACGGCAAGGTGATCGCGCTGGGCGGTGTGCCCGGCGAAGTCATGGCGGTTGGCAGCATCCTGATCAGCATTGAAGTCGAAGGCGCGGGCAACGTTAAAGAGTCGGCTCAGCCTGCACCTGTTAAAGAAGCGCCGGTTGCGGCGCCGAAAGTTGCAGCCGCTGTTGAAAGCAAACCGGTCGCCGCTGCAGCGCCACGAGCTGCCGTATGCCAAGGCCCGATGGTTGCTCGCGAGGCTGATGAGCGTCCGCTGGCCTCCCCGGCCGTGCGCAAACATGCGCTGGACCTCGGCATTCAATTGCGTCTGGTGCGTGGCACCGGCCCTGCCGGTCGGGTGCTGCACGAAGACCTCGACGCCTATTTGGCCCAGGGTCAGCAGCCGCAATCCACCGCTGCCGCCGCTTACGCCCAGCGTAATGACGAAGAACAAATCCCGGTCATCGGCATGCGCCGCAAGATCGCCCAGCGTATGCAGGACGCCACTCAGCGCGCCGCTCACTTCAGTTACGTCGAGGAAATCGACGTCACCGCCGTGGAAGAACTGCGCGCTCATCTGAACGAAAAACACGGCGCGACCCGCGGCAAGCTGACCTTGTTGCCGTTCCTGGTCCGCGCATTGGTCGTTGCCCTGCGCGACTTCCCGCAGATCAACGCCCGTTACGACGACGAAGCCCAGGTCATCACCCGCCTCGGCGCCGTGCACGTGGGCATCGCCACCCAAGCCGACATCGGTTTGATGGTGCCGGTAGTCCGTCACGCCGAAACCCGCAGCCTGTGGGACAGCGCTCAGGAAATTTCTCGCCTCGCTACCGCTGCCCGTAATGGCAAGGCCAGCCGCGATGAGCTGTCCGGCTCGACCATCACCCTGACCAGCCTCGGCGCCTTGGGCGGTATCGTCAGCACCCCGGTGCTGAACCTGCCGGAAGTGGCGATCGTGGGCGTCAACAAAATCGTCGAACGCCCGATGGTCGTCAAAGGCCAGATCGTGATTCGCAAGATGATGAACCTCTCCAGCTCCTTCGATCACCGCGTGGTCGATGGCATGGACGCGGCGCAATTCATCCAGGCCATTCGTGGCTTGCTCGAACAACCCGCCACCCTGTTTGTGGACTGATTATGAGTGGAGCAGGCATGCAAACTTTAAACACCACGCTGCTGATCATCGGCGGCGGCCCTGGCGGTTATGTGACGGCGATTCGTGCCGGTCAGCTGGGGATCTCGACCATTCTGGTTGAAGGCGAATCACTGGGCGGCACTTGCCTGAACATCGGCTGCATTCCGTCCAAGGCGTTGATCCACGTCGCCGAACAGTTTCACCAGACGCAGCATCACAGCCAGCATTCGGCGTTGGGCATCAGCGTGTCGGCGCCGACGCTCGATATCAGCAAGAGTGTCGAGTGGAAGGACGGCATCGTTGATCGCCTGACCACCGGCGTGTCGGCATTGCTGAAAAAGAACAAAGTCCAGGTCATTCAAGGCTGGGCCAAAGTCGTTGACGGCAAGACCGTGGACGTCGGCGACACGCGCATTCAGTGCGAGCACCTGGTGCTGGCCACCGGTTCGAAAAGCGTGAACCTGCCGATGCTGCCGATTGGCGGGCCGATCATCTCCTCCACCGAAGCCCTGGCGCCGACGTCCGTGCCGAAACGGCTGATCGTGGTCGGTGGCGGTTACATCGGTCTGGAGCTGGGGATTGCCTATCGCAAGCTCGGTGCCGAGGTCAGCGTGGTCGAGGCCCAGGATCGCATCCTGCCGGCCTACGACGCCGAACTGACGCAGCCTGTGCATGACGAACTGAAGAAGCTCGGTATAAAGCTTTACTTGAAGCACAGCGTCCAAGGCTTTGATTCTGCTAGCAACACACTGCAAGTGCTTGATCCGAATGGTGACACCCTGAACCTGGAAACCGATCAGGTGCTGGTGGCCGTCGGCCGCAAACCGAACACCCAGGGTTGGAACCTCGAAGGTTTGAACCTGGACATGAACGGCTCGGCGATCAAGATCGACAACCGCTGCCAGACCAGCATGCGCAACGTGTATGCCATCGGCGACCTGAGCGGCGAACCGATGCTGGCCCACCGGGCCATGGCTCAGGGCGAGATGGTTGCCGAACTGATCAGCGGTAAATCCCGCGAGTTCAACCCGACCGCCATCGCCGCCGTGTGCTTTACCGACCCGGAACTGGTGGTGGTCGGCAGGACACCGGACGACGTCAAGGCGGCGGGTCTGGACTGCATCGTTTCCAGTTTCCCGTTTGCGGCCAATGGTCGAGCGATGACGTTGGAATCGAAAAGCGGCTTCGTGCGGGTCGTGGCGCGGCGTGACAATCATGTGATTGTCGGTTGGCAAGCAGTCGGTGTGGGCGTGTCGGAATTGTCGACGGCGTTCGGTCAGAGCCTGGAAATGGGCGCCCGGCTGGAAGACATTGCCGGCACCATCCACGCGCATCCGACCTTGGGCGAAGCTGTGCAGGAAGCGGCGTTGCGGGCCCTTGGTCATGCGCTGCACCTCTAAAACCAGACGCAAACCCTTGTAGCAGCTGACGAGCAACGCGAGGCAGCGTTCGGCGACGAAGTCGTCGCAAAACCTGCCACCGCGTGCTTTCAGGCGTAGCGAGTCAGCCGGAATACGACGGCTTCGCCGCCGAACGCTGCCTCGCGGTGCTCGACAGCTGCTACATCGGGTGCATCGGGTGCATCGATGGTCGCAGAGATTGAATTCCGGCTGCGAAATCGCCGCGGAATGAAGTATTGTTGTCCCCATCCAGAAAAACGTCAGAAGCCTTGAACCGTTTCGGCGGTTGTTAAGTGATAGAGGGTGTCATGGGTAACGAAAGCATCAATTGGGACAAGTTGGGTTTTGACTACATCAAGACAGACAAGCGCTATCTGTCGCACTGGCGTAATGGCGAGTGGGACAAAGGCACCCTGACCGAAGACAATGTGCTGCACATCAGCGAAGGTTCCACTGCCCTTCACTATGGCCAGCAATGCTTCGAAGGGCTGAAGGCCTATCGTTGCAAGGACGGTTCGATCAACCTGTTCCGCCCGGACCAGAACGCCGCACGCATGCAACGCAGCTGCGCGCGCCTGCTGATGCCACAGGTGTCCACCGAACAGTTCGTCGAAGCCTGCAAGAAAGTGGTCCGCGCCAACGAGCGTTTCATCCCGCCTTACGGCACCGGCGGCGCGCTGTACCTGCGTCCGTTCGTGATTGGCGTGGGTGACAACATCGGTGTGCGTACCGCCCCCGAGTTCATCTTCTCGATCTTCGCCATCCCGGTCGGCGCTTACTTCAAGGGCGGCCTGACCCCGCACAACTTCCTGATCTCCAGCTACGACCGCGCCGCCCCACAAGGCACCGGTGCAGCCAAAGTCGGTGGTAACTACGCGGCCAGCCTGATGCCAGGTTCCCAGGCCAAGAAAGCCCACTTCGCCGACTGCATCTACCTGGACCCGATGACCCACACGAAAATCGAAGAAGTCGGCTCGGCCAACTTCTTCGGGATCACCCACGACAACAAGTTCGTGACCCCGAACTCGCCGTCGGTCCTGCCGGGCATCACCCGTCTGTCGTTGATCGAGCTGGCAAAATCGCGTCTGGGCCTGGAAGTGGTCGAAGGCGACGTGTTCATCGACAAGCTGTCCGACTTCAAGGAAGCCGGTGCTTGCGGTACTGCCGCGGTGATCACACCGATCGGCGGCATCAGCTACAACGACAAACTGCACGTGTTCCACAGCGAAACCGAAGTCGGCCCGGTCACCCAGAAGCTCTACAAAGAGCTGACAGGTGTACAGACCGGCGACATCGAAGCGCCAGCGGGTTGGATCGTCAAGGTTTGATCCAGCGCTTCAGGCACTAAAAAAGCCCACCCCTCGCGAATGCGTCGGGTGGGCTTTTTGTTGGCCGGTCGTTTTTCAGCGCCGGTCACTTGCAGGCGAATCACCTTGCGATCAACCGCCCCTCCTGACCAGCATCCACTTCGATCCGGGCAAACAACCACTCCACAAACACCTGTGTCTGCACCGTGACGTCCGGCGCAACACCGTAGTAATAACGCGGCAACGGCATTCGCAATTCGGGCAACGGGCAGATCAGGCGACCGCTCGAGAGGTGGGTGCCCAGCAAAGAGGTCGGGCACAAGGCAATGCCCTGTCCTTCCACGGCGGCCTCAAGCACGAGGTGCATGTGATCAAACTGCCGGGAGACCTGAGTGGCTGACTGGGTTTGACCAAAATGCAGGGCCCAGTTGTGCCAATCTTCGCGACGCGCCTTGGCGGTCAGTAACGTGTGCCGGCTCAGGGACGCGAGGTCTTCAAGGGCCAGGCGCTCGATCAGCGAGGGTGCCGCGACCAGCAACAGTTCGTCTTCGAAGAGGGCTCGCGCCTCAATTGCCGGTGCCCAGTCGTCACGACCACGGCGAATGACAATGTCGAACCCGTCGCGTGCATGATCGGGTGCCTGGGTTTGGGTAATCACTTGCGGTTTGATGTCCGGGTGCTGCGCAATGAAATCCGCCAGCCTGGGCGTTAGCCAAAGCATGGCAAAGGACGGACGGACATTGATCTTCACGGTCGGCAGCGAGGCATGTTGCTTAAGCGCAGCAGCGGCGTTGGCGATCTGCGCCAGCCCGGCACTGACCTGCTCATAAAAACGCTGACCGGCCGGCGTCAGCACCGATTGACGGATACGCCGTTCGAACAGCAGCACACCCAGGTGCTCCTCAAGCAATTTGATGTGCCGGCTGACGGCACTGTGACTGACATGCAGCTCTTCGGCCGCCAGGCTGAAACTCTGATGACGAGCAGCAACAGCGAAGGCGCGAACAGCATTAAGCGGCGGTAGTGGATTCATCATGCGTCTAATTTAGTCACCTATGCGCCGCAATTAAAGCGTTTGTCACGCCCACGTCGTCACGCCAATCTGCCCGCATGCAGCCAGCGCCACCTGACGGAGCAAGACATGAACAGCTACGGACTCTTTCTACTGTTTGCCACCCTGACCATTTTGAGTCCAGGGCCTGGCGTGGTCCTGACCCTGTCCAACGCGGTGCGCCACGGCTGGACGGGGGCCGTGCCGGGCATTCTGGGGATCGCGTCGGGAGCGTTTATCGTCGCCGCCATCAGCGCCACCAGTGTCGGCCTGATTCTCAGCACCTCCGCCAACGCCTTTACCGCATTGAAATACGCAGGGGCTGCCTATTTGTTGTACCTGGGTTACAAAAGCTGGCGCTCGGCTGGTTTCAGCACGCGGCTTGAAACGCGCCCCTCAAGCCCAGGCTATCGCTTTCTTGAAGCGGCTTCCATCCAGTTTTTGAACCCCAAGGCAGTGTTTTTCTTTCTGGCGGTGTTCCCGCAATTCATCGACACCTCGGCGCACTTCTCCACCCAGTTTTTCAAGCTGGTCGCCTCCTACGGCGTACTGGTGATTCTGGTGCATGGCAGCTATGCGTTGCTCGCCAATGCTGCCAAAGGCTGGTTGTCGAGCCCGAAGGGTTCCTGGCTGGCGGCGAAAGTCTCGGGCGTGACCTTCGCCGGTTTCGGCGTGCTGATGGCCTCGGCCAGTCGCTAAGGCGCAGAACTGGCGACCACTCGGCGTCTGATCTCGGTGGAAGCGGGTTGTGTTGTCGATACCTGAACCGGCAGTTCAACGGCAAACCGGCTGCTGAGTTCCTTTCGCCCCGTCGCCGTCAACGCCAGCGCGCGGCTGTCCAGGTCCTGAGTCACCCATTTGCGCTTGATCGCCGTTTGCAACAACGCCGCCCCCAACGAACCGCCCAGATGCGGCCGACGCATGCTCCAGTCCAGACATGGGCAGGCGAAGCGGCGACGCAGCGTGCTCAAGTCCTTGACCTCGATACCCAACCCTTCAAACAACACCTCCCCGCTGTCGCTCAGTTGATAGACCTGTTCATCGGTTTCCAGCAGCCACCCCGCTTCGATCATCCGGTCATGCAGCAGCACCGCCAACGTGCCGGCCATGTGGTCGTAGCAAGTGCGGGCGAATTGCAGGCGATCCGGGGTGCGCGGGTTGAAGGTGGGTGCGGCGTTCTGGCCGATCACCATTAACGCCTCCAACGCCTGGGCGATACGCTTGTCTGTCAGGCTGTAATAGCGATGGCGGCCCTGCACATGCAAACGCACCAGCGCCAGTTCCTTGAGTTTGGCCAGGTGCGCGCTGGCGGTGGAGGCGCTGACCTCGGCAATCGCTGCCAGCTCGGTGCTGGTGCGGGCGTGGCCGTCCATCAGCGAACAGAGGATCTTCGTCCGGGCCGGTTCCGCGATGGCCGCGGCGACTTGAGAAATGCCGATGTCGTGTTGTTCTACGTTCATATTTCGTTCCCGGACGAATCAAGGCCCTTTCGGACTGGAGATAGTAGCAACACTTTTCCAACCACGAACAAGGCTGCGACCCATGGACCCGATCATCGCTGCGACTCATGCCGATCCTGATCCCTATTACGCGCAACTGCGCGCGGAGGGCGGGCTGGTTTTTCACCAAGGACTGAAAGTGTGGGTGGCGAGTAGCGCCCGAGCCGTTGCGGCCGTGCTGGCGCATCCTGACTGTCATGTCCGGCCGTCCCACGAACCGGTGCCCAAGGCGATTGTTGGCGGGATGGCCGGCAAGGTCTTTGGTCAGTTGATGCGGATGAATGAGGGCGAACGACAGCGTTGCCCGAGGTCGGCGATTAAACCGGGGTTGGCGTTGATTGATGTCGCTGAAGTCAATGCGCTGGTCGGTGCGCGTCTGATCACTCCCGGCGCCGATGGGTTGTACAAGGCGATGTTCCGCGGGCCGGTTTGCGTGGTGGCTGCATTGCTGGGGTTCTCTGCGGCTCAGGGCCGGGCTATCAGCGAGCTGACCGGGGACTTCGTCACGTGCCTGTCGCCCCTTGGCGATCAGGCGCAATGGGATGCAGCGCACATTGCGGCGGAACACTTGAGCGGCTATTTCGTTGAGCTGCTGGATGACCCTAGCAATCAGAGCGCCCTGCTCGCCGGGATCCGCGAGCGCTTCGCGGCAACCTCTAGCGACTCTGAAATGTTGATCGCCAACCTGATCGGGTTGTTTTCCCAGACCTATGAAGCCACCGCCGGGCTGATCGGCAATGCGCTGTTGGCGTTGATTCAAAACCCGTCGTTGCACAGCGAATCGACACCCGTTGAAGACTTGATCGCTGAAGTTCAGCGCTTCGACCCATCGGTGCAGAACACCCGCCGGTTTGTCGCTGCACCTTGTGAAATCGAGGGGGTGAGCCTGAACCCCGGCGACGTGATTCTGGTGCTGCTGGCTTCGGCTAATCGTGATCCGCTGCTCAATGACCATCCCGACGTCTTTCTTCTTGATCGTCCAGACCGGCGTAGCTTCACCTTTGGTGCGGGACGGCATCAATGTCCGGGGCAGTTGTTGGCGTTGAGTATTGCCAGCGCCACGTTGAGGGAGATTCTGGCAATGAAACCCGCGCTAGACCAATTGGAATGGCACTACCGCCGTTCCCTCAACGGCCGCATTCCGCTCTTCAGCGACCGCGTCATCGTTCATCGCGAGCAAGCTCGCTCCCACAGTTGATGGGTGTCGCACACAGTATTCGTGATCGACAAGAATCCCCTGTGGAAGCGAGCTTGCTCCGGGCGGCGATCCGACGAAGGCGGCCTGACAAACGATGCTTCATTTCCTACGTGCCCAGCAGGCTACATCCAAATCAATCAACCCGACCAACACGCTCCGCATCCGGCCAGAACAGTGCCACCTGCCCCCGATGCTCACCGTGCTGATCGATCAGCGTCCAGACTTTGCCTTCGTGAATCATGAAGGCATTGCCATCCCGATCCACCCGATAACCGCTGTAGCCGTGAGCAATCCCGTTGGCCGTGACCTGCTCCAGCAACGTCTGGCGCATGGCTCGGTCCAGTGGCGAAGCGCTGAACCGTGACGGCATGCCGAGGAATTGCGAGCGAGGGTATTTGAAACAGGCCAGCGTCTGTTCATTGGCGTAGAAGAAGCAAGGATCGGCTTCAGTGCCGTGGGCCAGCAGGCTGTAAGGCGCGTGCGCGTGCAACCAGTGCAAGCGCTCAGGTCCGCTCAGCGACTCAGGGGCTGGCAGGCTTTGGCCGGTCCAGCGCCGGTAAGCTTCGTCCAGCAGTTGAACCGCAGCTACATATTCGTTGATTGACGACACGCGCCCTCCCACGCAAAGGCGTTGGTTTTTGATGCGCCGTAGCCTATCGAAACCCTGCTGAAAAATTCGCATCCGCAACGGTCACGCCAGTCGCTGCGCAACAAAATCGATAAAGGCTTTCATTTTGGGCAGTGATTTACGCGAGCGCGGATACACCATCTGTACCGGCTTGGTCGGTGGAGTATAGGCGTCCAGGATCCGCACGAGTTCGCCGTTGGCCAGCGTGGCCGACACCAGAGGACCGACCAATGACACACCAAGGGTCATCGGTGCGGTGATTCGCAACAGGCCACTGGGCTCCGGGCTCGACGCCTCCACCCGGCTGAACGCGTACTTCACCTGCTCCAGTGCCCGCTTGGCTTCTTCATAAAACAACCGCCCTTCCCCGATGATGGATTGCCGCCGGGTGGTGCGTTGAATCAGCTGGGTGTTGAGGGTTTTCTCCAGGCTCTGGATATGCCGTCCAACCATGACCGCCGACATCCCGATGTCACTGGCCGCATCGGCGAAGCTGCCCGCCTCGACCACGGCGACGAAAACTTCCCTTTGCCTGAGTTTGCTCATGACCATGCCTTGTGAAGGGAGGAAACGGAACGCTTGATTAAGTACATCAGGTTAAAGGTGTAATAACCGGCAATGCGTTTATCACGAAGGGCGTTCTCCATAGAGTCACATTATAAATGTGAACAACGAGGCTCCATTGATGCAAACCCTACTGGACACGTCACTGAGTTCTTTTGCGCGGGCAGAGCTCCTGCAAGGCCCCACGCCCATTCAGCACGCCGAACGCCTCGAACAACTGCTGGGCTTGAAGCCGCAGGGAATCGGCCTGTTTCTCAAGCGCGACGATCATATGCTGATTGGCGGTGGCGGTAACAAACTGCGCAAACTCGAATTCCATATCGGCGTAGGCCTGGCGGCCGGAGTCGACAAGGTGATCACCGTGGGAGGCATTCAGTCCAATCATGCGCGCCTGACCGCCGCGGTGTGTGCGCGCCTGGGCCTTGCCTGCGAACTGATCCTGACCCGCGTGGTACCCAAAACCGATGTAGATTACGAACTCAACGGCAACGTCCTGCTCGACCAGCTGTTCGGCGCGCACATACAAGTGCTTGCCGGCGGTAGCGACTCACTCGCCGAGGCCGAGAAACGGGCCGCGCAACTTCGGGATTCGGGGCGCAACGTGCTGGTGATTCCCACCGGTGGCTCAACGCCTTTGGGCAGTCTCGGTTATGCGCGCTGTGCGGCGGAGATCGCGCAGCAGGAGTCGGAACTCGACCTCACCTTCAATCAAGTCGTGGTGCCCAACGGCAGCGCCGGCACCCACGCCGGGCTCGCGGCCGGCTTCCAGTTGCTGGGCCGAGGCACCTCGATCGTAAAATCCTATTCGGTTTTGTCCGATCGAGACACGTCAGCGGCCAGAACCCGGCAATTGACCCAGGACGCATTGGCGCTGTTGGGCTGCAGCGCCGTCGTTCAGGCTGAAGAAATTGCCATTGACGGCAGTCAGTTGGGCGACGGTTACGGTCTGCCGACACCAGCCATGCAGGAAGCGGTGCGCCTGATGGCTCGCGCCGAAGGCCTGTTGATCGACCCGGTGTACTCCGGCAAAGCGTTCGCTGGACTGTTGGCCGATCTCAGGCAAGGACGCGTCCGTTCCGGGGACAATGTGCTGTTCGTGATGACTGGTGGAACACCGGGCCTTTATGCCTACCGGGAAACCTTTCAGTCTTAGCGATCAATCATCGCGGGGCAGTACTTCCAGTAACTCATAGAGTTTCAGACCCGTCCTACATCTATCAAATGTCCTTTGATATAGCGTCCGCATCGTTTTCAAAAGATGAAACAAGGACGCTCATGGCTCGCAAAACAGGCATACCCAGGATTCAAAACCCACCGTCAGGCGACGGGCACCACGTCACCAGCCGCTACATGAACGCCACCGAACTGGCAGAGCGGGACGCCAGACAAAAAAAATATGACGACATGTTGGCCCGACAACAGGCATATGAAGACCGTTTCGTCAGACAACCTCAACAACAGGACCCTCCCGGCTACAGCGGGTGCGTGTTCGCCAAAAGCTGCAACCTCCCGGACGGCGTAATCAATCACGACAACCCAGCCGGGTTTGTCCCTACCGAGAAACTGGCCGATTACGGAAAATTCTCGCTGCTGGGTGGTCGCGAAAGGGATGCAGCGGGAAACATCCCTCTCAAAAAAATCAGTGGTAACGCGTTACCTGCTGCATTGGGAACGCTTCTCTTAGGTCGGGTTGGTGCTGCTGGCACCGGCACAAGTGCTGTTGGTGGTGCAGGCGTAGTAACGGGAGGTGTTGCTGCAGGCGCATTGGCTGGATTGGTTGCACTACTCTGGCCGTCGAATCTGGGGGACAGTTCCCTGTATACCGAAGAACAGCTCAAGTCGATCAAGGAAGGCCGTACACGTGTCCGATTGCATGTCGAACAACAGGCCGATGGCACCTTGAAGGGATACGGATACAACACCCAGAAGCGCAGCGATTGGGAAATGATTCCTGTAGTGCAGTTCGTAGTTCAAGGTACTCAGCAAGTGGCTGACTTCGGCAATGGGACAACGTTGATATGGACGCCAGCCGTTGACCCGTCCCGCACTTCGGGAATCCCACCGCTAGAAGGTGCCCCACAAGCCCCGCACATCTGGATTTATCCGCCTACCGACCAGGCAGATAACATCATCGTCAACCCGATTTACCCGCCTGAGTACAAGGACTTCATCCTTGTTTTCCCGGCTGATTCCGGTATCAAGCCTCTTTACGTTGTCTTTTCCCTGCGATTCGATGCTGCCAGGTACCATGGAAAGACGGATACACCAGTTAAAAGTAAGGGTCCCGAGAATGGCCAGGAAGCATTGGATAATTCGGTACAGGTAAAACCTACATCGGAACGCAGGATTGGTATTGACCCCAAAACCAACGAGTTTGTCGTCTTTGATCATACGGGAGGGGACGACTACCACGGACATGTCAGAGCATGGAACAAACTCCATCAAGATATGAAAAATGTATTGATCAAGGCAAAAAAAGCCGACACCAAGGGAAACATCCTGGGAGCTAAACAGTGAGTCTTATCTACCACGATCCGTCGATTAGCCATGACGAAGCAATCAATCTCTTTGATAGCGGCTTAGAAAGGAACATTGTCACCGCGCTGATTTCCATCGGATTAAATGAGCAAGACAGTGCCTGGGCTCAGACCATTTGCCTGAAACATCTCGAGAGTGGTACTCAGTCGGTGGCTGCGGCAGCAATCACCGCACTCGGCCATGTAGCCCGCAGATTCGGTGAGCTTGAAATGCAAGCCGTGATGCCCGCCCTTGATTCCGTAAAAGGAAAATTTCCTGCACTTGAAGCCACAGTTGCTGACACGCTCGACGATATTGAAATGTTCACCTGACTCGCTAAATCAAAACCAGAAATCACCCTCCCAACAAATAAAAACCCCACCATTTCTTCTAACAGAGATGGCGGGGTTCGCCATTTCAGCCCACATCCAACAAATCAATCATCTCGCGTGAGCACTTCCAGCAATTCAATCTCGAAGATCAGGTTCGAATTCGGCGTGATCGCTCCCATCGTCCGCTCGCCATAGGCCAGATGCGCCGGCACCAGCAACTTGCGCTTGCCGCCGACCTGCATGCCCATAATCCCCTGATCCCAACCCTTGATCACCCGACCCGTGCCAATCACGCACTGGAAAGGTTTACCCCGGCTGTAGGAAGAATCGAATTCAGTCCCGTCTTCCAGCCAGCCGCGGTATTGGGTGGTAATCAGCGCGCCTTTGACGGCGGCTTTGCCGTCGCCCGGCTCAAGGTCAATGATTTGCAACTCGTCGTTCATGATTCCTACTCGTTCACTGTCGCCCAGTGATTGGGGCGCGGACGGAGGTTTTCGCAGAAACCGGCGCGCAAGGCAATCCACGGAACCGAAAGACCGTCATCCGGCTCACATGAATAACGACTTCGTATTCAGGAAAGGATGCTCTGATGACCGACTCATCACCGCTGTACAGTTTCATCCCGCCCTACATCCTCAACCGAATCATCGCCCACGGTTCCGACCGTCAGCGCTCCAGCGCGCAGACCACGCTGATCCATGTACGCCGTCTGCGGCACAATCCCGGCCCGCCATCGCGCCCACCCGCCAAAGCGATCCTGTCGCAGCCCGGCCGCCCCGGTCTGGCGCAACGCAGCATTCATGACGCGCAAGGCAAAATGCTTCTGCCGGGTATGCCTGTGCGACTTGAAGGCCAGGCGGCAACCGGCGATCCGGCGGTCGACGAGGCCTACGACGCAATGGGTGCCAGCTATGATTTCTTCTGGAAGGTGCTGGGTCGGGACTCCATCGACAACAAGGGTTTTGCCCTGATCGGCAGCGTGCATTACGGCCTGGATTACCAGAACGCGTTCTGGAACGGCGCGCAAATGGTGTTCGGCGACGGCGATGGCGAAATCTTCGAGCGCTTCACCCGCTCTCTGGATGTGATCGGCCACGAGTTGACGCACGGTGTGATTGAAAGCGAAGCCGGTCTGGTCTATGCCAGCCAGTCCGGGGCATTGAATGAATCGATATCGGACGTTTTCGGGGTACAGATCAAACAGCATGTGCTGGGCCAGACCGCCGAAGAGGCTGACTGGTTGATCGGCGCCGACCTGCTGGCACCGCGCATCAAAGGTATCGGTTTACGCTCGATGGCCCACCCGGGCACGGCCTATGACGACCCGTTGCTTGGCAAGGATCCGCAACCGAATCACATGCGCAAGTTCGTCATCACCCAGGAAGACAACGGCGGTGTGCACATCAATTCGGGCATCCCCAATCGGGCGTTTTATCTGGCCGCGATGGCTCTGGGCGGCTTTGCCTGGGAAAGAACCGGCCGCATCTGGTACGACGCGCTGTGCGACAAACGCCTGAGTAGCGAAGCGACATTCAGTGCCTTCGCGCAACTGACCGTCGAGCATGCCCGGCAAGGATTCGACGCGAAGGCAGTCGAGGCGGTGCGACACGGCTGGTCTGAAGTGGGCGTCGACCTGACGCCGGAGGAACAATGAAAACGTTGCCAACACTGGACGATAACGCGGTGGTCTGTGTCTCCCGCCAGGGCGGCGTGGCGGCGATCCACACCTTGACCCGCCCCCGAGAGATCGAATTCGCCCAATGCAATGCCGACCAACGAACCCGCATTTGTTCGTTGCTCGAGGGTTGCCTGCTTATGACGAGTTCATCCGCCGGTCGGGGCGATCAGCGCTTCTATCAAATCGAAGTGCGCTACCGCAGCGGCGAACAGGACGACCGAATGGTGATGAAGGTGCCTGAAGATCAGGCGCCTGGGGAATTGGTGCATCTGTGGGACAAAGGTGAACTGCTATAAGTTTGGCGCCCCTCGTAATAGAGGCTGATGATCGAGGGCCGTGTGAACTAACATAGGCACACCTCTCCCGATGCGGCTGATACGCCACGATGGCGAAACCTGAATGAATGTGGACTGGACCAGCGCCGCCATCGGCTCAGTGATGCTTGCCCTGATCGTCGCGTTGATCTGTCGCGAGCGCTCGCTACAAAAGCAGCTGGCCGAGTATCGCGTGCTGATCACCAGCCTGACTGACGGACAAAACATCCGTCAGGACGGTGACGCCGAACGCTTCAAGCGCAGCCAGTACTTCGCCCGTATCGGCACGTGGGACTGGGATGTCGACACCGACAAGCTCTACTGGTCGGACGCGATCTACGGCATGTTTGGCTTCAAGATCGACGAAGTAACGCCTTCCTACGCGCTGTTTTGCTCATGTGTTCACCCGGACGACCGGGCCAAGGTCCGGGCCGGGGAATTGCGTTGCCTGGAAACCGGCGACAACCATGACGAGGAATATCGGGTGGTCTGGCCCGACGGCACGATCCGCTGGCTTCGGGAAACCGGCAATGTGGTCAAGAACGACCAAGATGCAACGATCAAGATGATGGGCGTGGTCCGCGATATCACCGAGGAAAAAGCCTCCGCCAGCTACCTGCAACACCTGGCGCACTTCGACCCGCTGACCGGTCTGCCCAATCGTCTGGTGCTCGAAGAGCGTCTGTCCGAAGCGCTGGAACAGGCGCGCATCAGCGCTACGAGGGTTGCGCTGGTATTTGTCGACCTCAATGGTTTCAAGGCAATCAACGACCATTACGGCCATGCCGCCGGCGACCGGGTACTGATCACCACCGCCACCCGACTGAAGAAAATCCTGCGTTCAACCGATACCGTCGCCCGGATCGGTGGCGACGAGTTTGTGGTCATCCTTCAAGGCCTGACCCAGGGCAACAGCCTGCAGGACGAAGCCCGCAGCATCTGCCAGAAAATCTTCGTCGAACTGTCGCCACCGGTGACCATCGGTAATGATCAACGCCACATCGGCACCAGCCTGGGGGTCGCGGTGTTCCCGGACCATGCGCCGAGCATGGACCGGTTGATTCATATTGCGGATCTGGCGATGTATGAGGCGAAGCGCAGTGGGAATAATCAGTATCGGTTGGGCACTGAAAGCCCCGTACGCGCTCACAGCGAATAGCCCTTCGACGGTTTACCGCTCCACCGGCGTGATATCCACAATCGTCCCGTTTGTAATCATCACCATCATGTACTTGTCGTTGATCTGCACCCACTGCGCCTGGCCCTTCGGGGCTTTCAGACCTTTCTGCTTCCAGTTGACCAGGGCCTTTTCGCTGCGCTGGTAAACGTCCGGGGCGCGGTCACCGACCACCAGCTGACGGTTGTTGTCGACCCCAGGCTGAACGGTTTTTTGCGGTGGGTCATCCGCTTGAACGATGGGGCTGATACCGGCAATGCCTGCGACAAGGGCGAGGCAGGCGATAAAGGTCTTGTTGTTCATCGGTGAACCTCCATTAATGTCTTGGTACCTGAAGTCCGACTACGCTGGCGCTGAATCATTCCTTATTGCTGCGATGATTGCGATTGCATTGGCTGACGCATGCATCTCAAGCCTTTATCCTGAGCGCCCCCGCCGTACCGAGTTCTGGAGTAAGCCATGCCCCATGAAGGCAACCTGTTGCAAGCCGCTGTCGTGTTTCTGTTCGCGGCCGTGCTCACCGTTCCCTTGGCCAAGCGCCTGCAACTGGGGGCGGTACTGGGTTATCTGTTTGCCGGCGTGATTATCGGGCCGTCGGTGCTGGGCTTGATTGGCAATCCGCAAAGCGTCAGCCACATTTCCGAACTCGGGGTGGTGTTGCTGCTGTTCATCATTGGTCTTGAACTGTCGCCGCGACGTTTGTGGGTGATGCGCAAATCGGTGTTCGGCGTCGGCCTGGCGCAAGTGCTGCTGACGGGCTCGGTGATTGGTGTGCTGGCGTTGTTCGTGTTCGGCCAACCGTTGAGCAGCGCGATCGTGCTGGGGTTGGGCCTGGCGCTGTCGTCCACGGCGTTCGGTTTGCAAAGCCTGGCCGAGCGCAAGGAATTGACCAGCCCCCACGGGCGCTTGGCGTTCGCGATTCTGCTGTTCCAGGACATCGCCGCTATCCCGTTGATCGCCATGGTGCCGTTGCTGGCGGGCGGCGATCACACCAGCAGCGCTGGCGAAGGCCTCAATCACGGCTTGCGCGTGCTGGGCAGCATCGCGGTGGTGGTGATCGGTGGGCGGTATCTGCTGCGCCCAGTGTTCCGGGTGGTGGCCAAGACTGGTTTGCCGGAAGTCTCGACCGCCACTGCGTTACTGGTGGTGATCGGCACGGCGTGGCTGATGGACCTGGTCGGCGTGTCCATGGCGCTGGGGGCGTTCCTCGCCGGGTTGCTGCTGGCGGACTCCGAATACCGCCACGAACTGGAAGCGCAAATCGAGCCGTTCAAGGGATTGCTGCTGGGGCTGTTTTTCATCAGCGTCGGCATGGGCGCCAACCTGAGTCTGCTCCTGAGCGCGCCGATCACGGTGCTGGGCCTGACCCTGTTGCTGATCGCAATCAAACTGCCGCTGCTGTTTGTTGTCGGTCGGCTGGCCGGTGGCCTGGGCAAGGTCAGTGCGATTCGCCTCGGCATCGTACTGGCCGCCGGTGGTGAGTTTGCCTTTGTGGTGTTCAAGATCGGCCGCGACCAGGGACTGTTCGAGCCGCGCCTGTACGACTTGCTGGTGCTGACCATCACCTTGTCCATGGCGGTGACGCCGCTGCTGTTGCTGGTGTGCGCAAGACTGGTCAGCCCCAAGGTTCAACCGGTGGTGGTGCCGGAGAAATTCCGCGAGATCGATACCGACACGCCGCGCGTGGTGATCGCCGGCATGGGCCGTATGGGGCAGATCGTTGCGCGGATTTTGCGCGCGCAGAACATCAAGTTCGTCGCCCTCGACACCTCGGTGGAAACCATCGAACTGTCGCGCAGCTTCGGCGGTGTGCCGGTGTTCTACGGCGACCCGATGCGCCCGGAGATCCTCAGTGCGGCCAAGGTCGAGCAGGCGGAATACTTTGTCATCGCCACCGACGACCCGGACACCAACATCAAGACCGCCGAAATCGTGCACAAACTCTATCCGCACATCAAAATCATCGCCCGGGCCCGTAACCGTCAGCATGTGCATCGGCTGGTGGACCTTGGCGCCGAGGCCATTCGGGAAACCTATTATTCGAGTCTGGAAATGAGCCGGCGCACGCTGGTCGGCCTGGGGCTGACCCAGGCCCAGGCCGATGCGCGAATCAAGCGCTTCAAGCATCACGACGAGCAGGTGCTTGAGGCCCAGCATGCGATTTATGACGATGCGGCGAAGGTCTTGCAGACGGCGCAGGAAGCCCGGGCGGAACTGGCGAGGCTGTTTGAGTCGGATCAGTTGGAAGAAGAATCAGGCAAGGCGTAACTGATCGTTCCCAACGCTCTGCGTGGGAACGATCGACGATTGATTTAGGAATAGGAACCTACTATGGCTGAGCAAAGCTACCCCGCCCTGAAAGAAATCTTCAACGCCGACCGCCTCAAGCACATCGCCACCGAGATGACCTCCGTCTACCCCGCGTTCAACGCCAAAGCCTTCCTGAAAATGGCCAACGACGGGCTTGCAGAGTTATCGATCATGCAGCGCATGGCCCGGGTCAGCGAGTGCCTGCACGTGGTCCTGCCGTTGAGCTATGAAGAGACGCTCGAGGTGCTGCGCGCCCTCGCTCCGCGCTTGAACAGCGGCTTCGTCAGCATCTCATTGCCGCATTACGTCGCGACGTACGGCGGACATGCCTTCGAGCAGTCCATGGAGGCGCTGAAATACTTCACCGCCTTCGGCTCCTCGGAGTTCGCGATCCGCTATTTCCTGCGCAGCAACATCGAACGCTCCCTGGCGGTCATGCACGAGTGGTCCCTGGACGAAAACGAACACGTCCGCCGCCTGGCCAGCGAAGGCAGCCGACCGCGTCTGCCGTGGTCGTTTCGACTGGAACAGATTCAGGCTGACCCGACATTGGCGGCCGCGATCCTCGACAACCTCAAGGCCGACGACAGCCTCTACGTGCGCAAGTCCGTGGCCAACCACCTCAACGACATCACCAAGGATCATCCAGAATGGGTGCTGGACTTGATCGAAGGCTGGTCGCTGGACAACAAACACACCGCATGGATCGCCAAACACGCCCTGCGCAGCCTGATCAAACAGGGCAACCAACGCGCATTGGCGATCATTGGCGCGGGCGGCAAGCCTGAGGTCGAGATCATCGATGTGAAGGTGGAACCGGCGGTGATTCGTCTGGGTGAAAAAATCACCCTGTCCTTCGCCGTGAAATCCACGGTCCAGGACAGTCAGCGACTGGTGATCGACTACGCGATCGATTACGTCAAAGCCAACGGCAGCACGTCAGCGAAGGTGTTCAAGCTCAAGGCGCTGACGCTTCCCGGCAAGGCGACCGAGACCATCGCCCGTAGCCAGCAGATCAAGGAACTCACCACCCGCAAACACTACGTGGGCAAACACGCCGTACACGTGCTGGTGAATGGAGAGCGCCTGGCCAGCACCTCATTCGAAATTCTCCCTTGAAACACGAACCCTTGTAGGAGCAAAAGCTTGCTCGCGATGGCGTCAATCTCTAGGTGGGTGAACTCGCCAAATAATACGCAACCAAAGCATTCGCATGGCCATGCCCCATACCATGCTCAGTCTTCAGCCAAGCCACCATTTCCATATGCTTCTTTGCACTCACTGTTCCCAGCAGATCCAGCCAGTGACTGATTGGCTGCCCGTACTTTTTCTCGATTGACGGGAAGTACGACGCTGGGCCTTTCACTTTTGTATCTTCGGTCATGCTGCAAGCTCCCTTTCGCGGCGGAGTGTCGGTGGACGCTCCTTGTCTTCATCCCGTGAATTGAAGGCCAGGACGGCTGCGCCGTCCAGCGCAAACAAGCTCGCAGTTAATAAGCAACGATTGAAGCTATCGCGAAGCGCTCTAAAGAACTGTCATTTCTAACAGGTCACTTTCAGTTTCGCCGGGGCTAAGCTGCGCCCACTGGAATGAATTGAGGTGTTCATCATGTCTCGCAATCATTACCTATTGCCGCTGGGCGTTTGCTTGTGGGCAATACTGCCCGTGTTCCGCGATGCCCTAGGTGCCACGTGGGTGCCCTTAAAAGACGAAGTGGAATTTCAATGCGATAACGGCAACACGGTGCCGGGCTACAGCGTGTATGTTGTCGGCAACCATCCGGAGTTAGGGAATTGGGATCCGGCCAAGGCCGTAAAGCTCGACCCTAAACCCGCCCCTGACAACTCTACATGGACCGGCAAGGTACTTTTCCCAGGCACGGACGACGGCAAAGATGTGGAATGGAAGTGTATCGTGCGCAAAGAGATCGACCCGACCGACGTGAAGTGGCAGCTCGCCAAAAACAACACGGTGAAGTTGGTTTTCCGCACAAAGAGTATCGGCACGTTCTGAGGCGTGAGTGAACATAAGGGAAAGTGAATCTGACACTCTCCCAAGATCAAAAGATCGGGCCCCGTCCGGACGATCTTTTGATGTTTGTTATCCCAGCAACAACGCCTGCTCGCGCTCACACAACTCCACCACGTAATCCCACAACACCCGCAACCGCACGGATTTGTGCAGCTCACGCCGCGTGCTGATCCAGTAGCTGCGCTGAATACTCTCATCCGGCAACAACGGCACCAGGCCGGGATCGGCGCTGGCCATGTAGCACGGCAGCACGGCGATCCCCAACCCGGAACGCGCGGCCTGTTGCTGGGCGATGACGCTGGTGCTGTGAAACACCACCTGCGGATTGCGGCAGAAGCTGTTGAGGAACATCAACTCCTGGCTGAACAACAGGTCATCGACATAGCCGATCCAGGCGTGGCGACCGAGGTCTTCGCGGCTGCGCAGCGGTGGCGAACGGTCGAGATACTCCTGGCTGGCGTACAGCGCCAATCGGTAGTCAGTCAGTTTGCGGGTGACCAGCATGTCGGCCGCCGGGCGTTCGAGGTGGATGCTGATTTCGGCCTCGCGATTGAGAATGCTGACAAAGCGCGGCACCGCCACCAGTTCCACTTCCAGCCCCGGATAACGTTCGAACAGGCCGTTCATGCGGCTGGCGAGGAACATGATGCCCAGCCCTTCGGTTACGCCGACACGGATCTTGCCCAGCGGCGCCGTGGACTGGGTGATTTCTTCCTGCGCCAGCAACGCGACGTTTTCCATGGCTTCGGCATGTTTGAGCAACGCTTCGCCCGCCGGGGTCAGCTCATAACCCTGGGCGTGCTGAACAAACAACGCGGTACCGAGGCTCTTTTCGATGGCCTCGATGTGCCGGGCCACGGTGGCGTGGGTGGTGTTCAAACGGCGGGCGGCGGTGAGCAGACGCCCGCTGCGCTGCAATTCGAGAAAAAACCGCAGGTCATTCCAGTCGAACATGAACCGTCCTTGAGATAAGGCTGTTTAAAAACGCACAGCGGCTGCGCAAAAACTAACATTCTTCTGACGAAAGCTAACAACTAGGATGACCGACAACAAGAACAACAAGTTGAGGTCACGGATGCAGACTTCCCTGGATGAATACGACTACATCGTGGTCGGGGCCGGCCCGGCCGGTTGTTTGCTGGCCAATCGGTTGTCGGCCGACCCGCAGAATCGCGTGTTGCTGCTCGAAGCCGGCGGCCGCGATAACTATGCGTGGATTCACATCCCCGTGGGTTACCTGTTCTGCATCGGCAACCCGCGCACCGACTGGTGCTTCAAAACCGAAGCGCAACCCGGCCTGCAAGGCCGCGCCCTGAGTTATCCGCGAGGCAAAGTGCTCGGCGGCTGTTCCTCGATCAACGGCATGATCTACATGCGCGGCCAGGCCGGCGACTACGACGGCTGGGCGGCTCAGGGCAATCCCGGCTGGAGTTGGCAAGACGTGCTGCCGTTGTTCAAAAAGAGCGAAAACCATTTTGCCGGCGACTCGGAATTCCACGGTGCCGCCGGTGAATGGCGGATCGAGCGTCAGCGGCTGTCATGGCCGATTCTCGATGCCTTCCAAAGCGCCGCCGAGCAAAGCGGCATCGCCAGCATCGATGACTTCAACAAGGGCGACAACGAAGGCTGCAGCTACTTCCAGGTCAACCAGAAGGCCGGGATTCGCTGGAACGCGGCCAAGGCGTTTCTCAAACCCATCCGCAACCGCCCTAATCTCACCGTGCTGACCGACGTCGAAGTCGATCGTGTGCTGCTGGAAAACGGCCGAGCGTCAGCGGTCAGCGCGCGTTGCCAGGGTCAGGCGATAACCTTCAAGGCGCGCAAGGAAATCGTGCTGTGCGCCGGTTCCGTCGGCTCACCGAGCATCCTGCAACGTTCCGGGATCGGCCCTCGCCCGCTGCTGCAAAAACTGGGGATCGGCGTTGCCCATGAACTGCCCGGCGTGGGTGGCAATCTGCAGGATCACCTGCAACTTCGGCTGATCTACAAACTGGAAAACGCCCGCACCCTTAACCAGATCGCCGGCAGCCTGTGGGGCAAGATGGGCATGGGCCTGCGTTACCTGTATGACCGCAGCGGCCCGCTGTCCATGGCGCCGAGCCAACTCGGGGCCTTCGCCCTTTCGGGACCGGAGCAGACGTCGGCGAATCTCGAGTACCACGTTCAGCCGCTCTCGCTGGAGCGTTTCGGTGAGCCATTGCATGCCTTCCCTGCCTTCACGGCGTCGGTGTGCGATCTGCGCCCGCAAAGCCGTGGCCGCGTCGAGATTCGCTCCACCGATCCGCAGGAGGCGCCGCTGATTCAGCCCAATTACTTGAGCCATCCGGAGGACTTGCGGGTGGCAGCAGATGCCATTCGCCTGACCCGCCGCATCGTCGCCGCACCGGCCCTGCAAGCGTTCAAACCGGTCGAGTACTTGCCCGGCGACAGCTTGCAGAGTGAAGAAGAGTTGCACGAAGCCGCCGCCCGCATCGGCACCACCATCTTCCATCCGGTCGGCACCTGCCGCATGGGTAACGACGCGTACGCCGTGGTCGATGCGCAGCTCAAAGTCCACGGAATCCCCGGTCTGCGCATCGCCGACGCCTCGATCATGCCGCGCATCACCTCGGGCAACACCTGTTCGCCTACGCTGATGATTGCCGAAAAGGCCGCACAGTTGATGCTTGCCGCTACTGCCGACAGTCCCCTGTGGGAGCGAGCTTGCTCGCGATGACGGTATGACTTCCAGCATCAATGTTGACTGATACACCGCTATCGCGAGCAAGCTCGCTCCCACAGGGGTTGTACTTAATTCGCGGACGTTGGGCATTACCCCCTTTAAGGAACACGCAACACCAGTGGAACAAAAAAAACAATCACTGTGAGGGATACCGATATGTCAGAACATGTTCAGCCTCTGGAAGCCGTGCGCAGCGCGGGCACCAGCAAGGAAACCCAGAAAGTCATCTTCGCCTCGTCGCTCGGGACGGTCTTCGAGTGGTACGACTTTTTCCTCTATGGCGCCCTCGCGGCGGTGATCAGCAAACAGTTCTTCGCCGGGGTCAACGACACCACCGCGTTCATCTTTGCGCTGATGGCGTTCGCCGCCGGCTTCATCGTGCGGCCGTTCGGCGCTTTGGTATTCGGCCGGTTGGGGGACATGATCGGGCGTAAATACACCTTCCTGGCGACCATCATCCTCATGGGCGTGGCGACCTTCTGCGTCGGGCTGCTGCCGACCTATTCGAGTATCGGCATTGCCGCGCCGATCATTCTTGTGGTGCTGCGCATGCTTCAGGGCCTGGCCCTGGGCGGTGAATACGGTGGCGCTGCCACGTATGTCGCGGAACACGCGCCGATGGGTAAACGCGGTTTCCACACCAGCTGGATTCAGTCCACCGCAACCCTCGGCTTGCTGCTGTCGCTGCTGGTGGTGCTCGGTTGCCGTTACTTCACCGGTGACCAGTTCGAGGTCTGGGGCTGGCGGATTCCGTTCCTGTTTTCGATCATTCTGCTGGGCATCTCGACCTGGATTCGCATGAGCCTGCACGAGTCGCCGGCGTTCGTGAAAATGAAAGAGGAAGGCAAGCTCTGCAAGTCGCCGCTGCGCGATTCCTTCGGCAAATGGGAAAACCTGAAAGTCGTACTGATCGCCCTGTTCAGCATCAATGCCGGGCAAGCCGTGACCTTCTACGCGGCGCAGTTCTACGTGCTGTTCTTCCTCACCCAGTTCCTGAAAATGGACCCGGCGCTGGCCAACAGTCTGTTGATCGTCAGCGTGATCATCGGCGCACCGTTCTTCATTTTCTTCGGCTGGCTGTCGGATAAAGTCGGGCGCAAACCGGTGCTGATGATCGGCCTGCTGCTGGCCACCGCGCTGTACTTCCCGATCTTCAAGTCCATCGCCCACTACGCCAACCCGGCCATCGACCTGGCCAGCCGTCAGGCACCGATCACCGTACTGGCGGACCCGGCCACCTGCACCTTCCAGTTCGACCCGGTGGGCAAGGCGAAATTTGATAGCCCTTGCGACAAGGTCAAAACCTTCCTGGTGAAACAGGGCCTTCCCTACAACAGCGAAGCTCTACCTGCCGGCAGCGCCGTGCAGGTGAGCGTCGGTGAAGTGAAACTCGATGGCTACGATGAAGCGGCCCTGCGAGGCGCCGTGACCCTGGCCGGATATCCGTCCCAAGCGGATACGCAACAGGTCAACAAGTCCATGATCGTGGCGCTGATGGTGGCGCTGATCATCATTTCGGCCATGTGCTACGGCCCGCTGGCAGCGCTGATGGTCGAACTGTTCCCGACCCGCATCCGCTACACCTCGATGTCCCTGCCGTACCACATCGGCAACGGCTGGTTCGGCGGTTTCCTGCCAACGGTGTCGTTTGCCTTGGTGGTGTACACCGGGGACATCTTCTACGGGCTGTGGTACCCGGTGGTGATTACCGGGGTGAGCCTGGTCGTCGGGATGATCTGTTTGCGTGAGACCAAGAACGTGGACCTGGATACCAACTGACGTTTTGGTGGTCGAGCGATTGGGTATATATCCGTTGCTGCGGTAAAGGCGCCTTAGGGTTCCGCCCTTACGGCGGGTCACTTGGAAATACGGAATGCCGCCCAACCCCAAGTAACCAAGGGCTCTTGCCCCTTTCGTTCGGTCCCTCGCCTAGGCTCGCCATGCCCTCGCTCCGGTCCTGCTCCGTGGGCCCGCCGCCATCGGCCATCCATGGCCGGGGGCGGCTAACCCGGCATCCATGCCGGGTTGCCCACTGCGCAGAACCTCCACTCGGCCTCTCGAGGGGGCGTGTACCGCAAAAGCAAAAGCGAGGCGGCCTACCGGCCGGCCTGGCTTCAAGTAAACGCATTTCCCTGTAGGACCTGTCGAGCGAAGCGAGGCTGCGATCTTTTGATCTTGCTTTGGCTTTGGCTTTGGCTTTGGCTTTGGCTTTGGCTTTTGATCTGCCCCGTCGGAAGGCCGAGTGGAGGTTCTGCGCAGTGGGCAACCCGGCATGGATGCCGCGGTAGCGGCCCCCGGCCATGGGTGGCCGATGGCGGCGGGCCCACGGAGCAGGACCGGAGCGCGGGCATGCCGAGCCTGGGCGAGGCACCGTACGTCAGGGGCAAGAGCGTTTGGTTACTTGGGGTTGGGCGGCATTCCGTATTTCCAAGTGACCCGCCGTAAGGGCGGAACCCTAAGCCGCCGTTACAGAAGCAACGGATATGTACACCATCAAAAAGATGGTCGCCTGATACAAAGCCTTCGCGAGCAGGCTCGCTCCCACAAGGGTTCCGGGAACATCCGCAAGGCTGGATCACTATCCATTTCTAAAGTAAACAGAATTACCGCAAACGCAGGGCGTTTTCGTTAATCTGACCCGACGCTCGACGCAACCACGCCCCGCCACTCACCAGACCGAGGCACCATGATCATTTCATCCGCATCTGACTATCGCGAGGCAGCACGTCGCAAACTCCCGCGTTTTTTGTTTGATTACATTGATGGCGGGGCTTATGCAGAGCACACGCTGAGGGCCAATAGCTCGGATCTGACGGGCATCAGCCTTCGTCAGCGCATTCTGAAAAACGTCGAAACCCTGAGCCTTGAAACCACCCTCTTCGACCAACCACTTTCAATGCCGATCATATTGGCACCGGTCGGCCTGACGGGCATGTTCGCCCGCCGTGGTGAAGTGCAGGCGGTTAAAGCGGCGGAAAATAAAGGCATTCCACTGTGCCTGTCGACGGTTTCGGTGTGCTCGATCGAGGAAGTCTCGGCACAAAGCCAGCAATCCATCTGGTTTCAACTGTATGTGTTGAAGGACAGAGGCTTCATGAAAAATGCGCTGGAACGGGCGAAGGCCGCCGGTGTGAAAAACTTGGTGTTTACCGTGGACATGCCCACGCCCGGCGCACGATACAGGGACGCACACTCGGGCATGTCAGGTCCTTTTGCAGCATCGCGGCGAATGCTTCAGGCCATGACCAAACCCGACTGGGCATTCAACGTCGGCGTCATGGGGCGTCCACACGACTTGGGCAATATCTCGAAGTACCTTGGCAAAGCCGTCACGCTCGAAGACTACATGGGCTGGTTGGCCAACAACTTCGACCCTTCGATTAGCTGGAGTGATCTGGAGTGGATTCGTGAGTTCTGGAAAGGCCCGATGATCATCAAAGGCATTCTCGATCCTCAGGATGCCAGAGACGCGGTCAGCTTTGGCGCGGATGGCATTGTCGTGTCGAACCACGGCGGGAGACAACTGGACGGCGTGCTTTCTACCACCAAAGCATTGCCGCCCATCATGCAAGCCATCGGTAATGATCTGACGGTACTGGTCGACTCGGGCATCCGCTCGGGGCTTGACGTTGTACGGATGTTGGCTCTGGGCGCAAAAGGCGTATTGCTGGGGCGCTCCATGGCCTATGCACTGGCCGCCGATGGTCAACGCGGGGTGGAAAATATGCTGGATATCTTCGCCAAGGAAATGCGCGTCGCCATGACCTTGACCGGGGTGACCTCGATTAGTCAGATTGATGAATCCACGCTGGTGGATGCTGTTCGATGAGCTGAACACCTGACCATAAAACGCCACGCCCATGCGCGGCGTTTTCGTTGATGCCTGGAAAGCGACCCTCACTCGACGTCTTTGAGAACCTCAAAGATCACTTGATCGGGATAAAACGCCATGTAGCCGCGAATCTGATCGACCGACACTTTGGGGTCTTCATAGCTCCACACCGCGTTAGCGCCCTCATGTCCCGGGATTTGCAGACTGAAATAGCTGGCATCGCCCTTGTAGGGGCAATAACTCGTGTGATCGGTGCGGGCAAAGTACTTTTCATCGATGTCCTCCCGCGGTACGTAATACACCGGAGGATAGTTGGCCTCGAGCAACACCAGCGCCCGTGCGGACGCGGCCACCTGAATACCGTGAAACTTTACAAGCAGGCAGCCCGGCTGCTCTGCGATGGTGATGACAGGACTAGGACCGGTGCTTTTCATCGGATTCTCCTGGGTTATCGGGAGCGCCCACGCTCCTGTGGCGAGGGGGCTTGTCGGAACGCCGCACCGCCCCGTTGGGCTGCGAAGCAGCCCCAAAACCTGCGACCGCGATTCAATAGGTATACCTCATGTTTCCGTACCGCGACTGCTTCGCAGCCGAACGGAGGCAAGCCCCTCGCCACAAAAGCCATCAGCGGGAGTTAAACCATGGCCCCGGGGGAACGCGTCAGCGGCATGTGCGCCACCACAAACTCAATAAACACCCGCAGCTTCGGCGGCACCTGCCGCCCGGAGGGCCAGAGCAGATTGAACTGGTTATCTGTATATCCATACAGATAAAGGTTGCTCCAATCTCATTCCCTGCGCATTCTGTTCACCTCTTCAAACCGACTGAACGATGGTGGTTATGCGGCTGTACCTCTGTGAAAAACCTTCCCAGGCCAAAGACATTGCGGCCGTCCTCGGCGCCAGGCGTCGTGGCGACGGCTGCTGGCTGGGAACGGACGTCACGGTGACCTGGTGCATCGGCCATCTGCTGGAAACCGCGCCGCCGGACGCCTATGACGCGCGCTACAAGCGTTGGGTGCTGGCGGATCTGCCGATCATTCCAGAGAAGTGGAAGATGACCGTCAAACCACGCACGGCCAGCCAGTACAAAGCGGTCAAACGGCTGCTCGGCGAGGCCAGCGAACTGGTGATCGCCACCGACGCCGACCGTGAGGGCGAGATGATCGCCCGGGAACTGGTGGAGCATTGCCGTTATCGCGGGCCGATCCAGCGGCTATGGCTGTCGGCGCTGGACGATGCGTCGATCCGCAAGGCGTTGGCAGCCCTGAAGCCGGGGGCCGAGACCTTTAGCCTTTACCATTCGGCACTCGGGCGCTCGCGGGCCGACTGGTTGATCGGGATGAACATGAGTCGGCTGTTCACGCTGTTGGGGCGTCAGTCCGGTTATCAGGGCGTATTGCCGGTCGGTCGGGTGCAAACGCCGACCCTGCGCCTGGTGGTGGATCGCGACCGCAGCATCGCCGATTTCGTGCCGGTCGCCTATTGGGCCATCGATGTGCAACTGCTGCACGACGGCACCACGTTCACCGCCCAGTGGCGTGCGGCCTCCGAGGTTTGCGACGATCAGGATCGCTGCCTGAATCAGGTGTTGGCGCAAAATGCAGCGACGGCAATTGGCAGTGCGGCGAGTGCCCGGGTGATCAAACTGCGCACCGAGCGGATGCGCGAAGTGGCACCCCTGCCCTTCGATCTGGGCACCTTGCAGGAAGTCTGCTCGAAGAAGCTCGGGCTCGGCGCCCAGGAAACTCTCGACATCGCCCAGGCCCTGTACGAAACCCACAAGGTCATCACCTATCCACGCAGCGACTGCGGTTATCTGCCCGTGAGTCAGCACAGCGAAGCACCGGGCATTCTTGCTGCGCTGAGGCAGGCTGATCCGGCGCTGAACGCCTTGAACGATTTCCTGGAGCCTCAGCGCCGCTCACGGGCCTGGAACGACGCCAAGGTCAGCGCTCACCACGGCATCATCCCCACCGCTGCAGCGAAAAACCTCGAGCGACTGGCGGGCAAGCAGCGGGCGGTCTATACCCTGATCCGCGCGCGTTACCTGGCGCAGTTTCTGCCCAACCATGAGTACGACCGGACCCAGGCCGACTTCGACTGCGCCGGTGAAGCCTTGCGTGCCGTCGGCAAGCAGATCGTCGAACCCGGCTGGAAGCGCGCCCTGCCCGAAGCCCTCGCCCCAGCCAAGGGCCGCGAAGCACCGGCGCCGCAAACGCTGCCGGCATTGGCCGAAGGACGTGACTGCGCAGTGGCCGACGTGAAGCTCAAGGACCTCTGGACGCAACCGCCCAAACCGTTTACCGAAGGCGATCTGATCAAAGCGATGAAGAACGTCGCCAAACTGGTGGAAGATCCCCTGCTCAAGCAGAAACTCAAGGACACCACCGGCATCGGCACTGAAGCGACCCGCGCCTCGATCATCCAGGGCCTGCTCGACCGTGGTTATCTGATCAAGAACGGCAAGGCTCTGGCCGCCACCTCGGCCGCGTTCAGCCTGATCGATGCCGTGCCACGTGCCATCGCCGACCCCGGAACCACGGCGATCTGGGAGCAGGCGCTGGACATGGTGCAGAGCGGCGAGATGAGCCTGGAAGAGTTCGTCACCAAACAGGCCGCGTGGATGAGCAAACAGGTCGCCCGTTGCGCCGGCCTGAGCCTGACCATCAGCGGCCCGGCAAGCCCCGCCGGGCGCGGTGCCACACCGTGGAAAAACAAACGCAAGCCCGCCAAACGCAAGCCCTCGGCGGGCACCAAGCGCACAGCAAAACCGGCGAGCAAGGCTTGAGGGCACTTCGAATGAGCCAAAAAGGTCTAGTGTTCTTCAAGCCCAACGACAACCCCATTTTTCTGATAAGGCATCGACCATGATTATCGTGCATCACCTGAACAACTCCCGTTCCCAGCGGATTCTCTGGCTGCTGGAAGAACTGGCCATCCCTTACGAGCTGAAATGCTATCAGCGCGACCCGAAGACCAACCTGGCACCGCCCGAATTGAAAGCGATCAATGCCCTGGGTAAATCACCGGTCATCGAAGACGGCGCGCAGAAGCTGCTCGAGTCCTCCGCGATCATCGACTACCTGATTCGCCGTCATGGCGACGGTCGCCTGCAACCCGATCCGTCCACCCCTGCCTATGACGAATACGTGCAGTGGCTGCATTTCGCCGAAGGCTCGGCAATGTTGCCGCTGATGTTGAACCTGTACGTGGGGCGTCTCGGTGAGGCCGGCGCGCCGTTGCATCCGCGGATCAATTCGGAAGTGGCCAACTACCTCAGCTACCTCGACACGGCTCTGAGCCAGTCCGATTACCTGCTGGGCGATGAGTTCAGCGCCGCCGACATCCAGATGAGTTTTATCGGTGAGATCGCCAGAGCCCAAGGCAAGCTCGGCAACTATCCTCATATAGCGGCCTGGATTGAACGCTTTCAGGCTCGCCCGGCCTATCAAGCCGCACTGAAAAAAGGTGGGAAATACGATTTCGCCCCCCACTGAGTGCGCCTCAGGAGCCAACGAGCATGCCCTTGATAGAACTGCACGCCGCCCAGCGCGACGAACTGGAAACGATTGAAAACCTGATGCAGTTCTACATGTATGACTTCAGCGAGTGGCTGCCGCTGAAGCTCGGTGAGCATGGCTTTTTCAACGCTCAGCCCAAACCGGGTTACTGGCGCAACCCCGCAACCAGGCCGTTTCTGATCAAGGTTGATGGAGAATTGGCCGGCTTCGTGACGATGGATGATGAAACCCATCTTCACGGCGCCGAGTACAACATCGGCTACTTTTTTGTCAGTCGACGCTTTCGTGGCCAAGGCGTCGCGAAGTTTGTCGTTTCCACCCTCTTGAGCCGGTTCCCCGGTCAATGGCAAATTTTCCACCTCGACGTGAATCAGCCTGCGCAGCGTTTCTGGGCCCGGGTCTTGGCCGATCTCACCCATGGCGAGTTCACCCTGCATCAGCTGCCGGTAGACGGTTATCCCTGCACCGTTTACCGATTCCAGGCATCGCTGCCAGCGTCCTGACTGGCGCTTTCCCATTCCGCTTTTTAATTCCAAACGACTTTGTCCGACAATATGTAGTGACTAAAAATAATCACTACAAAACCGTTGACGCCTCCGATTTGCCCTTGCATGATGCAGACGTCTCCCCGATCGGGAGTACAGGCAACATGTTTGAGCAAGCTCGTCTGACCGCCGAGCTGTTTTTCCCGGATACACGCTGCCCACAAGGCAGATTGAAGAAGCTGACCTGGCCTGAACGTCCAGTACAAAGACGAGAAGCGCTGGCGATCAATCCTCATGAAGCTTGTGGCCGACCCTGAAAATGTCGGCAGTGGCCAGAAGGTTTTCGCCGCTTCTCCTCGTTGTGACGCTATTGCGTAGCAGTTATTCAACACGACTACATGCAACAGACGCGGGACCCCGCCCATTTGGCGGCTGACCGCTGACGTCCTGGTTTCGGTGCCAGGGATCAACTAACCGATGGGCTACCTGTATTAGCGAATCAACTTTGAAAGATCACCAAATGGTCAAGGGGCTTACTATGAATCTGAACAATCAACCCACTATCGATGAACTGGCTCATCTGTTCGCTGCGCAAAAAGACAGCCATGACAGCCATATTCTGTGGATCAGCAAGGCGGGCCAGGTGCATATCGACTGCCTGTCGCCTCACGCCCATGAAGCGGAGTTCGACAAGAACAACCAGAACCTGCTCGCCCGACTGAAGATGTACCGTCGCGGCCAAGGCTATGTCGGCAAGAAAGCCGCGGCTGACAAGGACTTCATCGGTAATGTTCTGCAAACGCTGAAACAGGCATGGACCTCGATGCAGAACCAGAACGAAGTTCGGGTGATTGACCGGTTCTCCTGATACCTCCCAGGGGTTTTATTCCACCCCCATCAAAAAAGGCCCCGCTCATCACATCGAGCGGGGCCTTTTTGTTTGTCTCGTGCGCACCAAACAACGCTATCGTTAACCGTGTGCACTGGATCATTGGAGGTTTGTGATGAACATACAACTGACAGGCTTGCTGTTGCTCGTAATGGCCAGTGCTGCCCATGCAAACAGCATCACCGGCGTTCCGTTGTTCGATGCGGACTGCCCCGGCAAAATCATCGTCCACGCGGACCAGGACGGACCGGTGTTGATCAACAGCAAGGAAGCCGAGACCAAAGCCATTGACGATCGCCGTTTCGAAGCCAAGGGTTCTGGCGTCATCATCTCGATCCTCCTCTCCGATGACGACTCGGTCACGGTGTCCTCTACTGGCAAGGCACCCAATGGTGTATGCCAATTAATAGAAGACTGATGCAGTCGACACACCTGCAGCCGTACCCAACACCAGCTCCATAAAAGCCACCGACGCAGCGCTGTGATAGTTGTTTTTGCGTCGAAGCAGCGCGGCCCCTCGTTTGGGCGACTCCCCCAACAACGGGATTTTACGCAACGCGCGGTCCTCGGTGGCAATGGGCTCAGGAAGGATGGTGGCGATGGCCGTGTGCCGAATGACTTCCAGCAAGGTACTCACCGAGTTGACCTCGATCACCACCTTCGGCGTGATTTGCTCCTGAGCAAAGTACTCATCGATGCGGGTGCGGGTAACGAAGTCCGGGGCCAGCAGCGCAAATTCCAGTTGCGCGACCTCTTGCGCGGACAACGCGACCTGGCTTCCGTATAACGGGTGATCGCGCCCTACCATGACGCCCATCGTCTCGGTAAACGCCGGGATCGACTCGATGTCGGCATTTCTGACCTGGGTAAACGCGATGGCGATGTCCAGTGAGTCATCCACCAGCCCGGCCTCGATGTCATCCATCGACAGCTCGAAAATCTGTAGATGGATGTTCGGATACCGCGCCACGTAATCGCGCACCAGCGGCCCCACCAGGTACGCCATGAACGTTGGGGTCATGGCCAGTCGCAGGGTGCCGCGGGACAAGTCCTTTACGTCATGCAGCGCACGTTTGCCTGCCTCCAGTTCCACCAGCACCCGACGAGCACATTCGATGTAGGCCTCTCCCGCATCGGTGGGTTTCACCGTGCGCGAGGTTCGGTCGAACAGGCTCACGCCCAGGTTTTCTTCCAGTTGCCGGATCTGTTGGGACAGGGTCGGCTGCGAAACGTGAAGCGCCTCGGCGGCGCGAGTGAAACCGCCGTGGTCGGCGACCGCCAGCAAATAGCGCAAATGTCGGAGCAGCATGGGGAATCACCATCTATAGGCTGTGCTTATGCGCTGCATTGTATATCGGTCTTGGACGCTATGGATTGATCAGCAGAAGATTGCTCCACACCCAAGCAACATCACTCCCGACAGGAGAAATACCATGCAACAGTCCCACGCTTACAACGACCCAAGTCTGGCCCTGACTACGTCGATCCTCGATGCAAAAGCGAGCAAAAACCTGTCCTGGCAGGACCTGACCGACGGCACCGGCCTCGGTCTGGCCTACGTCACTGCCGCCCTGCTCGGTCAGCACCCGCTGTCGGAAAGCGCCGCCAAAGTGATTGGCGAAAAACTGGACCTGGACGCCGACACCGTGGCCCGCCTGCAGATCATCCCGTTGCGCGGCAGCCTCTCGGGTGTCCCGACCGACCCGACCATCTACCGCTTTTACGAAATGATCCAGATTTACGGCACCACCTTGAAAGCCCTGGTTCATGAGCAATTCGGCGACGGCATCATCAGTGCGATCAACTTCAAGCTCGACATGAAGAAAGTCGAAGACCCGGAAGGCGGCTCCCGCGCGGTGATCACCCTCGACGGCAAATTCCTGCCACTGCGTCCTTTCTAAGCGGATGCCGGCCCGCATCACGCTATATCCGTAGCAGCTGCCGAGCCCGCGAGGCTGCGTTCGAGGACGTAGTCCTCGCCAGATCCAGGCGACTGCTGCGCAGCCGAACGCAGCCTCGCGGGCTCGGCAGCTGCTACAAAATAATCATTCGATTCACGTATGAGGACATCGCCATGAAGGCGCTCATCGAAGGTTTTTTGAAGTTCCAGAAAGACGCCTTTCCGCAACGAACCGACCTGTTCAAGCACCTGGCCACCACCCAGCATCCGGGTACGCTGTTCATCACCTGTTCCGACAGCCGTGTCGTGCCGGAACTGCTGACCCAACAGGAACCCGGTGAACTGTTTGTGATCCGCAATGCCGGCAACATCGTGCCCTCCTACAGCCCTCACCCCGGCGGTGTGTCGGCCACGGTCGAATATGCGGTCGCAGTACTCGGCGTCACCGATATTGTGATCTGCGGGCACTCGGACTGCGGCGCCATGACCGCCGTCGCCAAGTGCAAATGCATGGACCACCTGCCCGCCGTCAGCGGCTGGTTGCAACACGCCGAGTCAGCGAAAGTCATCAACGAATCCCGCCCTCACGCCAATGATGCGGCGAAGGTGAGCTCAATGGTTCGGGAGAATGTCATCGCGCAACTGGCCAATATCCAGACGCATCCGAGCGTGCGCCTGGCTCAGGAGAAAGGCCTGTTGAATTTGCATGGTTGGGTTTACGACATCGAGACCGGTTCGGTTGACGCACTGGATGCCAACAGCCACCGTTTTGTGGCGCTCGCCGAGTATCCGGACACCTGCGCCCTTCAAGCCCGATCCATAGAAGCAGCCGCCTGAAGTACGTATCCATTGGCAGATAGACGATCGACGCAGCGCTCCCGGCTCACGGGAGCGCTGCACTGACACGATCGACCGGGTTATTTATCGTCGATCTTTGTTGACGATTGTGGCCGACTCTCAGGGGCCTCTTCAGCGTTGGGTGGTTCTGGAATACTGCCGGGCGTGAACACGTGAGTCAGCAAGTCTTTGGCATCGACTTCGACGACCCCCTGAACCGAACGGGTCAGAGCAACAGCCTGCTCACACTGTTTATGGGTGTTGACGCGACCGCTCAATGCCACCGTGCCCCCGTGGGTTTTGACATGGATTTGCAGGCCAAGGCTGGGTTCGGCCATCGCGAGGGCTGACTTCACCCTGGCGGTAATCCACGTGTCGTGAACGCCCCTTTCCAGATCATGAGAGTATTGTTGAAAGGAATGAAGTTTCATGGTGTAACCCTCTCTCACGTCATCAGATGCACTACCCGTCCATTGGCTGTGCAGCCTTCTGACTCTCAGGCGAGCGTTATGGACATCTGATTCGTTTTGGAGCGCTCGCCACGCCCATACGGACGCACATTAAGTATAGTGCGGCCGTTGACTGGGGTCGTGGTGCTGGATCAGCGTTTGACCGACAGATCCGTCTGGGTCATGCGACTGCGGATCGTGAACACCCCATCTCCCGAGAGAATCGCGCTGCGAGCAAACAGGCGACCGCTCTCCCAGTTCGAAAGACCCAGTTCCGGCTTGTTCAGTGCGTACTGTCCGTCGACCCAACGGGTAATCCCGTTACCGACAAAGGGTGCGTTGACCGCGTTGTAGAAGCGTTCCTGAGCCTCGGCATCTTCACTGATCAATGACACGGTGAACTGCGGGCTATGGCGATTGAACAACGCGAGGGCGCTGTCCAGGTCATCGACAATCTTCAGGCTGACTTCCGGGGTTTCTTCCCATTCCCACTCACGGCCCAACTGATCCTCGGGCAGCGGTTCGGCCAACGCTTCGGTTTGATAGCCTTCGGCGCGGTACACCTCAACGCTGGCGGTCTGCCAATCGGTCGGCAAATACGGCTCGCTGCCTTCGACGATGTGCAATTTGCAGCCCTGCCCGCGTGCGATGCCGGCTTGTTGCAGCGCGTCGAGGAACAGCGGCAACAGTTCCGCGACACGGTCACGGTGAATCAGGCAGACGTTCATCGTGTTGCAGACTTTGCGATCCAGCGAGTTGCGCACTACAGCGGCAAAGCGTTTGGCGTCGGTGTCCTTGTCGGCGATCAGCCAGGCACCACCGGTGCCGTGCAGGCTGACGGCGGTGCCGGCCTGTTGGGCGATGCTGCCCAATTGACTGACGGCACGACCCGAACCACGGGCCACCGCCAGCGACAGGCGCCGGTCGGCGAACATCGCCCAACCGGCCGCGTGATTGACGCTTTCCACCAGCGACACCGCTCCGGTCGGCAACCCGGCGTCACTCAGTGCCGGATTCAACGCGTGGGTGACGATGGCTTGCGCCGTGCCCAATGCATCGCTGCCAATGCGCAACACCGCCGTATTACCCGTACGCAACACACCGGCGGCGTCGGCGAAGACGTTTGGCCGGCCTTCGAAGACGAACGCGACGATGCCGAGCGGCGAGACCACTTGCTCGACTTTCCAGCCGTCATGCTCGATGCAACTGACCACTTTGCCGCGCGTGGCCGACGCATCTCGCCAGGCCCTGAGGCCGGCGATCATGTCGCGACGCATGCGTTCATCCGCCAGAAGCCGCGTGGTGGAGCGTCCGCGGGCCTTGGCCCGCTTGATGTCGGCCAGGTTGGCGGCTTCGATCAAAGCCCAGCAGTCAGGGTCTTCCAGGCGTTGGGCGAAGCGATCAAAGAACTCGCTGATGGCTTGATCCGAGACCGCGGACATTGCGCTGAACGCCGCTTCGGCACGCCCGATTGCAATGGCCGCCGCTTGCTGGTCAGCCACCGGAATCAGCAACAATTCGCCGCTGACCTGCTCCACCAGCAGATGGTCCCCGGGCTGAAAGCGCGCGGCTAATTCGGGGCTGACCACAGAGACACGATTCCCGGCGAAAGGGATAGGCGTGCCAGCGACTAGACGTTCGAGCGCAAGAGACATGAAGCGGTTTCACCATGCAGTGGGCGGCCGGAAAATGTATAGGAAAATCCCTGGAGCGTCATTAACCGCACGCCTGACAGGAATCGAAAACCCGGCGGCCCGTCACCCCCTACGCTAAAAGACCACTGTGACCCGGTACCACCGTGTCTAGAACACCGACCAGCCAATCCGCTGACTCAGCAACTCCAGCGCGGCCATGCCCGCGAGGGAGTTGCCGGCGGTGTTCAACTCCGGCGACCAGACGCACACCGTGAATTGCCCCGGCACCACCGCAACAATCCCTCCGCCCACGCCGCTCTTGCCGGGCAGACCGACGCGATAGGCAAAGTTGCCGGCTTCATCGTAGAGGCCGCTTGTGGCCATGATCGAGTTGACTTGCTGGGTCTGGCGGGCGGTTAGAATCTGTTCGCCGCTGTGCTTGCAGAAACCGTCATTGGCCAGAAAACAGAACGCCCGCGCCAGATCCACGCAGCTCATGCGCAGCGCGCAATGGCTGAAGTAACTGCGCAGTACCGCTTCGACGTCGTTGTGGAAATTGCCGAAAGACTGCATCAGATAAGCCATCGCAGCGTTGCGCGCGCGATGCTGGTATTCGGACTCGGCGACCTTGCCGTCCACCATGACTTGCGGGTTGCCGGACAGCCGACGCACGAAGTCGCGCATCGACAGTGCCGGCGCGGCAAAGCGTGACTGGTTGATGTCACAGATCACCAGCGCACCGGCATTGATGAAGGGGTTGCGCGGGCGTCCGCGCTCGAATTCCAGTTGCACCAGCGAATTGAACGGCTGGCCGGAAGGCTCGTGACCCAGGCGTTTCCAAATGGCTTCGCCGGAGTGTTCGATGGCCTGCACCAGGCCGAACACCTTGGAAATACTCTGCACCGAGAACAGCGAATGGGCATCGCCGGCGCAATACAGTTCGCCGTCATTGCCATACACCGCGATGCCCAGCTGATCGGCCGGCACCGTACCGAGGGCGGGTATGTAGTCAGCCACCTTGCCCTGGCCGATCAGGGGACGTACTGCGTCAAGGATCTCGTTCAACAGCGCTTGCATGCCGGGTTCCGAAGTCTCGCCCCATGGGATTGCGGGGACACAGACGCTAGACGTCGTCGGTCGAGGCCGGATCACATGCCACCGGCTCTCTGTAGCAGCTGTCGAGCCCCAGCGAGGCTGCGTTCGGCTGCGCAGTAGTCGTGAAACCAAGCAGCTCGGTAGTCCAGGTGAATCGCGTGCACAGGGTTTACGACTGCTTCGCAGCCGAACGCAGCCTCGGCTTGGGCGAGTCCATCCAATTACAGGGCTGTGGTTTGGCTGAGGATTTTAGGGGTTACGTATCACAGTGTGTACAGCGCCCCTCCCGACACACCCCGCCCCTAGAACCCCACGCCAAAGACACATCGCAGATACACCTGCTTGATGAACTGTGCCTGTCGATTGGCCACGCCGATCAAAGCGCTCAACTCCCTCAATGCTACGGAGTATCACCATGTTCAAGCTCTCGACTTCTTCTTTGACCCTCGGCCTGATCATCGCTGGCGGCCTGGCCCTGTCCAACGTGGCTTCAGCCTCTGAGTCCGAGGCGTTCAGCATGAAACAACTGGCCCACGGCTACAGCCAGGTCCAGGCCGACACGGCGGAAAAACCGGCGGAAGGTAAATGCGGCGAAGGCAAGTGCGGCGCCGGCGAGTAACCCAATGCGTGGGGCACCGCGGTGCCCCACCTCCCTGACTGAACGGAGATCAAGCCCATGACCACCTCACTCTCATCGGCCGTGAAAGGCCTGCACCTGAACCTTGACCGTGCCGGTAGCTGGATCGCGCCGCTGACCCTGCGGGTGTTCCTCGCCTGGGAATTCTTCGAGTCAGGCCTGGAAAAATTCAATGGCGAAAACTGGTTCGCCGATATTCAGGACAGCTTCCCGTTCCCCTTCAACCACCTTCCGGCCACGCTGAACTGGGAACTGTCGATGTGGGCCGAACTGATCTGCGCCCTGGCCATAATGGTCGGCCTGGGAACGCGGATCTCGGCAATCATTTTGATCGTGGTCACGGTCGTCGCGACCGCCGCCGTTCACTGGCCGGCCGATTGGTCTACATTGAGTGAGCTTGCCCAGGGTTACGCCATCAGCAACAAGGGTCACGGCAACTTCAAACTGCCGCTGATCTACCTCGCGGCCTTTATGCCGCTGTTGCTCTCGGGTGCCGGCAAGCTCAGCCTCGATGCGCTTCTGGCTCGAGTCTTCTGGCGTCGCGATAACCGCTGAAACGCCAGGGACTCGATAACGTCAAGAACCCAGCATCGACGACTTACAGCCCCAACAAGCTTCACCCCACTCACTTGCGAAGACAGGAGCCACCATGAGCGTGACCACCCAATGGATCGAGATCGACAGCGCCGACGGTAAATTCGGCGCTTACCTGGCCATTCCGCACACCCGCAAAGGCCCGGGGATCTTATTGATCCAGGAAATCTTTGGCGTGAATGAACACATCCGCTCGGTCGCCGAACAATACGCTGCCGACGGTTACCTGGTGATTGCACCGGACCTGTTCTGGCGCAGCGGCCACCGCATCGAACTGACCTACGACGAGGCCGGCTGGAAACGCGCCGTCGAGTTGATGAACGCCACCGATGTTGGCAAGGCACAGACCGACATCGAACTGGCCATTGACGCATTGAAAGCCCAGCCGGGTCTGGACGGCGGGATCGCCTCGATTGGTTACTGCTTCGGCGGTTTGCTCTCGTACCACACCGCCGCCAATGGGCTGGTGGACGTGGCAATCGCCTATTACGGCGGCGGAATCCAGAATCAGCTGGACCGGGCCGATGAAATCGAAGTGCCGCTGCTGATGCACTTCGGTGAACAGGACAGCCACATCCCGCTGGAAGCCGTGGAGAAAATCGCCGAGCGTTTCGAGAACAACGATAACGTCGAAATTGTCGTGTACCCGGAGGCCGAACACGGCTTCAACTGCTCGCATCGCGACAGCTACAACCAGCGCGCAGCGGCTGAGGCCCATGGCAATACGTTGATCTTTTTGGGTCAGGAACTGTAAGGCCAGACGAGCAACAGGGGACTTCCAAAGTCCCCTTTTTGTGTCTGCCGTTTAACGACTGAGTTCTTCCTCTGTATCGGTAACCGCCAGTTTCGGACGAACACTGCGCTCATGCACATGAGCCGCCGGTGTGCGGTCGATCAGCAGGCTCAACAGTTCTGGACGGCCGTAGTGACCGCGCGAATCCATCATGCGTTTGCGCTTGTCGATCAGGCCCATGTCGAGGTCGACGATCACCTCGCCTTCGCCTTCGGTCCCCTTTCGAAAGGCGACTGAACGAACGAGAAGTACGGGTAGTAAGGCACGATGGTTTCCGGGAACACGGCGAACTGCACGCCCTGCTCGCCGAGCTCGAGAATCTTCTGCACCACTTTGTCGACGGTGCATTCACGGCTGTAAAGAACGGGGCTGATTTGTACGGCGACGGCTGGACTGACTGGCATCAGCCACGATTCGCGCGCTGAATCACTTGCGACGGCTGGCCAAATGCACGGATAAACGCGCGACGCATTCGCTCCCGATCGCCAAAACCGGTATCGGTTGCCACCACGTCGATGGGGTGCCGACCGGTTTCCATCATCAGACGCGCCGCTTCCACCCGCAGGTTTTCGATAGCCTTGGCCGGTGATTGCCCGGTTTCGGCATGGAACACACGGCTGAACCCTCCCGCGCGTCGGTGGTACACCACCAATTGCCGCGCGACTTCCGCACCCAGATCCTTTTCCACCAGCGCCAGCGCCAGATCGACGCAGGCGCGCATGCCCGCGGCCGTCCAGATGTTGCCGTCGTTGATGAAGATCCGGTCTTCCTCGACCTTCACCTTCGGGTACGCCTTCTGCAGCGCCGGTGCATGGCACCAGTGAGTGGTCGCGCGCCGGCCATCAAGCAAACCGGCCTCGGCCAGCGCAATAGCGCCGGTGCAGATCGAGCCCAGACGCCGGACATCATGGTGGCGCTGGTCGAAGGCGGCCCATACGCCGACGAAGTCGAACGGCGCCGGCGCATTCGTTATGCGCTGCTGGCAGGGTTCAAGAACGTGGGGATCAGCGGCTTCATTCCTCTGGCGAGCCGGCTGACCGCGTCACGCCCCGCTAATTGCGAAGCACCGACACAATCGCAGTCCGATCGAGGCGTACGTCCGCACGACCTGATGGCGCTGCGCTGCCTTCAGGCCCCCTCACCGCCGCCCTACCCTGAACCCTCCAAATCAATTCGCGAGCGCTTCAAGCAAGCCCAATCATTTTTCTGGGCCGGGCCACTGACCATCACCCTGCTGATACTCGCCGGGTTCATCGTCTGGTGGCGCATCGAGGGCCCGAAAGATGACCATGACGCACGGCTGGCCTGGGTGCGTGGCGTGCCGATGACGCTGTTTATGGTGGCGGCGGCCTGTGCATTCATCGACACGCGGTTCTGGCATGCGGAGTTTCTCTGGTTCACGTTCGTACTGATGTTGGCGTACCAGATGCGCAGCACATTGACGGACAACGGACTGGGTGAGCCGATGTTCCTGTTCGAAGGCATCAGCGCCTGGCCCACCGTGGCACCGCGGCTGCTGGCCGTGCTGATCTCCCTCTCGGCACTGGCAGGGGCCTGGCGCAACCTGCGCATCAATCGGACCGAGATCGAAGCCACGTACCATTTACGCCTGCACATGCGTAAATACGAGATGACGTTGTGGGGACAGGTTCGACGCTTGATTCGCCGGGGTAAAGGCTGGACATTGCGTCGATGGTGCAACGAACTGGGGCACTGCCTGCTGAAGATTTTCTTCCCGTTGCTGACCGCCAGCGACGAATGGTCAAAGTCCTGCACACCGGCCCAGGCCGCTTGCACGGACGGGCGCAAGATGATCGTCATTGCTCGCTTCTGGGGGATAACTGGCCGACACCGCCCGGCCTGATCATTTCCTACCTGCTGACGGCGTTGGTACTGCTGGTTTCCGCGCTGTCGTTGCGACGCGCAGCGGAAAAGGCCCGCACCGTTGCCTTGCAACGGCTCGACGCCTATCTGCTGCAAACACCCGAAACGACGCCTTGCTACACCAAGTTCAAGATGATCCGCGAGCGGACCGCGACGTTCAATACCGGCTCGTTCTCACGCTACGCGGAAGACCCGCTGATCCGGGCGCTGCTGCTGTCGCTGACCGGTATCGGCGGCTCGGCCATTGTCGACGCGTTGAACTATGCGAAGTTCTAGCAGCAACGGGTATTGCATTTTCCACGGCCAAAGCGGGCCTCCTGACGCTCACGAAAAAACGCCGAATAGCTCATGACCGGCTCGCCGGGATGATTGAGCGCCATTTGCGCAACGTAGTTATCGTAATCGGGCACGCCTACCATTAAACGCGCGCCCTGACTGAAGAACCTGGCGACCTGCTGCAGTTTGCGGTACATGGCCAATCTCTCTGTGAGTGTGGGACTGGCCCATCAAACCGCACTGATGTATCTGCAATGTGTCATCACCGGGGTGCTTTGTATGTTCAAGTATCAAACGCGGCGATGCGCAACGCCCGGCTCGTTCTCACGCTAGGCTAAAGAATAACGACATCGTGAAAGGAGGCGTTCGAGATGCAACTCATCACGTTGAAAATCGACAAGCCGCAAGCAACGAATTTCATTTTGGGTCAGACCCATTTCATCAAGTCCGTCGAGGACATCCACGAAGCGTTGGTCAATGCCGTGCCAGGTATCCGTTTTGGCGTGGCCTTTTGCGAAGCCTCCGGAAAATGCCTGGTGCGCTGGTCGGGCACCGATACCGCCATGATCGAACTGGCCCGGAGCAATGCCCAAGCCATCGGTGCAGGCCATAGCTTCATCATTTTCCTCGACGATGGCTTCTATCCCGTAAACGTGTTGAACGCCGTCAAAATGGTTCCAGAGGTGTGCCGCATATTTTGTGCAACGGCCAACCCGACTGAGGTGATTCTCGCCGAGACGGACCAAGGGCGAGCGATTCTGGGCATGGTGGATGGCTTCTGTGCCCGTGGCATTGAAGGCGAGGAAGACATCCTGTGGCGCAAGAACCTGTTGCGGCAGATCGGCTACAAACTATGAGCAAAGCAGGCGCTGAACATCACACTGTTCAGCGCCTCACACCTGGAATGGTGCCAAGGGACGATAACGTCGCCGCCAGAATGATGAATCCCGAGCCGGTGACACCGGCAGATCCCTTGGAGGACAGAGTTAACGATGAAAATTATGCTCGGCGGTTCGAATGTGGGCTTTAATGTCCGTGCTTACATGCAGCCAGATTGGCTTCGACTCCCTACGAAGATGGATGCGCCTGACGGCGGGTTCAGGCTGCCATGCACTTGTCTAATCAAGGAAGAAACGACATTGAAAATAGCTTTTGGCGCCCTGTTGTTGAGCTGGTTGACTACTATCGCACTCGCTGACGAGAACCCTGTCGGCTTCCACTCTTCCACACTGGCGGACGCGCACAATGACCGCGCACTGGAGATGGTCGTCTGGTACCCTAGTGCAACTACCGCAGCCACGCAAATGATTGGCGATGATGCGGTGTTTGTCGGGGCTTCTGCCGTTCGTGACGCGCCACCCGCTACTGGCAAGCATCCATTGTTGGTGCTCTCCCACGGGTACAGAGGTAACTGGAGCAACCAGATCTGGCTTGCCAGTGCTCTGGCCCATAGGGGTTACATCGTCGCCGCAATCAATCACCCTGGCACCACCACTCATGACCGTAGCCCTCAAGCAGCGGCGCAGTTATGGCAGCGGCCCGTTGATTTACGCCGAGCCATTGATAGGGTCACGACTCAACCTGAAAAATTCGGCTTGGTCGCCAATGACCGAATTGCAGTGGTGGGCCATTCACTCGGCGGCTGGACCGCCCTGGAGATCGCCGGTGCTCGTTTCGATCCAGACCGCTTCGCCCATGACTGCAAAGCCCACCCGCAGTTAACAAGTTGCACCGTCTATGGAAAGATAAACCCCGCAAGCACCTCAGAATCAAAGGCCGCGTTGGCCGCCGATTTGCGCGATAAACGCGTCACTGCTGTGGTTACCTTGGACCTGGGCCTTTCACGGGGCATGACCGATGAAAGCCTGGCCGCGCTACCGGTACCAGCGCTGGTGATCGCTGCCGGCGTACCGTCGCGCGAGCTTCCCGCTGAGTTGGAGTCTGCCAACCTGGCCAAACGCCTGCCTCCGGCGTCAAGCCGTTACGTCGAAATCCGCGACGCAAGCCATTTCAGTTTCTTGTCGTTGTGCAAACCTGGCGCGGAGGTATTGCTCGAAGAAGAAGTACCAGGCGATGGCATCATTTGCCGGGATGGCGACAGCGCTCGCCCGCGTAGGGTGATTCAACAGCAGATTACGTCGCTGATAGCAGAGTTTCTTCAGTCATCTATCAACAAAGAAGACAGTTTGTAGAATCGTGGTACGAGACCTGCCGCAGCTCAACAAAAAAACGCTGGAGCAGTTTCAGCACCCGTGCAATCTGTCAGATCGGTTGGCCAGGGATGAGCGCTCTGGGTCGGAGCGGTCGGTCGCGAACAGCTGCTTTCGGCCAAAAGCAGTCACTCCTGACATTGCTACAAACATCCAAAGAACGCGGGCTATGTTCGCCAGCGAACAGACGAACAGCCCTCCAAGTCACCACACTCAAGCTGAAAAGCTACGTCCATCCAGCGCTGCTCGGTGCTGGAGCAATGCGTTGGCGCACCTAGAAAAATGTACGTAATTGTACGATGCGTTTCAGGCTCAGGACCTTATGAACAGCATATGGACACGCCTACAGAAGGTATTTTCCCGCTCGTCCGGCTTATGGCGAACCCGTCTGTTTCCCCCACCCCGATTCAAATACGAGCCCATTTTGCGCTCGGAGCTTTTCAGCGCCGATCAGATGGCCAGTCACGGCATCACCCTGGCCGGGCAGCATCGCCTGACAACGCTGTCCGCACGGGATTCGATGCTGCACAGGCTCGATGATAACGAGGAGTTGCTCAAACGCAGCTGCACGGCGCTGGCCAACGCGCAAGTGTCCAGCCGACGAGTGACTCCGGCAGCGGAATGGCTGCTGGACAATTACTATCTGGTCGAGGAAAACATTCGCACCGCCAGAACGCACCTGCCCAAAGGCTATAGCCGTGAGTTGCCACGCCTGATCAACGGCCCGTCCGCGGGGCTGCCTCGAGTCTATGACATCGCTCTGGAGACCATCTCCCATGGTGACGGTCGAGTCGATGAGGAAAGTCTGAGCCGCTTCATTTTTTCCTATCAGACAGTGATGCCACTTGCGCTGGGCGAACTGTGGGCGATACCGATCATGCTACGTCTGGCGTTGATCGAAAACCTGCGGCGAGTGGCCTCGAGGGTCATGGCAAACGCCGACGAGCGCAATCTGGCCGATGACTGGGCCGAACACCTGATCGAAACCTCAGAACGAGACATCAAAAGCGTGGTGCTGACTGTTGCCGACATGGCCCGCTCCGCACCGCCGATGACCGCCGCCTTTGTCGCCGAATTCACCCGCCGCCTGCAGGGCCAAAGCGCAGCACTGGCCCTGGCGCTGAACTGGATGGAGCAGATGCTGAGTGAGACAGGCTCCAGCATCGAACGCCAGGTGCAGCTCGATGCGCAACAACAGGCAGCGGATCAGGTGTCCATTGGCAACAGCATCGGCAGCTTGCGCCTCTTGTCCGCCACGGACTGGCGCGAGTTCGTCGAGTCGATGAGTCATGTCGAGCAGATTCTCTATGAAGACCCCGCAGAAATTTACCGGGCGATGGATTTCAGTACCCGTGACAGCTACCGGCATGTCATAGAACGCCTTGCCCGAAGAAGCCCCCAGCACTCGGAAATCCAGGTCGCCCGCGCCGCGATCAATCTCGCCGCAGCCGGAACCGCCTCAGTCCCCTGCGAACTGCTGGCCCGGCATGTCGGGTATTACCTGATCAGCGCTGGGCTGCCGACGCTAGAGCGACGACTCAACGCCCGGGTGCCGCTTCATGAGCGCTGGAAACGGTTGTTGCAGCAGTCGCCGCTGATGTTTTATCTGGCGCCGGTGGCTTTTCTGACGCTCATCTTCGCCTGGCCTTTACTGGCCTCTGCGCAACGCGACGGGATGCCCGATGCGGCGCTTCTGATGATGGCGATTCCCTGTCTGATCATGACCAGCCGACTGGCGATCAGCCTGATCAACTGGTTGGTGACGTTCAGTCTGTTGCCAATGACGCTGCCAAAGATGGATTTTGCCAACGGTATACCCGATGGCGCGCGAAGCCTGGTGGTGATCCCGACGCTGATCGCCAGCCCGGCAGATGTGGATGAACTGGTGGAAGGTCTTGAAGTGCGGTTTCTCGCAAACCGCGACAACAACCTGTATTTCGCGTTGCTCAGCGATTTTCTGGATGCACCTGAAGAGACTCAGCCGCAAGACGCCGAGCTGCTCACACAGACCTCCCGTGCAATCACCCTGCTCAACCGAAAATACGCGGACGGACTCAGCGACCGATTCTTTCTGCTGCATCGGCCGCGTCGCTGGAACGCGAGCGAACGTGTGTGGATGGGCCACGAGCGCAAACGCGGCAAGCTGATTGAACTCAACGCCCTTTTGCGTGGCCATGGACTGGAACGCTTCAACGCCATCGTCGGCGACATCACGCCATTGCGCGGGGTGCGTTACGTGATCACGCTGGACACCGACACCCTGCTGCCGCGCGATGTCGCCCGCCAATGCGTGGCGGCCATGATGCACCCGCTGAATCGTCCGTTGTTCGACAGTGGCGGCGAGCAGATCATTTCCGGCTACGCGGTGTTGCAACCGCGAGTGGGCATCAGCCTGACCAGCGCCACGCGCTCTATTTACGCCCGGCTGTTTGGCAGTGATGCCGGCGTCGATCCCTACACTCGGTCGGTATCGGACGTTTACCAGGACCTGTTCCAGCAAGGCTCCTTCATCGGCAAGGGCATCTACGACGTGGACGCGTTCACCTGCGCCCTGGAAGGTTGCTTGCCGGATAACCAGATTCTCAGCCACGACCTGATCGAAGGGTGTTATGCACGATCCGGCCTGCTCAGCGACGTGCAAGTCTACGAGCAATACCCCTCGCGCTACGGTGCCGATGTCAAACGACGGCATCGCTGGGTTCGCGGCGACTGGCAACTGCTGCCGTGGACATTGCCCTGGGCGCGCAACGCCGACGGCAAGTGGGTGCGCAACAGGCTGAGCGTCATGGCACGCTGGAAGATTCTGGACAATCTGCGACGCAGCCTGGAACCGCTGGCGCTATTGCTGATGTTTGCATGGGGTTGGTTTGCCAGCAGTCAGCCAATGAACTGGACCCTGACAGTCATCGGGTTGATGGTGATTCAACCGTTGCTCCGAGCGGTGACCGATCTGATGCAGCCCCCCGTCGATGTGCCCTATGGACAATACCTCAGGGCGCTGCTGGGTGATCTGGTACAAGACCTCGCCCGGACTGGTCTGACGCTCGCCTGGCTGCCCTTCGAGATGTTCTACAGCGCCGACGCCATCCTGCGCTCGCTCTGGCGAATCGGCTTCAGCAGACGCCGGCTTTTGCAATGGCAGCCTTCGCGCGAGGTGGAGCGCACCACCGAAAACCGGCTGTCCGGCCTCTATCGCCAGATGTGGATCGCGCCGGTGTCGGCCCTGATCTCACTGGCCCTGCTGGCGAGGGATCCGCAGACGCTGGCCATCGCCGGTCCCCTGCTGCTGTCGTGGTTAGCGGGCCCCTGGATCGCTTGGTGGCTCAGTTCCGCACCCAAGCAGTCGGTGTTCGCACCGTCTACGGATGACTTGCGCTTCCTGCGGTTGCTGGCGCGCAGAACCTGGGCGTTCTTCGATCAATACCTCGGGCCTCAGGATCACTGGCTGCCACCGGACAACGTGCAGGAAGAACCCAGGCCGGCCATTGCCCATCGCACCTCGCCGACCAATATGGGCATGTCGCTGCTCGCCCACCTGGCCGCTCACGATTTCGGTTACTTGAGCACCGAACGGCTGCTGTCCAGGCTTGCGGCGTCGCTGGACAGCATGGACAGTCTGGAGCGTTATCGGCAGCACTTCTATAACTGGTACGACACGCAGACCCTCGAGCCGCTGCGTCCGCATTACGTCTCCACCGTCGACAGCGGTAACCTGGCGGGCCTGCTGTTGACCTTGAGCACCGGCATTGCGCAGCTTGCAGACGCCCCGATGTTCGGCCCTGCCGTGATCAAGGGCCTGCGCGATACCCTGGATATCCTTGCAGATTCCCAGCGCGCCTCGGGGTCGGATGAATTCGCCCTGCAACTGAGAAAAGGCCTTGAACCGGTCTCGCAAGCTGCGACCCCTGAGGCGCTGGCAGACCTGCTGCACACGGTTCGCATCATGGTCACAGACAAGCAAGCGGACACCGACGAGGAAAGCCTCTACTGGCGAGAAGCGTTTACGCGTCAATGCATCGACTGGACAGAAGAACTGCAGCGTTATCGCCTCCCTGCCCCCTTGGTTACGATTGAATCGCCTCGCACCTTGCGTCAACTGGCAGATCTGAACCCCGCCGACTGGGCCGCCGACCACCACCCTGAAATCGAGCGGGTCCGCAGTGACGCCGAGCAGCGTCTGGAAACCGTGAAGCGTCTGGCGTTGTCAGCGGCATCGCTGGCGCAGATGGATTTCTCGTTGCTTTACGACAACCAGCGTGACCTGTTTGTCATCGGTTACAACGCCGAGGAGCGCAGGCTCGACACCGGTTACTACGACCTGTTGGCGTCCGAGGTGCGGCTGACCAATTACGTGGCCATCGCTCAAGGACAAATCCCCCAACGCGCCTGGTTCACCCTGGGAAGGCTGCTGAGTGAAAACGCTGGCGTACCGACGTTGCTGTCCTGGTCGGGCTCGATGTTCGAATACCTGATGCCAATGCTGGTGATGCCCAACTTCGAGGGCAGCCTGCTGGACCAGACTTGCCGCGCCGCCGTGTCGGTACAGATCGAACAGGGCAACAGGCTGGGCATTCCCTGGGGCGTTTCGGAATCGGGTTACTCCACCGTCGACGCGCACTTCAATTATCAATACCGCGCCTTCGGCGTTCAGGCCCTGGGGCTCCAGCGCGGGCTGAGCAATGACGTTGTGATAGCGCCCTATGCCAGCGCCCTGGCGTTGATGGTCGATGCCGATGCAGCCTGTAAAAACCTGCAACGCCTCGCCCTGCAAGGCTCTGCTGGACGTTTCGGTCTGTATGAAGCAGTGGATTACACCGAGGCCCGCTTACCGCGTGGCCAACACTTCGTCGTGGTCCGGTCGTTCATGGCTCACCACCAGGGCATGAGCTTGCTGGCCTTGACCAGCCGACTGCTCGATCAACCCATGCAAGGGCGATTCGAGGCCGACCCGGCGCTGCGATCAGCCCTGCTGCTGCTACAGGAGCGGGTGCCGAAATCCACCGCGCCGTACCTGCAAACCACACAGTCGCCCGTACTCGGCGATGTTGGCCAAGGTCAGGATGCGGGGCTTCGGGTGTTCTCTGATCCAGGACGCAAGCGTCCGGCCGTGCAATTGCTTTCCAACGGTCGCTACCATGTCATGCTGACCAGCGGCGGCGGTGGTTACAGCCGCCGCAATGAGATGGCGATCACTCGTTGGCAGGAGGACACCTCACAGGACAATTGGGGGATGTTCTGCTACCTGCGCGATGTCCAGACCAACACGGTCTGGTCGGCTGCGCATCAACCGACTATGCATCAACCCGAGAGCCACGAGGCGATCTTCTGCGATTCCCGTGCAGAGTTCCGTGCGCGCAACCTGGAATTCGACACGCACCTGGAGATTGTTGTCTCACCTGAAGACGACATCGAACTGCGCCGCCTGCATGTCACCAACCGAGCGTCATCGGCCAAGACACTGGAGATCACCACCTACGCCGAAGTCGTGCTGACAACCCCGGTCAACGACGCGATGCACCCGGCGTTCAGCAAGCTGTTCGTGCAGACCGAATTACTGACTGCGCTTCAGGCCATTATCTGCAGCCGCCGACCCCGGGCCAGCGATGAGCCGACGCCGTGGATGTGCCATTTGCTGGCGGCACACGGGGTGGACATCGATGCGATCTCGTACGAAACCGATCGCGCCCGATTCATCGGCCGAGGACGCAGCCTTGTGTCACCTGCCGCCCTTGATGCCAATTGCCAGCGCTTGTCAGGCAGTGCAGGCCCGGTGCTCGATCCGGTGATCGCGATTCGCTGCAGGATTACCTTGCAACCCGGCCAACAGGCCACCATCGACTTGGTAACCGGTGTCGCCGACAGCCGTGATGACTGCCTTTATCTCATCAACAAATACCGCGACCGCCACCTCGCCGACCGGGTGTTCGACCTGTCCTGGACCCATAGCCAGGTGCTTCTGCGTCAGCTCAACGCCTCGTTGTCCGACGCCCGTCTGTTCGAGCAGATGGCCTCGTCGCTGCTTTATGCGAACGCCTCGATGCGCGCCAACCATGCGGTGCTGATCGCCAATCGCCGCAATCAGCCGGGACTCTGGGGTCAGGCCATCTCCGGCGACCTGCCCATCGTTTTGCTGCAAATCCAAAGCCTTGACAATATCGCCCTGGTGCAGCAATTGATTCAGGCCCACGCCTACTGGCGGCAAAAAGGGTTGGTGGTCGATCTGTTGATCTGGAACGAAGATCAGGCGGGTTATCGTCAGCAACTGCAGGACGCGATCCTGGGCCTTATCACCTCAGGCAGTGAAGCCACTCTGCTGGATCGTCCGGGCGGGATTTTTGTGCGCCCCGCGCAGCAGATGTCGAATGAAGATCGCGTGCTGTTCCTCTCGGTTGCCCGGCTGGTGCTGAGCGAAGGTCTGGGCAGCCTGGCCGAACAGATTCATCGCCGCAAAGTATCACCGGTGCACGCGTCGTTTGTGGCGACCAGGCATTTTCGAGCTCGGCCGGCATCGGTACGACCGAACCGTCCCTTCCTGCTTTTGAGCAACGAATATGGCGGCTTCAGCGCCGATGGCGGTGAGTACATCATCACCGGGCTCGCGCCCAATCCGACACCCGCACCCTGGGTTAACGTGATCGCCAATGCACAACTCGGCACGGTGGTCTCGGAAGCCGGCAGTGCCTATACCTGGGCCGAAAACGCCCATGAATTTCGCCTGACGCCCTGGCACAACGACCCGGTCACCGATCGCAGCGGCGAAGCCATTTACCTGCGCGATGAAGAGACCGGGCACTTCTGGTCTGCGGCGCCTCAACCCTGCCCCGGACAAGGCCCGTACCAGACCCGTCACGGTTTCGGTTACAGCGTGTTCGAACATGAAGAAGACGGCATTTACAGCGAGCTATGGATCTATGTGGCGCTGGATGAGCCGATCAAATTCTCGCGGCTATTGTTGAGCAACCGCTCGGGACGCCAACGGTCATTGTCGGTCACAGGGTATGTGGAATGGGTGCTGGGCGACCTGCGCAGCAAATCGGCGATGCATGTGGTCACCCAATCGGATCCCGCCAGCGGGGCCTTCTTCGCCCGCAACGCCTATTCGGTGGAGTTTTCCGAGCGGGTGGCGTTCTTTGACACCGACACGATCGATCACGGTGTCAGCGGTGACCGTACTGAATTCATTGGCCGCAGTGGCACCCTGGCCTCACCGGCAGCGATGCAGCACGCCGGTCTGTCCGGGCGCATGGGGGGCGGTCTGGACCCTTGTGCCGCCCTGCAAGTGTCGATCGAACTCGGCGATGGTGATACCAGGGAAGTCATTCTGCGCCTGGGGGCGGCGTCTTCCAGTAACGCCGCCACCCAGCTGGTGCAACGTTATCGGGGCAGCCTGGTGGCCGCCGAGGAGTTGCAGAAAGTACGGGAACACTGGCGCTCATTGCTCGGGGCCATTCGTATCGAAACAGGCGCGCCTGCGGTCGACGTCATGGTGAATGGCTGGTTGATGTATCAGGTCATCGCGTGCCGTTTCCTGGCCCGAAGCGGCTACTACCAGTCAGGTGGCGCCATCGGTTTTCGCGATCAGCTGCAGGACAGCATGGCGATGATCCATGCCGATCCGGCAGCCGTGCGAGCGCACCTGTTGCTGTGCGCCGGCCATCAGTATGTGGAAGGCGACGTGCAACACTGGTGGCACCCGCCGATGAATCGAGGGGTTCGCACCACCTGCTCCGATGACTTTTTGTGGCTGGTGGCCGCCACCAACCGCTATGTCGAAATGACCGCAGACGTGGGTGTACTGGAAGAGGCCGCCGGGTACCTGGAAGGACGAGAACTGGGGACCGGCGAAGAGTCCTACTATGACCTCCCCGGGGTATCGCCCCTGCGAGAGTCCCTGTATCAACACTGCGTGCGCGCCATCGAACACAGCCTGCGCCGCGGTCATCACGGGTTGCCGCTGATGGGCTCTGGTGACTGGAACGACGGCATGAATCGCGTCGGCCATCTGGGTGCAGGTGAAAGTGTCTGGCTGGGCTTCTTCAGCTATCAGGTGCTGGAGCAATTTGCGGTGACCGCTCGCCTGCACGGTGATCACGCATTTGCCAAACGCTGCAGCGACAGCGCGGTGACACTGCAACGCAACCTCGATCAAGCTGCCTGGGACGGCGCCTGGTATCGCCGTGCCTGGTTCGATGACGGACAAATGCTCGGCTCGGCGAGCAATGAGGAATGTCGTATCGATTCTATTGCTCAAAGCTGGTCAGTGCTGTCAGGGGCCGGCTCTGCCGTCCGCCAGATTAAGGCCATGCAGTCATTGGATGAGCATCTGATCAAACGTGACATCCGCGCCGTGTTGCTGCTTGACCCACCATTTGACAAGGGCGCCCTGGACCCCGGCTACATCAAGGGCTACGTGCCTGGCGTGCGCGAGAACGGAGGTCAGTACACGCATGCTGCCGTTTGGGCGGGCATGGCGTTTGCGCAGTTGGGTGAAGCCGGCAAAGCATGGGAACTGCTGAATCTGATCAACCCCGCTGCCCCTGCCAACAACGCTCAAATCGATACTTATAAGGTCGAACCCTATGTCATGGCCGCGGATGTCTACGGCGCCGCGCCCCATGCCGGGCGAGGGGGCTGGACCTGGTATACCGGTTCTGCCGGCTGGATGTACCGGCTGATTGTCGAGTCATTGTTGGGCGTTCAACGCAGCGGCCGCACGCTCAGAATCGAACCGCTGATACCCGTCGACTGGCCGGGCTTCATCTTGCACTACCGCTTCGGCAGAACCCTCTACCACTTTGATGTGCGTCAGGGCAGTTCGAACATCACCTCCATTACCCTCGATGGCCAGCCATTGAGTGACTCTGCGCTGACACTGGATGACGGCGTTCTGGAGCATTGGGTTCGGGTAGATTGTCGCGCCCGGTCACCCAGGCCTCAGGCGCTGGAATACGAGCATGCCGCCGATGAATAGACATTGATCACCAGCCATGGCGTGCATGGGAGTACCCTGAGTGGGCACGTCCCTGTTCCGCCACGGATACTCTGTCATGCATGCCTCCCCCAATCCAAGCCACAATCATCTACTTGCGGCGCTACCGGCCGTCGACCTCCAGCGCCTTGTTCCGCATCTGGAGCAGGTCAGTCTGGCGCTGGGCGATGTGCTGTATGAACCGGGGGACACCTTGCGGCACGTTTACTTTCCGACCGACGCCATCGTTTCCCTGCTTCATGTCACGGAAAACGGCTCGTCAGCCGAAATCGCCGTGGTCGGAAACGAGGGTTTGATCGGCATAGCGCTGTTCATGGGCGGCGAAAGCACATCCAGTCGGGCGGTGGTGCAAAGTGCCGGTGGTGCATTTCGCCTGCCTGGGCAAAAGCTCAAGAAAGAGTTCAACCGTCATGGCGATCTGCTCCTGCTGATGCTCCGTTACACCCAGGCGCTGATCACGCAGATGTCACAGACCGCCCTGTGCAATCGCCATCATTCGATCGATCAGCAATTGTGTCGATGGCTGCTGTTGTCGCTGGATCGCCTGCACGGCAATCGCCTGAACATGACCCAGGAGCTGATCGCCAACATGCTGGGCGTGCGCCGCGAAGGCGTCACGGAAGCGGCCGGCAAACTGCAGCGTCAAGGCGTCATCGAGTACAGCCGAGGCCAGATCACGGTACTGGATAGAGCGCGCCTGGAACGGCTCAGCTGCGAGTGCTACCAGGTGGTCAAGACCGAAACCGATCGGCTGTTGCATTACACCCGTCGTCAGGACGAGTGATGCGTTCGAATTGATTGCCGGCGGCAATACCGGCTGTCCCTTAAACCTGTCAGCGAGCGGATACTGCTCCCGCCAACCCCGCATAAGAATAGGGTGAACAAGCGATCCAGGGACGGATGCAGCGCAAACAGTGGGTCACAATTGATCAATGACCCGCAAAGCTTTAGCGTAGTCCCGAACTCAGCGTCACCAAGATATCGCAGGCAGCGACAGACCACCTTTCCCGCGAATCCCCCGCTTTAGTAGATATGTGCGCGCGGCAGCTCTTGGCTAGTAGCAGCCAAGAGCGATAGGCAGCAATCGGCCAGGAGCTGCCGGTGGTCGTTGCATTTCGCTTGTCACCGGCGTTTGACTAAGCTCAACAAATCGGTACGAACTGAAACTCAAGTGGGGAGACGACTATGTATGCGGTCATAAGAACCTACTCAGGTCCTGGTGCAAAGCAGCTTTTCGATGTTTTAGAAAAGCAAAAGGCCGACGTCGAAGCTGCCCTCAGAAAAGTGGCTGGCCTCGCAAGCTACACACTGCTACCTCTCGGTGATGGCGGTATGTCGGTGACTGTTTGCACGGACAAGGCCGGCACCGATGAGAGCATGAAAGTCGCTCGCGACTGGATTCAGAAAAACGCCTCGCACATCCACGCGACCCCGCCGGTCGTAACGGAAGGCCCGGTCATTGTGCAGATCAATTAGCGCGCCCCTTGCGTTCGCGTGAACATTTTTACCTGCTTGTGCAGCAGAAATCGGCAAGGAGTCTAATATTGAAATGCCATAGGTCGGTCCATCCCCTATCTGCGTAATGATGCGAGGGACCGTTGGCATGTAGGCGGCTTTGGAGCCAACACCGGACCGGTGTTGGCTAAATAGATTTCAACTTGGAGGGAACCATGAGCAATCTCATCGCCAGCGGCGAGCCACCTGAAGCCGTCCGCCTCATGGTCAAGGTTTATGCCTACTTGCTGCTCGCAGGATTTGCGTTTGTTCCGGCCTATCTGATTGGCTACTTATACGTCTTTCAAGACCCCACCCTTATTTTCGAACACCACCTGTTCCATATCATTGCGATCACGGCAGCCACATTGGCGGGCCTGTTTGTTACTTACGTAACCTGGCGCTGCTATCAGTCATCGGGAGATCCGCTGCTGCGATGGATGACGCTTGGTTTTCTCGGTTTTGTACTGATCTACGCGTTGCATGGTGCGTTCACCGGGCAAGCACACCACAATATCTGGCTCTTCCTGCTTTATGGACCGGCCTCTCGACTGGTCATGTCGATTCTGCTGTTAGTCGGAATGCTGTCGTACCACCGCCCACCTGATGCTGCGGACCAACGAATGAAGGCCCGCCCGTGGTTGACTTGGATAGGACTGTTCCTGCTGGTTGATGTGGCAGTGGCGTACGTCGCGAATTCATCGATCGCCGGCAATCTCGCGGTGCGCCTCTCGATGGAAGGTGGTGCGCTCATTCTTTCCGCATTGACCGTGGCAATACTCCTGCTGCGCCGTATCCGTTCGCCGCTGATGATGATTTTTGTCATCTCGGTCACCGCGTTCGCGCTGTCATCGCTTGCCTTCATCCTTGCACGTCCGTGGAACCACATGTGGTGGCTCGCTCATGCGATCTTCGCCGGTGGATTCTTCATGTTGAGCTATGGGGTCGTGCAAGCGTTCCTCACCACGCGGTCGTTCTCGAAGATTTACAGCCAAGAGGAGTTGATGGTGCGTCTTGCCGAAGCGATGGCGTATACCGAGAGCGCCCTGCAGGAACTCCAGCGCACCAATCAAGAACTCGGGCATCTTGCGGCGACCGATCCACTGACTGGCGCTGATAATCGGCGTCGGTTCATGGAGCGGGTCGAAGTCGAAATTGGCCGGACGAAGCGCGGCGGTGAGCCGTTCTCCGTGTTGGCACTCGATCTGGATAATTTCAAGTCCATCAACGATCGCTTCGGGCATCAGGTTGGCGATGACATCCTGAAGAGCTTCGTGGAGAAATGCCTCGATTCGATCCGGCCGTATGACGGCGTAGCCCGAGTGGGCGGGGAAGAATTCATGATACTGCTACCTCAGACTTCACTTGAAGGCGCGCACGTAATCGCTGAGCGTCTGCGAAGCACCGTTGCAAATAATTCTTTTCATGGCCTGCAGCGGTTAACCGTGGTCACCGTGAGCATCGGTGTATCGCAATCTGGCCGCGACGGCGACACCATCGAGGCCATTCTGCGTACAGCCGATCAACGCCTGTATCACGCTAAACACGAAGGCCGTAACCGTGTGGTCACTACCATCAAAACCAGCCTCCAATCGCTGTGAAAGCGTCGGCACCGATACCCAGCTTTGCGCCACAGCATTGGGCGTTAGGCAAGGGGTGTTGATCGATTGTTGCCCATCGCGACAGGCAGCAATCGGCCAATTGCCGCCATTTCGGGAAGAGCGATCTACCACCGTACAGTACTAACCCAACACCGGCAAAGCGCCGATGTTGTGCTTCACCGATGGATTAAATCGTCATTCAGTGCTTCCATTCGCTGAACTAGAAAATGGTCATTACATTATGAAGATCAACATCGAAACGAGTATTGCCGCTCCCATCGCTGACACTTGGCGAGCTTTCAATAATCCCGACGACATCGTGCAATGGGACGCCTCTGACGATTGGCACACCACCAGGGCATCGAATGATCTGAAGGTTGGCGGGAAGCTGTTGTTGCGCATTAAAGCCAATGACGGCGGCATGGGATTCGACTTCGCTGCCACCTACATGCAGATAGAGCTAAATAGACTGATTGAGTTTCGGGACGACGAGGGCCGCGTGGTTCGATTGGATTTTGTCGAAACTGACAAGGGCGTCACTATTCGTCAGACCTTCGACGCCGAATCAACGCAACCAGAAGATCAGCAGCGCACAGAATGGCAAATCGTCCTTGACCGCTTCGCCCGTTACGTCGAACGGCAATGCACCACGGCGTAACAACGCAGCCCATAAGATGCTGCACCCGATCGCCTAAAGCTTCGCGTACTCGCTCATGCCTAGCTGCAGTCTCCCCGCTTCCGGCGGTGGGTTGGATTGGTCGCTAAAATCCTTAGACATCCTGCAACTTAGCGAGCGTCTGCAAAGGGTCGATTGCAACTGGTCGCGGATGGCCGGAGTCGGCGAGGAGCGACCAGCGGACATGCTGCTGGCATGTCGGCGTACGCTGTTTGATTTGAGCTTTTCGCGGCAACCAATGGTGATACCTACCGGGATATCTCAACACGCGCCCTCAAACAATCCCGCCCCAGTCGCTGAGGCGCTCTTTGCGAGTCTTTTAATAGCGAATCCATTCACTGATCCGCAGACCCCGTTACGGCGAAAATGTTGCAGGGTACTTGATACAGAACATGCTCCGTCGTACTGCCCACCCATTTGCCCAGTCCCTTGCGATGCGCATTTCCCATGACGATCACATCGGCCCGGTGATGCGCTGCAAAGTCCGCCAGCGCTTTGCCAGGTGGCCCTTCAACGAAGTGTTGTCGCTCAGTGGGCACACCATAGTGGTCGGCCAATGCGATAAATGTCTTTTGCAGAGACTTGCGCACCTCGCTGCTGAAACCTGGCATCGTCACTGCACCAGCGCCTGCGTCAGATATATGTGTCCGCGATAGATCGTAGGCATGCAGCAGATGCAGTTCCGCGCTGCATTGCATTGACAATCCGTTCGCCGCCTGGATGATGCGATCGTTGATGCCAGTGATCTGAGTCTCAGGTTGTGACGGATCGACTGCCGCCACTACCACCCGCGGAAGTGGACACCTGATTTCGCTGACCAGATGCACCGCCACCGGACATTCGCGCAACAGGTGCCAATCCAGAGGCGTAATGAAAACGCGTTTGAGCGCTGACTCGTGTTGCACGTCCTTGATAACCAGATCCGGCTGCATTTCTGCCACATGCCGAAGTATTTCTTGCAGCGCGGTTCGCGTGACAAGCACTTCGGTACTCACCATGACCCCGCGCGCGCGTATTAGATCGGCCTCATCCTTCAACCATTTTTCGTTCTCTTGCTGACAGGCCTCACGAAAACGTGCACCAGCGCTCTTCAAACCCAAGAGGTTGGAGTCTTCGATAAACACCGTGATGTGCAGCGCTGCGCCAGTGGCTTCGGCAATGGCGACAGCTCGCTCCAACGCCGGGGTATGACGCATGCCTGGACCGGCTATCAGAAAGAGTCGTTGATATTGGCTCATGTAACACCTCCAAACGTTCCGGGATATCTAGCTCCCCCCCAGCGCTCTCGCCTGTCACACCACCGACGATTTACTATCGCCTCAACTATCTGGATCGACACTATCAATATACGCCTGGATTCCATCAATCCCCCACTTGGCCGGGTCGACTTTTTCAACAGCATCGGTCGAATGCGACCGTTGGGTATGGCTTTGTGATCCTCATCGTCCTTGGCAACGGGGAACGGGGAACGGGGAACGAATGAGAACACCAACAGGTTGTTAAGGCAGTACTTCCCGAAAGGAACCGACCTTGCGGATCACTCGCAAGCCACCACGGTCGCCGTGCAAACATCGGTGTAACCGTAATAGCTCACGCACTCGCACTTGGAAAGATCGGTGTCGATGTAACTCCCCCCCCAGTCGACCGAGTTTGAAGCCATAGGCTTTGAGGATGGCGTGGACCTCGCTCATGCGAAATCCCTACTTCGACGACCCACCACGCGGCTTATAAAAAAGAAACATCGAGGTCTCGGTGGTCTTGATGTATTTCCTGGCCCAAGCGGGTTTCACCTTTCTGTCGTGGAAATACATCGCGCCGTGGGTTCGGTCTTTCAGTTGCTTGTTGAGCGCCTTGCGCGCGATTTCCTTGGCAATCGCGTATTGGGTTTCTTCCTGGACCTGATCCGAGCGTCCGTCACACCACCACGAGAACTGACAATTTTTGGTTTTAGAACCCTGCTTGACCACGGCGCATACCGTGTCCGGAAAGCCCTCATGGCCCAGGCGGTTCATGACGACGCTGGCGACGGCTTCCATGTCGGCGGACGATTTGCCTTTGGATTCCCAATACGTGGAGCGGGCCAGACAGGTGATTGCATCGTCCAGCGGCGACGCACCGACGGGATCGACTGCCTGAACTTCGGAGGTGGTGATGGCTTCTGACCTGGGCACCGGTACATCGGCGCCCTTCTCCGCAGCTTTATGCTCAAGGACCTCGGCCTTGTCCTCGGCGACTTCCTTTTTTTGCTCCTGCTCAGACGCGATGGCATGGTCGGTGAGAAGAGTTATTGCCAAGCCGGTGGCTATCCAGATAACTCGCATGATCGACCCTTCGGACGGAACCGGAAGCACGCCGCACTGGCGACTTTGCTTGATTGTAGTTGCCAAAATTCATTCCAACAGACGGACAAAAAAACTGTCGTGGGGCGTGAAAAGTCATTGCGCTCGCGGGGGTGAAATCGCGCATCATGGGCGCAGTCAGCTCAAGGGGATTTCCATGCGCTTCAAATCATCTGCTATGCGTCTTGCCACGTTGTCACTGGGGATGTTGGTCGCCGTGAATGCGTTGGCGGCCGACGAGAAACAACTGATTGATTCGATCAACCTCTACCGCAGCCAGGTGCAGCGCTGCGCAGGTCAGGTATCGCAGGAACTGCCGCCGCTGGCAGGCGATCCACGGCTGGCGCTAGACGCCACCAACATCGGCAATCTGCAGCAGGCGATGGCCAGCGCGGGTTATCCGATGAAGAACGTACAGGCGATCAGCCTGTCCGGGCCGCGCGATGCGCCATCGGCGATGAAAGCGATTCAGGAGAGTTTTTGCCAGATCGTGCTGGACCCGCAATTCGTCGATGTCGGCGTCAGCCACCAAGACCGCGAGTGGCGCATCGTGCTGGCGCGTCCACTGTTGAGCGCTCGCCTGGGCGACTGGCAGGCGGAAGGTCAGAAGTTGCTGGCCGAGCTCAACATCGCACGCAGCCAGCCGCGCCAGTGCGGCACGCAATCCTTTGCCGCCACCTCGCCACTGGCCTGGAACGCCACGCTGGCGACGGCGGCCGAGGAACACGCCCGGTCGATGGCCAACAACAATTACTTCGACCACAAGGACCGCGATGGCCGCATGCCGGGTGACCGGGCTGAATTGGCAGGTTATGGCGGCGGGCAGATCGGCGAGACCATCGCTGCCGGACAAGACACCGTGCGCAAGGTGGTCGATGGCTGGGTGTCCAGCGCCGGTCACTGCGCGAACCTGATGAACCCAAAGTACCAGGAGTTGGGCGCGGCGTATGCGGTAGATCCGAAGAGTGATTCGGGGATTTACTGGACGGCGATGTTCGGGGCGCAGTGAGTTCGGGACGACCGATAGAAAAAAAACCGGAGCCCTGTCATGGGGCTCCGGGTTTCTTTTTTTCAGCGACCGTCAGTGGTTGCTCATACCGGAAAACGTGAATACCGCCCCCAACCGCTTGACCCACCTCGACAGCCAGGGCCTCGCGAACATGGTCGATGTGGGTGAAAAAACTTCGACCCAGCGTGAGGCCCAGGCACAAGCCTGGGTGCGCATGCCCCTGAACCAGGGGCTGTGCCACCCGGATCAGGCGATCGAGGACTTTGACGAGATCACCTTTTTTCCGCCGGTGACCGGGGGCTGAAGCATGACGGTCCGACATCGGCCGACTGATCGACGCCCAACGCGCTTCACGCCTCCACCTGCACCACCTCAATCCCGAGCTTCTGATAATCCTCGACATTGCCCGACGCCACGTGGCGCTCGGTGATCAGGGTATGAATGCGCTGACACGGCGCGACAACGAACGGCTCCACCGCCCCCAGTTTGTCGGCGGTGGTGACGGCAACGACGTGGGAGGCGCTGGCGAGCATCGCCTGTTTGACCGGCACCTCGTCGAAATGCAGGGAGCTGATGCCGACTTCCGGGTGAATCGCACAGACGCCGGTGAACAGCAGATCAGCCTTGATGCCCTCGATCAGCCGCAGGGTTTCATGTCCGCTGGCCGACAGGGTCGCGGGATTGAGTTGTCCGCCGGCCAGAATCACCGTGATGCCTTTGTATTCGGCCAGGGTGATCGCGATCATCGGCGAGGCGGTGACGGCCGTAATGGCAATGTCCGACGGTAGAGAACGGGCGATCTGCAGCGTCGTGCTCCCCGAATCGAAAATCACAATCTGGCCGTTGTGTACCTGGCGTGCGGCGAGTTGCGCCAGGTGTGTTTTCACCTCATCGGTTTCGCTGACGCGGGTGAAAAAATCCTTGCCGGTGTCCTTGGGCCGCGGCAGCGCCCCGCCGTGCACCCGCTGCACCAGCCCGGCGGTGGCCAGCTCCGTCAGATCCCGGCGAACGGTATCTTCGGACACCGCGAAATGCTGGCTAAGCTCACTAGCCATGACCTTGCCGTCACGTTCGAGAATCAATAGTATTTTTTGCCGGCGCAGATAAGGGAGCTCGGCGGCTGAGTGTGAGTCGTGCATGCTTTCGCCCGTTTTTGCGCGTAATTGCGTGTTTGTGCGAGACTAGCCAAAGCGCGGGATAAACACAAACCACCCGGACATCAATTCTTTCGATGATTCAAATCATGAAGCCGAATTTTTTATTTGTTTGTGACCTATTCAAGATGGCGCCATCACAAATGTTTTGGATGAAAACTTCATGAATCTAAATTTTGCCTTTGCCTGCATGATCGTGGTCTCGTTCGCGATTGCGTTGGGTCATGCCTGATCAGCAGAAGCCAAGGGCCATTCGCTCCCTCCTCCATCCAGAGTCGACTCATGCTGTGTTCCCTTGTATCGAACGGCGCTCTCGTCACGCCTGAAATGCCGGATACAACGGTGCCCTGGTGGAGCTTTACCAAAACCGTGCTCGCTGCTGCCGCGCTGTCACTGGTGCGTGACGGGTTGATCAACCTGGACGACACCGTTGCTGAAGGCCCCTTCACGCTGCGCCAACTGCTGCGGCACGAGGCCGGACTGGCGGATTATGGCGAGCTCGCCGACTACCACAACGCCGTGGCTCGCCATGAGACGCCCTGGTCGGCCGATGACATGCTGCAACGCCTTGATGCCAGCCGGTTGCGCTACGCACCCGGGGACGGTTGGCGCTATTCGAACGTCGGCTATCTGTTTGTCGTGCGACTGATTGAACGCGTGACTGGGCGCACGCTTGAAGCAGCGCTCACGGAGCGTGTGTTCGCCCCCCTCGGTTTATCCCGCGTACACCTCGCCAAAACGCGAGCCGATCTAGAGGGCGTGAACATGGGAAGCGCGCCAACCTACGACCCCGGCTGGGTCTATCACGGTTTACTTGTCGGCCCGTTAGAGGAAGCCGCGCTTTGTCTGGACGGCCTGCTGGCCGGGCACCTTCTGCCAAACCCGCTGCTGCAAGCGATGCAAGCGGCACGCGTCCTCGGCGGCCCGATTCCCGGTCGCCCGTGGACTTCCCCGGGCTACGCTCTCGGCCTGATGCAGGGTTTGGTCATGGGTGATCTGACGTTGAGCGGACACACTGGCGCCGGTCCAGGCAGCGTAGTGGCGGTCTATCGCTGCGTTGATGGGGACGACACGGCGAGTTGCGCTGTCTTTCATGAAGGCGCCAACGAAGGGGTTGCCGAAGCAGAAGTGGTCGAGCGCCTGTCGGCAGTCCTTGGGAAAAGCCGGTAGAAAAGCCGTAACCCTTCCCAGCATGGTCTATAACCAGTGGCGACATGATTTGGATCAGGGAACCTTGAAGGCTCCCTCGCTAAATTGATCTCTTGAAAAACAGCCGACAAGTGACTGTCCGCTAGGAGATTCCTCGCATGAAAGCCCTGAAAATAGCCGCCAGTGATTCCGCGTTCGATTGTTTCCAGACCTCCCGAGAAGTGATTGCGCTCAATCAAACCGACTACACCGACGTCGCGGTTGCGGTGTTCTCTGTGGAGGATGTGATGGCGGGCGCCCTGGACGCCCTGCAGCGTACCGGTTTCGATATCCCCATTTTTCTCGTCGCCTCCCCTGGTTCCGGCAACCGCGTCCGGGACGTCTACAAGCACCTGCAAGATGTTCTGCTTCAGGTGAATGGCATTTTTGACCCCTCGCGCAACAACGCCGAATACCATGGCAACCAACTGGAAACAGCGGCAAAAGCCTATGAAGAAAGTCTCCTGCCGCCGTTCTTCGACGCGCTCAAGCACTACACCGAATCGGCCAACGCTACGTTCGCCTGCCCTGGCCACCAGGGCGGCCAGTTTTTCCGCAAACACCCGGCTGGCCGGCAGTTCTTCGACTTCTTCGGCGAGACCCTGTTTCGCGCCGACATGTGCAACGCCGACGTCAAACTCGGCGATTTGCTGATCCACGAAGGCCCGGCACTTCTGGCGCAAAAACACGCGGCGCAGGTGTTCAACGCCGACAAGACCTACTTCGTACTCAATGGCACATCGGCCTCAAACAAGGTGGTCACCAACGCGTTGCTCACGCCTGGCGATCTGGTGCTGTTTGATCGAAACAACCACAAATCCAATCATCAAGGTGCGTTGATCCAGGCGGGGGCGACCCCGGTTTACCTGGAAACCGCGCGCAACCCTTATGGGTTCATCGGCGGGATTGACGCCCATTGTTTCGAAGAAAATTACCTGCGCGAACTCATCAGCGAAGTCGCACCGGACAAGGCCCAACTGCCACGGCCGTTTCGCCTGGCGATCATTCAGCTGGGCACCTATGACGGCACCATTTACAACGCCAGACAAGTCGTCGATCGCATCGGCAAACTGTGCGACTACATCCTGTTTGACTCGGCGTGGGTGGGCTACGAACAGTTCATCCCGATGATGAAGGAATGCTCGCCGCTGCTGCTCGACCTGCACGAGAACGACCCCGGTATCTTTGTCACTCAATCGGTGCACAAACAGCAGGCGGGGTTTTCCCAGGCGTCGCAGATCCACAAGAAAGATCGCCATATCAAAGGCCAGGCCCGTTATTGCAACCATGCACGGCTGAACAACGCCTTCATGGCCCAAGCCTCTACCAGCCCGTTTTACCCGCTGTTCGCCTCACTGGATGTGAACGCGCGCATCCATTCCGGCCGCAGTGGCCTGCGCCTGTGGGAAGACTGTGTGAAGTTCGGCATCGACGCGCGCAAATTGATTCTGGAAGCGTGCACCATGGTTCGCCCTTTCGTGCCGGACACCATTGACGGTCGCCCCTGGCAGGACCATCCGACTGAGGACATCGCCAACGACATCCGGTTTTTCGAATTCCATCCGAAGGATCGCTGGCATGCCTTCAGCGGTTACGCCGACAAGCAATACTTCATCGACCCCTGCAAGTTGCTGTTCACAACGCCCGGTATCGATCCCGTCGATGGCAGTTACACCGACTTCGGTATCCATGCCGGCATCCTTGCCAACTTCCTGCGGGAGAATGGCATCGTTCCGGAAAAGTGCGACCTGAACTCGATTCTGTTCCTGCTCACCCCTGCCGAAGACTGGGCGAAGATGACTCATCTCGCCGCACAGATCGCGCGTTTTGAACGCTTCATCAGTGATGACGCGCCGATGAGCCGGGTGTTGCCGGCCATCTATGCGCAGCACCAGGAGCGCTATCGCAACTACACCATTCGCCAACTCTGCCAGGAGATGCACGACCTCTACCGCACCCACAACGTCCAGCAGCTGCAGAAGGCGATGTTCCGCAAGGAACACTTCCCGAAAAAAGCCATGAACCCGCAAGCAGCGCAGTTCGAATTCATCCGTGGCAACGTCGAACTGGTGGCGCTGGCTGACGCGGAGGGTCGCATCGCTGCCGAAGGTGCGCTTCCCTATCCACCCGGCGTGCTCTGCCTGGTGCCCGGGGAAATATGGGGCGGTGCGGTGCTCAAATACTTCCTGGCGCTGGAGGAAGGTATCAACTCACTGCCTGGCTTCACGCCGGAACTCCAGGGCGTGTACTTGAAACAGGAAGGTGGTCGCATTCGAGCCTATGGGTACGTGATCAAGGCTTGAGTCTTCACACCGCCCCCACATTAAACGCCCGAAACCATTGATGCGACGGGTCGCTATGCAGCTCACATTGGGGAATCAGCCCGAGGTTGAGCGTGATGGCGAGTGGATATCTGCGCGAAGCCGATTATGCTTCAGGAAACCTTGCAGCGATGCGAGGCCGTCAGCCTGTGTGCATGCTTCGCGCAATCAGTAATCCGACGACATCAGCCCCAGGGCCTGGGTGCGGCAAATGAAAGTGAGGTACTCCGGCCTATAACAAGAACGACGGAGAAGACTCATGGCCGCAATCGACAACACATCCACGGGCAGCGCGCCCCACCACGGGATGACCAAGGAGGAGCGCAAGGTCATTTTCGCCTCGTCCCTGGGCACCGTGTTCGAGTGGTACGACTTCTACCTTTATGGGTCTCTCGCCGCGATCATTGCCAAGCACTTCTTCGCCGGCGTCAATGAGACAACATCCTTCATCTTCGCGCTGCTCGCGTTCGCCGCGGGCTTCGCGGTACGCCCCTTCGGCGCCATCGTGTTCGGCCGCCTGGGCGACATGATCGGGCGCAAACACACCTTTCTCATCACCATCGTGATCATGGGTATCTCTACCGCCGTCGTGGGTTTTTTGCCCGGCTACGCGACCATCGGCGTGGCAGCGCCGATCATCCTGATCACCCTGCGCCTGCTGCAAGGCCTGGCCCTGGGCGGTGAGTACGGCGGCGCGGCGACCTACGTCGCCGAGCATGCACCGAAAGGCAAACGCGGCTACTTCACCTCGTGGATTCAAACCACTGCAACCCTTGGGCTGTTTCTCTCGCTGCTGGTGATCCTCGCCTGCCGCACGGTCCTCGGCACAGAAGCCTTCGAGGCCTGGGGCTGGCGGATTCCGTTCCTGCTGTCGATCCTGCTGCTGATCATCTCGGTGTATATCCGCCTGCAACTCAGCGAGTCGCCGGTGTTCTTGAAGATGAAAGCCGAAGGCAAGTCCTCCAAGGCGCCGCTGACCGAATCCTTCGCCCGCTGGGACAACCTCAAAATCGTGATCATGGCCCTGCTCGGCGGCACTGCCGGCCAGGCCGTCGTCTGGTACACCGGGCAGTTCTACGCGCTGTTCTTCCTGCTGCAGACGCTGAAGATCGAACCGCAGACCGCCAACTTGCTGATTGCCGGCTCTTTGCTGATCGGCACGCCGTTCTTCGTCATATTCGGCAGCCTGTCCGACCGCATCGGCCGCAAAGGGATCATCATGGCCGGCTGCATCCTCGCGGCGCTGACCTACTTCCCGATCTTCCATGCGTTGACCCAATACGGTAACCCCGACGTGTTCATCGCGCAGGAGAAGAACCCGGTCACTGTGGTCGCCGATCCCGACCAGTGCTCGTTCCAGTTCGACCCGGTAGGCAAGGCCAAATTCACCAGCTCCTGCGACCTCGCCAAGACTGTGCTGGCGAAGAGGGCCATACCCTACAAGAACGAGAAGGCCGAACCGGGCGCCGTCGCGCAGGTCCGCATCGGTGACAAGGTGATCCAGAGCTTCGAGGGCACCGGCATGCCGGGCGCCGACTTCAAGGCCAAGAACGACGCCTTCGCCGCCACCCTCGGCACCGCGCTCAAGGACGCCGGCTACCCCGAGAAAGCCGACCCGGCCAAGACCAACTACCCAATGGTGCTGCTGCTCCTGACCATCCTGGTGATCTACGTGACCATGGTCTACGGCCCGATCGCCGCCTGGCTGGTGGAACTGTTCCCGGCGCGCATCCGCTACACCTCGATGTCGCTGCCCTACCACATCGGCAACGGCTGGTTCGGCGGCTTTCTGCCCACGGTAGCGTTTGCCATGGTCGCGGCCACGGGTGATATCTACTACGGGCTTTGGTACCCCATCGTCATCGCCGTGATGACGGCTATTCTTGGCACGTTCTTCCTGCCGGAAACCAAGGATCGGGAAATTCATCACACATAAGGCTGGCACCCGCCCTCTCCTGCCAGGGAGAGGGCAATCCAGAGACGATCAAACGGTCTACGCTCATCCACATTGCGTCGGGGTTCCTTCCCCGCGCACTGATGGAGGGCACCGTCATGATCCGCATCCTGTTAAGCGCTTTTATGCTGCTAGCGCTCGCCATCCCGGCGCAGGCCGGGGTGACGCCATTCCCTGCTGCCTTTCGAATTCAGGACATCCCGGTCGAATGCAACTTGTACTGTGTAGCAGCTGGCGGAGCCTGCTGCTACCCGGTTCGGGGCGCAATTGATCTGTTTGTTCGGCTCGTCAGGAACGCAACACGCCAATCGCCCGCCGGTATTTTTCAACGCGTTCCAGGTCTTCCCACGATGGTCGTTGGGTCAGAGCACCACAATGCCTTCCTCAAGCGCTGAGGCGACAACATCTTGAGCAGGCGCGTTGATCCAGGTTGCAGCATCGATTTCGCCCACTGACGCAAGCCAGCGCCCAACCATCTGATAACCGAGCGTATAGCCAAGCCATTTCGGGTGAGCACCCAATCCGAAAAACCACTCGCTGTGATTGTAGTGCGTGGACTCAAGGGTATTCCGGTCGACCGGTGAGCGAAGCAGATCAGCGTCGGTAACGGCACACTCCCAAGGCTCTGGATCGTTGCCGAGCAAGTGCCGGACAAACTGTCCGGCAAGTCCTTCGCTGACCAAGGCTTCACCTAACGTCCAACCGTAGCCAGGCCCCGCCATGCGCAAGCAATGATGAACCTCATGGACGATTTGTCGATGCAGCGTGCCCGTGCGCAGGCTGGGCAACAAATTCGGGTTGTCCGGGTCGATGGTCATCGTGAACATGGTGCTTCGATAAGCCCGCCCCAAGAGGCCCATTTCAGGAATGGTCTCGCCAGGGAGCCGCTGGATCAACACATCAAGTCGCGCAGGCGTCATCAAACGGGAGATCGTCTTGTAAGCAGCGTCAAATTCGCCGGTCAAATCGGAGCGAAGTTCGGCAAGGCTCCCCGAGGCTTCCAGCCAATGCAGTGTCCATGCGTCCATTGTTACCTCTGAAAAACTGTCACGAAGCCTGAAAACTCAGCCCAGCAGATGCTGTGAGATGAGTTTGGAAATCTCGACCATCGACGTCCTCCCAGTGAATTCAAACTTCACTCTGCCCAGCGCCGAGAAGTAGATTTCCAGCTCAGAATCCAGGTCGAAGGTGCCCGAGGTTTCCACGGAGTAAGCGACGATGTTTTTGTAGGGCAACGAAGTGAAGTCTTTTTTGCTGCCGGTGATGCCTTGCACGTTCACCGCGATGATTCGTTTGTTGGTAAACACCACGCCGTCGCGCATGGATTTATAGGCATCAATGACCTGCTCACCGTCCAGCAGCAGCGCGGTGACTCGCTCCGCGTACTCGTTGTTTTGCTTGAGTTTGAAAAAGCCTTTGTTGTTGAAATCGATCATCCGCCATCCCCTTCCTTAAAGAGTGTTCCCTGGATTGCCAGCGCGTGGCGCGGCGAGCATACCATCGGGCCTGCGCTTATTGCGCCCCCTCCCACAGCGGATCTAAAAAACAATGGAACCCCGCGCCTCATCGCGCTTTCGAAACCCTATCAGCGCTGATCTTTGATCAAACAAGGCGCCATTGGAGAGGAAATCCCGATGAACAGTAGACTGCTGTTTTTGCTTGCCAGCCTGAGTCCCGCCCTGGTCATGGCTGAAGGCTGTGACGTGCTGACCCGCTCCCAAAGCCCATCCGTTCCGGTGGTCGAAACGCATAGTTGCTATGAGTACGAAGGCATGCCGGTGAACGCCATCGATTGGTCATGCAGCAACGAGAGCAAGGAGATGCTGACCAGCACCAAGAAAAAAGTCGAACAGTGCGCCGATCATTCTCAGGCCACTTGCATCGCCACGTTGACGCAAGAATCGCTGGCCAATCCTCACGCCACCAGCAAGGACAAGAACAGCACGTCGCTGAGTATTCCGAACAATGCTCAGGTCACTACGTATTACTACGGCGCTGAGCATTTGAGTCAGGCGAAGATTGATTGCGAGTCGGGCGGTGGACACTGGAAAGCGAAGTAGCTGTTCAAGTCCGTAACAGCCTCTTCACCATCGGAATGCAAGCGAGTTGCAGGCCGGAGGGCGACTGGTAAATAGCCGTCTGCTCACCGACGAAACCGCATCGCCGGTAGAAGTGAGCGGCGTTCGACGTGGCGTCCAGTTGAACTTCCTCCAGCCCCAAATCCCGTGCCAGGCACTCAAGGTAATCCAGAATGCGCTTGCCAATGCCTCGCTGCATAAAGCCAGGCAGGACAAAGATCGCGCCGATTTCGCGCCTCTCCAGATCAAGCATTCCTGTCGCCACCGGTTCTCCCTGAATACACCCCAGATAAAAGTGTTTTTCCATCAGGCCGCAATATCCGTCCTCGGCTGCCCCTGACGTCCAGACGTCCAGTTGCTGTGGGGTATAGGCGCCGATGCATTGATACCGTATCGCTTGAAGGCGAATGTCGAATGCCGTCCGGCAATCGCCGTGACGGGCTCGTTTAATCTCTAACATTTCAATCTCCGTTAGCCAGTGGCGGACGGAGAACTAAAAAGCCCCGTCCATTTCTGGCGGGGCCTTGGGTAATACGTCAGATTCTAAGCACGCATGACCTCATGGCCCGCCAGAAGCGGGCATGGAGAAATGCATCATGTGCGTGCGGGGTGTGTAGGTCATGGGCAGATAGTGTTGGTGGAGGGCTGGCTTGTCAAATTTGAAGCGGAGGTAGAAAACACCAAGCGATCATTTAAGCTCCCCACCAAAGCGTTGAACGCGCACGTATCGAGCGGCCGGCTCAAGAAATAGCCTTGACCTTCGTCACACGACACCGCTTTCAGTAACTTCAGATGCTCGGCTGTTTCAATGCCCTCTGCGGTAACGGTGAGCGACAACGCGCGGCCCAAGCCCACGATGGCCTGGATGATCGACTTGTCACCCTCGCTTTCACCCAGCCTGTTTAAAAAGCTGCGGTCTATTTTCAGGCCATCGAATGGGAAGGCGCGCAGGTAGCTCAGCGAAGAATATCCCGTTCCGAAGTCGTCCATGGATATGCGCACGCCAAGGCGTTTGAGCGTACGCATTATCTCAAGCGCACCTTCAGCATCTTCGAGCATGACGTTTTCGGTAATTTCCAGCTCTACTCGGGCAGGATCGATGCCAGAGTCGAAGAGTATTTTCTGCAGGCGCTCTACCAAATTGCCTCGCTTGAATTCGATGGGCGAAAGGTTAATCGATACGAACAGACTTTCCGGCCACCGCGCGGCGTACCTGCAGGCGGTATCGATGACCCAGTTGCTCAATGAAAGAATCAGCCCGCTTTCTTCGGCAATGGGGATGAACGTGTCGGGTGATATCAAGCCAAGCTCAGGATGTTGCCACCGTACCAACGCCTCGGCACCGACCATCTGACCGTCAACGATGCGATAGCGCGGTTGGAAATGCAGCCGCAGCTCTCCGTGTTTGATCGCAAAACGCAGGTCACTTTCCAAACGGCGGCGCTCAATGATCTTCGCGTTCATATCGCCCGCGTAAAAGCGCCAGGTATTACGTCCTCCGGCCTTGGCTTCGTACAACGCGATATCCGCATAACGAAGCAGCTCAGTAGCCTCACGCGCGTCATTTGGCGCCATTGCGATGCCAATACTGGCGCTGACGAACACTTCCTGCTCATCGATCTCTATAGGTCGCTCGATGGACTCGATCAGGCGGCGACATAGCGCCTCGACTTCTTCCTGGGAGCTCACATCGATCAGGATCAGTACAAACTCATCACCCCCGACCCGGGCGACAAGGTCCCCGTGGCGCACGCAGTCAGCCAGGCGGCTCGATACTTCGTTAAGTACCCGATCACCTGCCGCATGCCCCAACAGGTCATTCACCGGCTTGAATCGATCCAGGTCCAGACTGAGCATGACCAGAGGTTGTTTTACCGTTGGCAAAGCCTTGAGTTTACCATCAAGAAACTCCTGAAGCCGTGTCCTGTTAGGCAACCCGGTAAGCGCGTCATGCTGTGAGAGAAATTCGATTCTTCGACGGGCTTCGACTTCCTCGGTGACATCAGTTGCAGTACCCCGGAATCCTCCACCGGCCATTTCTCGCGCCGAAAGACGCGTGATTCTCTCTTGGCCTCTAGTATCGACGTAGCGGCACTGAACACTGATATTCGGGCGACGGTTCGGGATGCTGAGCCACTGAGATAACGTGCCTGATTCGGTGTTCAGCAGATCATCCATCGCTGCACCAATCCAAGCGTCCCTGAAGAGCCCTGTTACATCCTCAAATCGCTCGGATAGATAGGTGAAATGCCAATCAGCGTCTATTTCCCATACCCAGTCCGAGCTGGCTTCAACGACATCGCGAAAGCGCGCTTCGCTGGTGGCGAGGGCAGCCTGACTGCTTTGCAGTGATGTGTAGCTGGCGTCAAGCGCCTGCGCACCCGCGGTCGTGCGACGCAAGATGGCCCAGGTCATCAGGCACACCAAAAGCGCGGCGATGCCGATCAATGGCAATCCTAGCCCCAATAACCGCAGACCTGGCCTGGACGGACTCCAGTGCAAACTGCCGGCAGTACCGTCCTCGCCCAATGGAAAGACAGACGTTTTGCCGATTTCGTCGGAAGTGGCGACGCGCAGGCCATTCACCCCGTAATCCCGGCCTATCGTCTCGAGTTTGGCACTGTCCAGAATGTCGACGAACATCAACACCGACGGCGACCTGTCATCAGGCACCACGGTCGGGTCAGTTCCCGGCGTAATCGCCGCGGCCGCGACCAAGGCGGGTACGCCTCCAACGACAATGAAGGCGGTTGTCGGCGTCTCTGTTTCCGCGCCTTCACGAGCCGTTTCGAGAGTTGCGTCAATGGACTGCTCGAGCCATTCCGAGACTTCAACCGACTTCAATTCACCCTTGACCACAGAGTAAACAGTGCGATTGACGTCGTTGACGACAAACACGCCCGGAAATCCAAAATCCGTGTAAAGCGTTGTCCCGACGTTTTGTCGTACGTACGCCCAGTCAGCGTCCATTTCAACATGCAGGTGCTTGTAAGCATCGCCCCAAAATGCGTAATCCTTGACGGTCGACCGCAGCGATTTTTCCAGCGATTGCATGGCCTTCTTCGTGTAGAAAGCACTTTCGACCTCCTCCGTTCGGTCTAAATCATGCGCAAGATAAACAAGTGAATAGCTGGCAAGGAAAAAAACGCCCGCCAATAGACCCGCAAACATGAACAGAGAAGCGCGTGCCAGCGATACGCTGGAACGATCGATCGATGTGCGGGCGATAGAAGGGAGATTGTTCGACATATATTCCCGCTGGACGTTGAGGCATTCGGCTGCATCTCAAGCTATCGGCTGCAGTTGCTGAAGGGTGAGTGACCATATGTCTTCCCGGGCTTATCTCCCCGCTGCCGGCTACCGTTCCAGTCCAGTCCAGCGCTTAGCTTCAGCACCGGCAGCATTCGACCTGTCTGAACGTCCAGCCCCAACTTGCAAAAGTTAGGCGAGTGCGGCTTGATCGCCTTTAAACATTCACCACATGTCTCGTCGCTGTCCGATAAGGATTTTTACAGCCTGGTCATGCATTTTTTAACCATCAAACCCATCACCGTGGCCAGGTTACTACGCTGCTTTCACAGGCTGGTATTGACATAGTTGATACAAATTTAGTCTTTCTCATTCCATCCCGATCTTGCGTATAAATAAAGCTCGTCACTACGCACCGGTGCCGTGGCCTGCATATGCATAACCCGGAACGACCATCAACCTTCGATGTTTAGGCAAGTCCTGGAGCATCACCGATGGCTGAAAAGACGCTGCAGAAGACAATCTCTCTAGCCTTGCGGGCAGACTCGACCTTCCCTGAGCCTCTGCATCAGTTATTTATACTCAAATGCCAGCTTAATAATATTTTACCGATACCAGGGTGATCCCTAGTCTTGACCCCAAGAAATGGCAGGCCGTTACCGACCTAAATCCAACTTCGAAGGGTATAGAGATGACCACTGACAAAATAAAAACAGATACGCTGATTGTTGGCGCCGGTCAGGCTGGCGTGGCCATGAGTGAACACCTGAGCAAACTCGGGGTGCCGCACCTGGTGCTGGAGCGCAACCGTATCGCCGAACGCTGGCGCACCGGGCGCTGGGATTCGCTGGTGGCCAACGGTCCGGCCTGGCATGACCGTTTTCCCGGTCTCGATTTCGACGACCTCAGCCCCGACGACTTTGCCCCGAAAGAACGCGTCGCCGCCTATTTCGAAGCCTACGCCAAGAAATTCAACGCCCCGATCCGCACCGGCGTGGACGTGCTGAAGGTTGAGCGCAATGTCGGTCGCCCGGGCTTCACCATTGAAACCTCTGAAGGCGTGATTGAGGCCAATCGCGTGGTGGCTGCCACTGGGCCTTTCCAGCGTCCGGTTATCCCGCCGATCGCGCCGAAAGATGAACAATTTCTGCAGATCCACTCGGCCGAGTACCGCAACCCGGCGCAACTCCCCGAGGGCGCTGTTCTGGTCGTCGGCGCCGGTTCGTCGGGCGTGCAAATCGCTGATGAACTGCAGCGTGCCGGCAAGAAGGTTTACCTCTCGGTCGGCGCCCACGATCGTCCTCCTCGCGCCTATCGCAACCGTGACTTCTGCTGGTGGCTGGGTGTGCTGGGCGAATGGGATCAGGCGGCCATGAAACCCGGCCGGGAACACGTCACCATCGCTGTCAGCGGTGCGCATGGCGGTCGGACGGTGGACTTCCGTGGGCTGGCCCATCGCGGCATGACACTCGTGGGTTTGACCCAATCGTTCAATGACGGCGTAGCGACTTTTCAACCGAACCTTGCCGACAACCTGGCACGCGGCGATGAGAATTATCTGGCGCTGCTCAATGCCGCTGACGCCTATATCGAACGCAATGGCCTGGACCTGCCGGAAGAGCCTGAAGCCCGCCACACCTTCGCGGATCCGGAGTGCGTGACTCACCCTATTCTTGAGCTCGACCTGACCAAGGCCGGCGTGACCTCGATCATTTGGGCCACCGGTTTTGCCACGGATTACAGCTGGCTCAAGGTTGATGCCTTCGACGACAACGGCAAACCGGCGCATCAGCGCGGCGTGTCGAGCGAGCCGGGCGTGTATTTCCTCGGCCTGCCGTGGCAGTCCCGTCGCGGGTCTTCGTTCATCTGGGGCGTTTGGCATGACGCCAAATACGTGGCTGATCACATCGCCATCCAGCGTTCCTACCTCGACTACCACGATGCGGCGCAACGCGAGGCTGAAACTGTCCCGGTCGCCCATAAAGCAACTGTCAGCGCTTGAGCCATTTTTCTTTAGGAGCCTCAAATGTCCACGCCAACTCATACCCGTATTCGCATGTTCAACACCAAGGAAACCTACCCGAACCAGAGCCTGGACAATGACTTGTGCCAAGCGGTCCGGGCCGGCAACACCGTTTATGTTCGCGGTCAGGTCGGCACTGACTTCGAAGGCAACCTGGTGGGCCTCGGTGACCCGCGAGCGCAAACCGAGCAAGCCATGCGCAACGTCAAACAGTTGCTGGAAGAGGCCGGCAGCGACCTCAACCACATCGTGAAAACCACCACTTACCTGATCGATCCGCGTTACCGCGAGCCGGTGTATCAGGAAGTGGGCAAGTGGCTCAAAGGGGTGTTTCCGATTTCGACCGGGTTGGTGGTTTCAGCGCTGGGGCAGCCGCAGTGGTTGATGGAGATTGATGTGATTGCGGTGATTCCTGAGTAAGCAGGTAAGACCGAGTCGCGGCCATCGCAGGCAAGCCAGCTCCCACATTTGATCTGCGTCGTACACAAAACTGTGGCCACTGAAGATCCCTTGTGGGAGCGGGCTTGCCCGCGATGAGGCCCGCACAGACACCTCATTTGCCAAGGCAAACCAAGGAGCAAAAACCATGACCTTCTCCATCGCCGCCCGTTGCCCCGAAACCGGTCAGTTCGGCATTGCGATCAGTTCCTCCAGCATCGCCGTCGGTGCACGGTGCCCCTGGCTGCTGCCGGGGGTCGGCGCCGTCTCTACGCAAAACATCACCTTGCCGTCGCTCGGCCCGGAAGCCCTCGCCCTTATGGAACAAGGCTTTACACCGGCCGAGGCGTTGGACAAGGTCCTGACCCGCAATGGCTACAGCCAATATCGGCAGATCACGGCGATTGACCATCTCGGCCGCACCGCGCACTTCAGCGGCGCGCAGACCTTGGGCAACCACAATGCCGTGTCCGGCGATCAATGCGTCGCTGCCGGCAACATGCTGGCGGACCGATCAGTGATCGAGGCCATGGTCGAGGCATTCGAACATGGCGAGGGTCAACTGACCGATCGCCTGCTCGCGGCCATGAAAGCAGCCATCGCAGCGGGCGGCGAGGCCGGGCCGGTGCATTCGGCGGCGGTGGTGGTGGTCGGCGAGTTGACCTGGCCGATCATCAACCTGCGGGTGGATTGGGCGGATCACGACCCGATCGGTCAGCTTGAGAAATTGTGGGACGCCTATCGCCCACAGGTTCAGGACTACATCGACCGCGCCCTCGCCCCCGACAAATCCCCTGGCTACGGTGTCGCCGGAGACGACCGATGAGCAACAGCCTCGATTTGCTGAAAACGTTGGTGGCGTTCGACACCACGAGCCGCGAATCAAACCTGCACCTCATCGAGTTCGTACGCGACCACCTCGAACGCTTCGACGTGCCTTGCGAGCTGGTCTACAACGATGAGCGCAGCAAGGCCAACCTGTTCGCAACCATTGGCCCGGCGGACCGGCCGGGCATCGTGCTGTCGGGGCACACCGACGTGGTGCCCGTCGACGGCCAGCCGTGGACCGTTGCGCCGTTCGAACTCACCGAGCGCGACGGCAAGTTGTACGGCCGCGGCACGGCGGACATGAAAGGCTACATCGCTTGCGTACTCGCGCTGGTCCCGTCGCTGGTGAAAGCCACGCTGCGGCTGCCGGTGCACATCGCGCTGTCCTACGATGAGGAAGTCGGTTGCCTCGGTGTGCGTTCGTTGCTGTCGGAATTGGAAAAACTCCCGGTCAAACCGATGCTCTGCATCATTGGTGAACCGACCGAGCTCAAACCGGTGCTGGGCCATAAGGGCAAACTGGCGATGCGCTGCGATATTCACGGTGAAGCCTGTCATTCGGCGTACGCGCCGCTTGGGGTCAATGCCATTGAATACGCCGCCGAACTGATCGGTGAACTGGGGCGGATTGGCCACCGGCTCAAAGCGCCCGAGCATCACGATGCCCGTTTCGATCCGCCATTCAGCACCGTGCAAACCGGCGTGATTTCCGGTGGCAAGGCCTTGAACATCGTCCCCGCCGATTGCCGCTTCGACTTCGAAATCCGCGCCCTGCCCTCGCATGATCCAAGTGACGTTGCGCAGGAGCTGAAGGCTTATGCCGAGCAACAAGTATTGCCGCGCATGCGTGCGGTGAGTGAACAGAGCGAGATTCGCTTCAGCGAGTTGTCGGCGTATCCCGGGTTGGCGACCGATGCGCACAGCGAAGCGGCTGAGTTGATTGCTGCTTTCTGCGGCTCCCGAGAATTCGGAACGGTAGCGTTCGGCACCGAAGGTGGTCTGTTCGACGCAGCAGGCATTCCCACCGTCGTCTGCGGCCCCGGCAGCATGGAACAGGGCCATAAACCCGACGAGTTTGTCAGCCTCGATCAACTGAACGGCTGCGATCAAATGCTGCAACGGATGCTGCTATCGATCAGCGAATAACGAAGATTTTGAATCCCCCTAAATCCCTGTGGGAGCGAGCTTGCTCGCGATGATGGCCTGGCAGTCAACAATGACTTGACTGACAGACCGCCATCGCGAGCAAGCTCGCTCCCACAGGTTTTGTGGTGACTCAACGACCTACATTTTTTAACGTCTATACCAACAATCTTTGTAATTTATCTATCCCCACCCACCGCACATCATCAACTCCAACAAGAAAAGCGTCGCCCCCGTGCAGCGCTCACCGAAGTACGTCCACGTACTCAAATTGCCTTGGAGTCCGTCATGGTTACCGCAGCAACAACCTCCGCCCCGCTCATTGAAAAACACACCATCGGCTACGTGCCGCCCGAAGATCGCCACGGAAAAACCCGCGACCTGTTCACCCTCTGGTTCGGCGGCAACATCGCGCCGCTGCCCATCGTCACCGGCGCCCTCGGCGTGCAGATGTTCCACCTGAACCTGGTGTGGGGCATCGTCGCCATCCTCGTTGGCCACCTGGTCGGCGGCGTGCTAATGGCGTTGCACTCGGCGCAAGGCCCGCAGATGGGCATTCCGCAAATGATCCAGAGCCGCGCCCAGTTCGGCTCGCTCGGCGCACTGCTGGTGGTGCTGATCGCCGGCATCATGTACATCGGCTTCTTCGCCTCCAACATCGTCCTCGCCGGCAAATCCCTGCACGGCGTGGTCGACAGCGTGCCCGTGCCCGTCGGCATCGTCATCGGCGCCCTCGGCTCCGGCATCATCGGCATCATCGGTTACCGCTTCATCCACGTGCTCAACCGCATCGGCACCTGGGTGCTCGGCGCCGGCATCGTGCTGGGCTTCGGCTACATCTTCACCCACGTACAGACCGCCGACTTCCTCACCCGCGGCAGCTTCAACATCTCCGGTTGGCTCGCCACCGTCTCGCTCGCCGCGCTCTGGCAAATCGCCTTCGCCCCGTACGTGTCCGACTACTCGCGCTACCTGCCGGCCAACGTGCCCATGGCCGCGACGTTCTGGACCACCTACCTCGGCACCGTCCTCGGCTCCAGCCTCTCGTTCATCTTCGGCGCCGTCGCCGTCCTCGCCACGCCCGTGGGCATGGACACCATGGACGCCGTCAAACTCGCCACCGGCTCCATCGGCCCGTTGATGCTCGTGCTGTTTTTGCTCAGCGTCATCAGCCACAACGCCCTCAACCTCTACGGCGCCGTGCTGTCGCTGATCACCCTGATCCAAACCTTCGCCTACCGCTGGATCCCCACCGCCAAAAGCCGCGCCGTCCTCTCCATCATCATCCTCGCCGCCTGCTGCTTCGCCGCCGTCGGCGCCTCCGCCAACTTCATCGGCCACTTCGTCGACATGGTGCTGGTGCTGCTCGTCGTGCTGGTGCCATGGACCGCGATCAACCTGATCGACTTCTATGCCATTCACAAAGGTCAGTACGACATCGGTTCGATCTTCAAGGTCGATGGCGGGATCTATGGCCGGTACAACCCGCAGGCGTTGTTGGCGTATGCGATCGGGATTGCGGTGCAGATCCCGTTCATGAACACGCCGCTGTATGTCGGGCCGATTTCGGAGCACATCAATGGGGCAGACTTGTCCTGGCTGGTAGGCCTGCTGATCACCTCCCCGCTCTACTACTGGCTAGCCAACCGCGACACCGCCTACAAGCGTCGCCTCTCAACCGGAAAACTCGCCAACAGCCTATAACCGAAGCGCACCACAAACCCTGTAGGAGCCAGGCTTGCCGGCGAAGACGTCCTCAAAAACGCCATCGCCAGCAAGCCACCCTTGCCATCGCCATCACCCTTGTAGGAGCTGTCGAGTGAAACGAGGCTGCGATCTTTTGATCTTAAGCTCGCAAGAAACCCCGAAATTTAATGAACCCCGCCCATCACCGCTCACCTAACTGAATGACTATCAGGAGGTGACCCATGCAAACCGAAACCATCTGGATCGTACTCGCCGCAATACTTGTGCTGGTCGAGATATGGGCAATCAACAAAGTGCGTAAAGCCGAAGGCAAATCAAGCAACAAACTCGTATGGATGGTGGTAATCGTGTTTGTACCGCTATTCGGGCTGATAGCGTGGGCACTGGCGGGACCGAAACACACCAATCCCAACCCGCATTCACCGCAGGCCAGGCAATGACGGCGGAGGCTGTGCGGTAAGGATTTTTGGAACTGCTCCATCCCAAAGAACAAAGCCACGATAATTCGGGGCTTTGTTGTTTCTGATCACCCGATTCTATAAACCTGACGTCCGAAAATCTCGTAGGAATTTACCCTTTGTGGCGAGGGGATTTATCCCCGCTGGGTCGCGAAGCGGCCCCAAAACCTGCACCCCATTTCCCAAGGCACTCCACACAGCCCGAATCACCGCGACAAGCCCGAAAACATTGGCAATCAGCCTTGCCACAACAAGCGCCCAACCGTCCTACAGCCCGGTTGTGAGCACAAAAATGCACGCCTATATTCGACCTGTCGCTGACCGCAGTTAGCGATTGGGTTTCGCAGCCCGCTAGATTGACACCAAAGTACCGTCAGGCATGATGCAGCCGCTTCTGGTTGCATTAGTTTTATGGCGGTTGTGCGTGGGAGACCCTCGGGTCTGCCGGGTTTTTGGTGTGGGTCTCCGGTCTGCGAACCCGCGCACAGCTGCCACCCATTTGTTTCGCAGCAGAAAGGTGGCAATTCTTCTTTTGTGAGGATTTAGACCATGACGACCCAAAACCCGCCGCGCCGCTTCACCCCCATGTCCCAATTCGCCACCGACTACCCCGTCCTGCTCATCGACAGCGACGCCCCACTCCGCGAACTCCACAACTGCGTCAGCGAACGCCTCAGCGCCGTCCTCAAGTACCTCAACCTCATGGCCTGCACCAGCCTCCCCGACTACGCCGAAAACGACATCAACACCGTCACCAACATCGCCCGGATCATGATCCAGGATGTGAGCGATGTGTTTCGGGTGATTGAGCAGCGTGGGTTTGATACCCCCAAAGGCCAGTGATCGAATCTCAATCAAAAAACCACGTTGGTGCGGGTTTTGTTGCCTGGATTGTGACTGGCAACAATCGGCCAAAAGCGAACAGAGACGACGCGACGGTTTTTTGTTATGTTCAGCGTCGCGTCGAATCAAACATGTGAATAAAGGACTAATAACTTGCCCCTCTCATCTGCTACCTTCGATTTTTCAGGTTCGACCGCCATCACTGACGAAGGCATTAGGAATCATTTTAAAAGAGACCTAGAACCGTGGCAGCCAATCGCTGAACTCATATGGAACGGGTTCGACGCAGGGGCCAAATCCGTACGAGTGATCACGCGCGAAAACGATATGGGTGGAACTATATCTGTCACAGTACTAGATGATGGTGAAGGGATCGACTTTACTAAGCCGATGGATAACTTCAGACGTTTCAATGACTCCTTGAAGAAACGATCACATTCCACTCACGGTTCAAAAGGCCGAGGAAGACTGGCGTTTCACAAAATTTGCGCCAACGCCATTTGGCATACAAAGTTTCTTGGCAGAAATGCGATCATCGGCATACAAAGCTCGTCTCTAAGTACGATTAACGGACATGAAATCCCTGAAAACGAGCAAAACGCTCTTCTATCCTCGAAGCCTCAGGGCACATGTGTAGAACTTACAAATTTCACTAATAACCTTCCAGAACAACACGAATTAGTCCATCAGTTACAACTGGAGCTCGGATGGCATTTGGCGTTCAATCCTGAAAAAAGCATAATACTCAACGCCACCCAAATATCTCCACCTGCGCATACATTGACCAAAGAAACAATACACGCTGAAGGAATTGAGTTCTCCGTTGAGTTGATACAGTGGGATGAAAAACTCAATTCAGAGAAATCCTATACATATCTAAGGGGAAGTGACGGCATACCTTTACACCACATGCCTAGCAGCCTGAACCAAAAACCTGGATATCATACAAGTCTTTTGGTTTCATCCCCTTGGCTAGATGCATTGTCCGGCGGTGAATCTGAATTACGCTCAACCTTCAACGAGCTATCTGCTTCAAAAGTCTGGAAGGGTTTTTCCAAGCTACTTTCGGCTTTTACTCAAAATCATTATCAAGATTTCCTTGCGCGACTAGCAGACGAACAGATTGAAGGGTTTATCGAGGAAGGTGATTTTCCTGACTATAAAGGTATAGACCCAGCATATTCCAGCTGGAGGCTTGGTAATACTAAACGCATCGTAAAGGGCATCATTCTTGCTGACCCAAAGCTATTTAAAAACAGCAATAAAAAGCAAAGAAAAATAATAATTAGGCTGTTAGATAAGATTTCCGTCTCCAGCGAAAATAGTTCCTTGTTTGAGATTTTAGACAGCGTGCTAGATCTCAATTCTGCCGATATTGAAAATTTTGCAGCACAACTTAAACGTTCAAAACTTCAGAATATTATTCAAACAATTGAGTCCCTTCAGAAGCGTGAGCATGCAATTACTAGAATTGCTGAAATAATGCGGCACCATTACAAGGTAACGCTTGAGACGCCGGATCTTCAAGGTGTCATAGAGAACAACACTTGGCTATTCGGCAATCAGTATGAAAGCATTGGCGCTGAAGAAGATACATTCACGAAAATCGCCAAAAATCTAAGAAATTCAGTGAAAGGCATTGAGCTCATTGAGAACGATGATCTTGAGGATATTGCAACTGTAGATGGCGCAAATCGTCAAGTTGATCTATTCCTAGTGAGAAGACAAAAACAATACGACTCTAACAATCAACCATACTTCAGATGCGTGATTATTGAGATAAAGCGCCCGAGCGTATCCTTAAACACAAAACACCTGCGACAAGTAGATGACTATGCAACTATTTTGTCTCGACATCCAGAATTCAATGGCATAAGAACGAAATATGAAATCGTACTTGTAGGACGAAAAATTTCAGACTTAAATTTTGACATTCACGAACGACTCAACAATCTCGCTGACAGAAACGATCCGGGACTAATAGGTGCTGGCACCACGACGAACCCTATAAAAAAATATGTGAAAACTTGGCAGACCATCATCGAAGAATTCAGAATCTCCCATGATTTTATGTTGAGTACTTTAAAAACTCAACGAGACAGCCTAGAGATTGAGACAACCAAAGAAGAGTTGTTAGAGTCGCTTACAGTAAGCGTAGAATAGCTGCTCACCGTTTTGCAAGCTATCCAAGTTAAGATGGGGGATGCATTCAGATAGACGGTGTCGGCAAGCTAACCGCTATTTTTGTGGGAAGCGTCTGACATATTTACTGGATTTACCGTTATGAGAAGAAAAGGTGGCAGGTCTTTTTTTTAAATATCTGTCACCTTTATGGTCCAGAAAAGATGGTCAATTCCACGACAATCGTAGTAACGCAGGAAAGTTCAAAAAGATAATCGTTCTTGAAAATTAAAGAACCAGAATATTGCAAGAAAAGGTGGCAGAATTCTTAGCCCAGGCTACAGAACTACCACCTTATATATCCAAATCCATTGTGGTTTATTTGCCACTACAAGTCCAAAAATATCATCAGGCAATGCACATAAATGTCGATAGCAAGTAGCGCAATGAGTGAAATAAGACGTTCGCCGATTTCAACATTTTTCGGTGCATTTGGTGTCCTGATAGCCGCTCTTGGTTTATTTTTAGCGTGGAGCCAAAACCACACAATCTCACCACTCACTCCCACAAATTCAATCCAGGCTAGCCAATTACACACCGCCATTGAACTTAAGAATGTATTAATTATAATATCTTACTTTTTATCCTCTACGATTGTAGGCGCCATAGCTATTAGACTACTGTCAAGAAAGCACGACATTACCGCATTTTTTGCGTCAATCCCGTTGGTTTCATTAATAAACTTTTCTACTATTCTTATCATTTATTTAGCACCACCACGCGCAATGAGCGCACAACTCTTCACGTCAGCTCACGACATAGTGCTTTATTCATCAGTGGCAATTTATATAGCAATGTGTGGAGCAGCAGTACTTCGAGATTTATATTCAACAGGGCGGAAAAAATATTCTGACACAGAAGGTAAGAATGACGAAAAGGAGCCAGACGGGTTAGCATTTATAGTTTTTGGCTTTATTCTACTTGCTATATGGAGCTCAGTAGTTTTTGCAGGACAAAAGCGATTGACACAAACCTTTCTTCCTGAGATTACTCATCCTATAGAAGTAAAAGCCACCAAGGATACTGATCATTAGAAACTCACACATCTTCTAAAACAAAAACACAACGGCTATAACAAAACACTTCTATCATTAACAATCACCAATCAATGTATTTTTTGTAGTATTTAATTAAGGCTCAACAAAATGGAAAAAAACGAGTATAAAAAATGCTACGAGGACGAACTTGATTGGTCGTCGATCGACCAACTACACGAAGCCACGCTACAAATCAGCAATCAATGCTTTGAATACAAAAAGCTGTGCGTTGGTATAATTGGCATAGTAGTCGCTGCATTGCTTAAGCTTGGGACACCTGCAAGTCTGAGTGCAATCTCAAACATATGCATTGTCATTAGCTTGGGCTTCTGGTTTTGTGACGCTACCGCGTACTATTATCAACGGGCCAACAGACAGAAAATAAACAAACTCCTAGATCAAATAAAAACTCGAAACTCCAATGAACAAGATCACGTTTCCAAGCTTAAAAACTCTTGGTTCAACGCCTTTTTTAATCGTTCAATGAGTCTATATCTTTATGCTCTGACTATTTGCCTTGGAGCGATCATTTATGACAGATTTTTCTGACCCCAGTTTATGTTCAAGCTTCAAGATATTTGTTAGCTACACCACGCGGGATGCGATTATAAATAGAGATTCTTTAGCATGTTTTCTGCGCCCCATTTCTACATTTGGCAAGCCTTTTATTGACCTAATTCATAACAATTCTAAATACAGACAGGCTCGCGTAGAAGCAGAATTAAAAAGCTCAAACTTGCTGCTACTCCTAGAAACAAAATCAACCAAACAGTCTCAATGGGTTCAATGGGAGATTAAAACTGCAGAAGCATACGGGATTCCAGTTAAGGCAATAAAAATTGGCAACGCCATTCCTTCCGAACAGCAAATAATTAACGCAATACAGAGTTATAAAACTGAAACGCGATCACAGCCAAGTGTGGTTCTGTAACTAGGCTTACGGATATAAAAAACCGCATCTCTGCGGTTTTTTTCTTTGTGACCCGGTTCTATGCGGCCTTGAGCATCGGCTAAAGGTTCATCCCTAAAAATTCGCCGGCGTATTCGCACTAATAATTTCTGCCTCATCCGCCCCAATATTCCGAAACCGATGCGGCAACGTCGTCGGAAAGTAATACCCATCCCCAGCATTCAAAACACTAATCTGCCCATCAACCGTCAACTCAACTGTCCCCCGCGTAACGAGCCCACACTCCTCCCCTTCCGAGTGCACAATCGGCTCTTCCCCCGAACTCGCCCCTGGCGCGTATTGCTCACGCAACAACCGCATCTGCCGGCTCGGCACCGATGCGCCAATCAGCAACAACCGCAATCCATGACGCCCGAGATCCGGCTGTTCATTGGCGCGAAACACGTATTGATGCTCACGCGGCGGCTGATCAAAGGTAAAGAAGTCCGCCAAAGACATGGGGATGCCTTCGAGCAGTTTTTTGAGGGAGCTGACGGAGGGACTGACGCGATTTTGTTCGATCAGGGAGATGGTGGCATTGGTGACGCCGCTACGCCGGGCCAGCTCGCGCTGGGAGAGTTTGTAGCTTTCGCGTACTAATTTGAGTCGTGAGCCCGTGTCCATGACAGCCTTATGCGAGGAATACTTAAGGGTTATGGGGGTGGATGGCGGGCGACTTTTGGCCGCGAAGATACCGCTTCCCTGTCCCGGAAATTTGAAAGGCGGGTATTAAATCACGTTTGGTTGTGTTGCTCAGCAGGTTCGATGGATGGGTGGGTAAAAAGGTTGTTTTGTCCTGAAGTCGGGGTGGTTTGGTCGTGAAAAGTGTAGGTGCGATTACTGTGTGTCAGTTGGGATTGATAGTGACTGGTATGGCCTCATGGCGAGCAAGCTCGCTCCCACAGTTTGGTTCTGGTTGGTCACAGATTTTGTGTATGCCATGGGTCTCTGTGGGAGCGGGCTTGCTCGCGAAGGCGGTGTGTCAGCTACATCATTGTTGGATGTTAAGCCGCCTTCGCGGGCAAGTCGAATCGTCGCACCGCCGCTCCCACAGGGATTGTGTCGCTTAGATACCGAACCGGTCACGCAGCGCGTAGTACGCGGCGCCCATGGCGGTGAGTGGGGCCTGGAAGGTGCGGCCGCCGATCATGGGCATGTGCGGTAGCGAGGCGAAGGCGTCGAAGCGTTCGGCGTCGCCGCGGATCATTTCCGAGATCAGTTTGCCGGCCAGGTGCGAGCAGGTGACGCCGTGGCCGCTGTAGCCTTGCATGTAGTAGGCGTTTTTCTCGATGCGGCCGAATTGTGGCATGCGTGACATGGTCAGCAGGAAGTTGCCGGTCCAGCGGTAGTCGATCTTCACGTCCTTCAGTTGCGGGAAGGTCTTGAGGATTTTCGGCTTGATCAGTTGCTCGATGTCGTCCGGTTCACGGGCGCCGTAGACCACGCCGCCGCCGTACAGCAGGCGGTTGTCGGCGGTGAGGCGGTAGTAGTCCAGCAGGTAGTTGCAGTCTTCGACGCAGTAGTTGTTTTTGATCAGGCAGCGCGCAACCTTTTCGGACAACGGTTCGGTGACGACGATTTGCGAGCCGCACGGCATGCTTTTGCGCGTGACGCGGTTGTCGAGGTCTTGCGGCAAATAGGCGTTGCCAGCGATCAGCAGGTACTTGGCGCGGACCACGCCTTTGGCGGTGCGTACGGTGATCGGTTCGCCGTAGGTGATTTCCACTGCGGCCGATTGTTCGTAGATTTTGCCGCCCAGGCCGATGATGGCCGAGGCTTCGCCGAGGGCCAGGTTCAGCGGGTGGATGTGGCCGCCCTGCATGTCGAGCAGGCCGCCGACGTAGTTGTCGCAACCCACTTCCCGCTTGATGTCCGCCGCGTCGAGCATTTTCAGGTTTTTGTTGCCGTAGCGTTCCCAACTGCTTTTCTGCTCGGCCAGGCCTTTGAGCTGCTTCTTGTTCAGCGCGGCGAAGATGCCACCCGGACGGTAGTCGCACTGGATGTCGTAGTGTTGTATGCGCTGACGAATGATGTCGGCGCCTTCGAAGATCATGCTGCCGAGCACTTCTGCGGTTTTGTCGCCGTAGCGTTCTTCAATGACATCGACGTCGCGACTGTAGGAGTTAACCAGTTGGCCGCCGTTGCGGCCGCTGGCGCCGAAACCGACTTTGGCGGCTTCGAGCACGGTGACACTGTAGCCGGCTTCGGCGAGGAACAGGGCCGAGGACAAACCGGTGTAGCCGGCGCCAATGATGCAGACGTCGCAGTCGACCGCTTGTTCGAGTACCGGGAAGTCGCCGGTGAAGTTGCGGGTGGCGGCGTAGTAGCTATTTACATGTGCTTGTTTCATAGGTTTCTCCGAGGGTCGCCGGCAGCGTGCCGGTGACCGTCGTTTTTTATAGGTATTAGAGCTTGATCCAGGTCGCTTTGAGTTCGGTGTATTTGTCGAACGCGTGCAGCGATTTGTCCCGACCGTTACCCGACTGCTTGTACCCGCCGAACGGCGCGGTCATGTCGCCGCCGTCGTACTGGTTGACCCAGACGCTGCCGGCGCGCAAGCCGCGCGCGAAGGTGTGGGCCTTGCTCAGGTTGCTGGTCCACACGCCTGCGGCCAGGCCGAAGATGCTGTCATTGGCGATGGCCAGCGCTTCTTCCTCGGTGTCGAAGGTGATCAGCGACAGCACCGGGCCGAAGATTTCTTCCCGGGCGATGGTCATGGCGTTGGTCACGCCGTCGAAAATCGCCGGTTCCACGTACAGGCCACCGGTGGCTTCGAGGGTGCGGCTGCCGCCGGCGATCAGTTGCGCGCCCTGGTCTTTGCCGACCTGGATGTAGCGCAGCACGTTGTCCAGTTGACGCTGATCGACGACCGCGCCGACGGTGGTTTCCGGGTCCAAAGCGTGCCCCGGTTTCCAGGCTTGCAGGGCTTCCACCAGCAGCGGAATGAACTGCTCGCGGATCGAACGCTCTACCAGCAAGCGTGAACCGGCGGTGCAGACTTCGCCCTGGTTGAAGGCAATCGCACCGGCCGCCGCTTGTGCTGCCGCGCGCAAATCCGGCGCGTCGGCGAACACCACGTTCGGGCTCTTCCCCCCTGCTTCGAGCCAGACGCGTTTCATGTTGCTTTGCCCGGCGTAGATCAGCAGTTGCTTGGCAATCGCGGTCGAGCCGGTGAAGGCCAGCACGTCGACGTCCATGTGCAACGCCAGTGCCTTGCCGACAGTGTGACCGTAGCCCGGCAGGACGTTGAACACGCCTTTCGGGATGCCGGCATCCAGCGCCAGTTGCGCGATGCGAATCGCGGTCAGTGGCGACTTTTCCGAAGGCTTGAGGATGAACGAGTTGCCGGCCGCAAGGGCTGGGGCGAACTTCCAGCTGGCCATGATCAGCGGGAAGTTCCACGGCACGATGGCGGCGACAACACCAGCTGGTTCGCGGGTGATGAGGCCGAGTTGGTCGTGGGGCGTGGCGGCAACTTCGTCGTAGATCTTGTCGATGGCCTCGGCGCTCCAGCGGATCGCGTTGGCGGTCGCTGGAATGTCGATGTTCATGGAATCGTTAATCGGCTTGCCCATGTCGAGGGTTTCGAGCAGGGCGAGTTCTTCCTGGTTGGCCAGGATCAGGTCGGCGAAGCGAATCAAAATGCGCTTGCGTTCTGCGGGTGCCAACCGCGCCCAGATACCGGATTCGAAGGTACGGCGTGCAACGGCGACTGCCGCATTGGCGTCGGCCTCGTCGGTGCTGGCGACGTTGGCCAGGAAACGGCCGTCGACCGGGCTCATGCATTCAAAGGTGTCGCCGCTGAGTGCCGGGCAGTATTGGCCGTCGATGAACGCGCGGCCTTCGAGTGTCAAGGACTGGAAGCGTTGCTCCCAGTCGCTGCGAGTGTTTGTCATGGTTGTGACTCGACGCAGAGGAATAAGTGATCGTTTGCCTGGCGCCCTGTAGGAGCTGCCGATGGCTGCGATCTTTTGATCTTGATCTTAAAAAACAAAGTCAAAAGATCGCAGCCTTCGGCAGCTCCTACAGAGGTATTTACCCGCCATCAAAGATGTGTCGTATCTCCATTTGGCGGGCAACTGCCCATCAGACGGTGTGCAAGTACCAGTTGTACTCAAGGTCCGAGATGGAGTTTTCGAACTCGGCCAGCTCGCTTTCCTTGCACGCCACGAACACGTCGATGTACATCGGGTCGATGTAACGGGCCATGACTTCGCTGTCGTCCAGTTCGCGCAGTGCATCACGCAGGTTGTTCGGCAGGCTCTGCTCGTTCTGCTCGTAGCTGTTGCCTTCAACCGGTGCGCCCGGCTCGATTTCGTTGGTCAGGCCGTGGTGAATACCAGCCAGGACCGACGCCATCAGCAGATACGGGTTGGCGTCGGCGCCCGCTACGCGGTGTTCGATGCGCACGGAGTCCGGCGAACCGGTCGGCACACGTACCGCCACGGTACGGTTGTCGATGCCCCAGCTCGGCGAGTTCGGTACGTAGAACTGCGCGCCGAAACGACGATACGAGTTGACGTTCGGACACAGGAACGCCATCTGCGCCGGCAGGGTCTCGAGCACACCGCCGATCGCGTGACGCAGTGCGGCGTTCTGCTCGGGATCCTCGCTGGCAAAGATGTTGTTGCCTTCTTTGTCGAGAATCGAAATGTGCACGTGCAAACCATTGCCCGCCTGGCCCGGATACGGCTTGGCCATAAACGTGGTGTCCATCTCGTGGTCGTAGGCGATGTTCTTCACCAGACGCTTGAGCAACACCGCGTAGTCGCAGGCCTTGATCGGGTCATTGACGTGATGCAGGTTCACTTCGAACTGCGCCGGGGCGCTTTCCTTGACGATGGCGTCGGCAGGAATGCCCTGCTCTTTCGCGCCTTCGAGGATGTCTTGCAGGCAATCGACGTATTCGTCCAGGTCGTCGATCAGGTAGACCTGAGTCGACATCGGACGTTTGCCGGAGACCGGCGAACGTGGCGATTGCGGACGACCGTTCACGTTGTCCTGGTCGATCAGATAGAACTCGAGTTCGAACGCGGCGCAGATGGTCAGGCCCATGTCATCGAACTTGCTCACGACCTGACGCAACACTTCGCGAGGGTCGGCGAAGAACGGCTGGCCTTCGAGTTCGTGCATGGTCATTAACAGTTGCGCGGTCGGGCGCTTCTGCCAGGGCTCGATGCTGAGCGTATCAGGGATGGGGAAGCAGATTCGGTCTGAGTCACCGATGTCCAGACCCAGGCCGGTGCTTTCTACCGTAGAACCGTTGATGTCCAGAGCAAACAGCGACGCCGGGAGGTTAATGCCTTTTTCGTAAACCTTATGAAGACTGGTGCGCTCGATGCGCTTGCCGCGCACCACACCGTTCATATCCGCAATCAGAAGGTCGACGTACAAAACCTCAGGATATTTCTTAAGGAATGCGTTTGCTTCGTTGAGTTGAACGGTACGCAGAGGGACCGACATGATGCACCTATTAGCTGTTAATTATTATGTTCACTACCTTGTTGCGAGCCCAGTCAACCCGAACGGCAAAGTGAAGTCAATAGCGAACACCTGACCTCTCAACCTTTATTTTCTGGCCTTTCTTGGGCACGAGAGTGCCAAATCAGTCTTGCGCACCGTGTAAATCCTGAAGATCGGACGTGTGGCGTTTAGAATTTTTTACATGAGAGTTGTTAATTAAAATCAACAAGGCTAAGCTCCGGAAAAGCTCGTTCAAGTGTGAAACTTCGAGGTGATAAAAATGGCACTCAAGCCATTGATCGGCGTTACTGCATGCGTCAAACAGATTGGCCTGCACCCCTACCATGTCAGCGGCGACAAGTACTTGCGTGCTGTCAGCGTCGCGGCTTTGGGGCTGCCGGTCGTCATTCCTTCTTTAGGCGATCTGACCGAAATCGATGACCTGCTCGCGCAGCTCGACGGTCTGCTGCTGACCGGCTCACCCTCGAATGTGGAACCTTTCCACTATCAAGGCCCCGACAGCGCCCCCGGCACGGATCACGATCCGCAACGGGACGCCACGACCCTTCCCTTATTGCGTGCGGCCATTGCGGCGGGCGTTCCGGTACTTGGCATCTGCCGGGGCTTCCAGGAAATGAACGTGGCGTTCGGTGGCAGCCTGCATCAGAAGGTCCACGAACTCCCCGGCATGCTTGATCACCGGGAAGCGAATCATCCGGACCTGGCCGTGCAATACGCACCGGCGCATGCGGTCAACGTGCAACCGGGCGGTGTGTTCGAGGCGCTGGATTTGCCGCAGGTGTTCCAGGTCAATTCGATTCACAGCCAGGGCATCGACCGACTGGCGCCCGGCCTGCGTGCGGAAGCCGTCGCACCGGATGGCCTGATCGAAGCGATCTCGGTGGAACACAGCCCGACCTTCGCCGTCGGTGTGCAGTGGCACCCGGAATGGCAGGTGCTTTCGAATCCGCCCTACTTGAGTATTTTCCAGGCGTTCGGTGATGCATGCCGGCGACGGGCGGCGCTACGTAACAAGGGCTGACTCCAAACATGATTGATCCATTTACTGCCCCCGTGAGTCAGGCGGGCGTGCCTTTGCGCGCCAGTCCCTCACGACAACAACAAACGCGATAACAACAAGTACCACCAGGCAGCCAGGACGGCGGCGCCGAATAAGCCCACTCAGTGCGGGCCAGAAAGTCAAACGCAAATCCCTGTGGGAGCGAGCTTGCTCGCGATGAGGGCGGCCCAGTCAACATTGATGTCGACTGACACACCGCCATCGCGAGCAAGCTCGCTCCCACAGGGGATCAGCGATATGACGGACTGGCCTCACCGACTTGAGCTTGCAATCAACTATTAAGTCAGGCCGCGTTGGCCCGACGACTGAAACCTGTTGGGAGTTTCACATGGCAAACGCCTCCAGCATCTACAGGAAGGCTCTTGAAGGTCACCAGTCACCGAAAAAGGTGCTGGTGAAAGTCGACCGCGTCACCAAGAAATTCGACGAAACCACCGCGGTGGACGATGTCTCGCTTGAGATCCATCAAGGGGAAATCTTCGCCCTGCTCGGCGGTTCCGGCTCCGGTAAATCGACCCTGCTGCGCATGCTCGCAGGTTTCGAGCGCCCGACCGAAGGGCGGATTCTGCTCGACGGTGTCGACATCACCGACATGCCGCCGTACGAACGGCCGATCAACATGATGTTCCAGTCCTACGCGCTGTTCCCGCACATGACGGTGGCGCAGAACATCGCCTTCGGCCTGAAGCAGGATCGTCTGTCCGCCAGCGAAATCGACGCCCGCGTTGAAGAGATGCTGCGACTGGTGCACATGACCCAATATGCCAAGCGCAAACCGCATCAACTGTCCGGCGGTCAGCGTCAGCGTGTGGCATTGGCTCGCTCCCTGGCCAAGCGTCCGAAGCTGTTGCTGCTCGACGAACCGATGGGCGCGCTGGATAAGAAGCTGCGTTCGCAGATGCAACTGGAGCTGGTGGAGATCATCGAGCGGGTCGGCGTGACCTGCGTGATGGTGACCCACGATCAGGAAGAGGCCATGACCATGGCCCAACGCATCGCGATCATGCACCTCGGCTGGATCGCGCAGATCGGCAGCCCGGTGGACATTTATGAGGCGCCGGTCAGCCGCATGGTCTGCGAATTCATCGGCAACGTGAACGCCTTCGACGGCACGGTTGTGGAAGACCTTGAGGGGCACGCGATCATTCACAGCCCGGACCTGGAGCAGAAGATTTACGTCGGCCACGGCGTGAGTACGTCGGTGCAAGACAAGTCGATCACCTACGCCATCCGCCCGGAAAAACTGCTGGTCAGTACCACCAAACCCGAGACCCGCTACAACTGGTCCAGTGGCAAGGTGCATGACATCGCCTACCTCGGCGGCCACTCGGTGTTTTACGTGGAACTGCCTGGCGGCAAGGTTGTGCAGTCGTTAATGGCCAATGCCGAACGCCGTGGCGCGCGACCGACCTGGGACGATCAAGTCTACGTGTGGTGGGAAGACGACAGCGGCGTGGTACTGCGCTCATGAAAACACTCAATCAGCAGTTTATGCGGCTGATGCCGAGTGGTCGAAAGCTCGTCATCGGGGTTCCTTTCCTGTGGCTGTTCCTGTTCTTCATGTTGCCATTCTTCCTGGTGATGAAGATCAGCTTCTCGGAAGCGGCCCTGGCCATTCCGCCTTACTCGGAGATCTACACCTTCGCCGAGCAGAAATTTCAGCTGCTGCTGAACCTCGGCAACTACAGTTTGCTGACCCAGGATGAGCTGTACATCTCGGCCTACTTTGGCTCGTTGAAGGTCGCCTTCTTCAGCACGCTGATGTGCCTGGTGATCGGTTTTCCGATGGCCTACGCCATCACCAAGGCCAGCAAGGAATCGCAAAACGTTTTGCTGCTGCTGATCATGATGCCGACCTGGACGGCGATCCTGATCCGCGTCTACGCGTGGATGGGCATTCTCAGCAACAACGGTTTGCTCAACGGCTTCCTGATGTGGACCGGGCTGACGTCGCACCCGATCGAGATTCTCAACACCAACACCGCTGTGTATATCGGCGTGGTGTATGCGTATCTGCCATTCATGGTGCTGCCGCTGTACGCCAACCTGGTCAAGCACGATCAAAGCCTTCTGGAAGCGGGTTCGGACCTGGGTTCGAGCAACTTCAACAACTTCTGGAAAATCACCGTGCCGTTGGCCAAGAACGGGATCATCGCCGGCTGCATGCTGGTGTTCATTCCGGTTGTCGGTGAGTTCGTGATTCCGGAACTGCTGGGCGGCCCGGAGACCCTGATGATCGGTCGCGTGCTGTGGCAAGAGTTCTTCAATAACCGCGACTGGCCGGTGGCGTCTGCCCTGGCGGTGGTGATGCTGTTGATCCTGATTGTGCCAATTCTGCTGTTCAACCGCAGTCAGGCCAAAGAGATGGAGGCACGGGGATGAAACGCTTCGGATTTTCAAAGTTCATGCTGATTTTCGGTCTGTCGTTTATCTACCTGCCGATGTTGATTCTGGTGATCTACTCGTTCAATGCCTCGAAACTGGTAACCGTATGGGGCGGCTGGTCGTTCAAGTGGTACGCCGGCCTGCTCGATAACTCGCAACTGATGGGTTCGGTGGTGCGTTCGCTGGAAATCGCCTGCTACACCGCGATTGCTGCGGTGGCGCTGGGGACGTTGGCGGCGTTTGTGCTGACTCGCGTCACGCGCTTCAAGGGCCGCACATTGTTCGGTGGTTTGGTGACGGCGCCGCTGGTGATGCCGGAAGTGATCACCGGTCTTTCGCTGTTACTGCTGTTCGTGGCGATGGCGCAGTTGATTGGCTGGCCGCAGGAACGTGGCATCGTCACCATCTGGATCGCCCACACCACCTTCTGTGCGGCGTATGTGGCGGTGGTGGTTTCGGCGCGCTTGCGTGAGCTGGACCTGTCCATCGAAGAAGCGGCCATGGACCTCGGGGCGAAGCCGTTCAAGGTGTTTTTCCTGATCACCATTCCGATGATCGCGCCGTCACTGGCGGCCGGCGGCATGATGTCGTTTGCCCTGTCGCTAGATGACCTGGTGTTGGCGAGTTTCGTGTCCGGCCCGGGTTCCACGACCCTGCCGATGGAAGTGTTCTCGGCGGTGCGTCTGGGCGTGAAGCCTGAGATCAATGCCGTGGCCAGCCTGATTCTGCTCGCCGTATCGATCGTGACCTTCATGGTCTGGTACTTCAGCCGCCGCGCCGAAGCCACCCGCAAACGTGCGATCCAGGAAGCGATGGACCAGACCGCCAGCGAATCCTGGCAGCAACCTAAAAAGCAAATGGTAGAAGCGACGGCCTAGTGCCGTCGCGTTTCACAGCTTTGCGTATTGAATAAAAAAAGAATGGAGTTGTACCGATGAAAATGTTTGGCAGGACTCTGCTGACACTGTCCTTATTGGGCGCGATTGCCACCGGCGCCCAGGCCAATGACAAGGTACTGCGCGTCTACAACTGGTCGGATTACATCGCCCCGGACACCGTCAAAAAGTTCGAAGACGAGACCGGCATCCGCGTGACCTACGATGTGTTCGACAGCAATGAAACCCTGGAGGCACGGCTGCTCGCCGGCAAATCCGGCTACGACATCGTCGTGCCGTCCAACAGTTTCCTGGCCAAGCAGATCAAGGCTGGCGTCTATCAGGAACTGGATAAGTCGAAGCTGCCGAACTGGAAAAACCTCAACCCGGTCCTGCTGAAAAATGCTGCCGCCAGCGACCCGGATAACGGCCACGCCTTCCCGTACATGTGGGGCTCGATTGGCATCGGCTTCAACCCGGAGAAGGTCAAGGAAGTGCTCGGCAGCAATGCGCCGACCAACTCCTGGGACTTGCTGTTCAAACCGGAAAACGCCGCGAAGCTGAAAGCGTGCGGCATCAGTTTCCTTGATTCGCCGACCGAGATGCTCCCGGCCGCCCTGCACTATCTGGGTTACCCGGTGAACTCGCAGAACAAGGATCAGATCGCCGAAGCTGAAGCGCTGTTCATGAAGATTCGTCCTTCGGTGGCGTACTTCCATTCGTCGAAATACATCTCGGACCTGGCCAACGGCAACATCTGCGTGGCGGTCGGTTACTCCGGCGATGTGCTGCAAGCCAAGGCGCGCGCCCAAGAAGCTGGCGATAAGGTGAAGGTCGATTACAGCATTCCCAAGGAAGGCGCGGGCAGTTTCTACGACATGGTCGCGATCCCTCGGGACGCAGCGAACGTCGAGAACGCTTACCTGTTCATGAACTTCCTGATGCGCCCGGACATCATCGCCGAGATCACCAACAACATCGGCTATAGCAACGCCAACGCGGCGGCTACACCTTTGGTGGATGAAGCGATTCGGGATGATCCGGGGTCGTATCCGTCGCAGGCTGTGATGGCGACGTTGTATGCGATTCCGGACATGCCGATTGGTGTTCAGCGGGTGATGACCCGCGGGTGGACGCGAGTGAAGCTCGGCAAGTAACCACGAAAATCCGCTTCTGTAGGAGCTGTCGAGTGCAACGAGGCTGCGATCTTTTGATCTTGTTTTTTCCGGATCAAGATCCAAAGATCGCAGCCTCGTTGAACTCGACAGCTCCTACAGGGGGTTGTGGACACCCTGAATTCTGTTTTCCGTTCACGCAGCGCCTTACCACCGCTGCACTCCTATCTGTAGAACGGCCTCACCTGGCTTCCTCGGTTAAGGTGAATTTGGGCGCCCTCCTCGGGCGCCTTTTTTTATGATGGAGCGAGCGGCCACTCGGCCAGCGCTCGGTAGCGGCCCTTATGGGATTCGAACAAGGTGAAGTGATCGGCCCGCAGATAGAACTCGGGCGGCGTCGCGGACTCTGGCACCGGCACTCGGTAATCACGCATCAGCGTCAGGTGCGGCCGAAACGCCTTCGGCGAATCCTCAAACCCGAACGGCAGCATCGCCTGCTCAAGCGCATACACCAGCCGAAGCAACTCCGGCGATGCCTGCTCTGGCGCGAGCACCAACACCCCTGCCCTGCGCCAGACATCCAGCCGATCAAGCGCAACCTTCAAAGGCACACCCGGCGTTCGAATATTGGCAGCAGCCGAACAGATATCGGCGATTTGCGCCACCTCGACAGCGCCCAAAAACATCAACGTCAGATGAAAGTTCTCCACCGGTACCGGGCGTCCGCTCCTGAGTTCAAGTGCGCTGCGCCATTGGGCAATGGCCCGACGTTGCTCGGGTGTGCAGTTCAGGGCAAAAAACAGTCGTTTTAACGGCTCATGGGATTCGTCGCTCATATCTGGCACCTCCTGACATCCAAGTTATAGTTCATGCAAACGATTCAACTGGAGGGGGCCATGCGGGAGATCATCAGCAAGGAACCATGGTGGGCCGTGCCACCGAAACCCGGTCAGGATGAGTCCGAGCTGGAATGGGGCTGGCTGGTTCATTACAACGAAGGTGAGCCGCGCTTCGAGTTCATCAAAGAGCGGCCGACGGACAGCGAGATTCGTAATCGCAAGAGTTGCAGGACCACCCCGACGCCGGAGTGATCCTGTCGTTTGTTTCAGGCTTTTACGATCATTTCGAACCCGCCAAAGATCAGCCTCTGGCCATCGAACGGCATCGGGTTGACGTCTGGCTGCATGCGCGGATCGGTCATGAGTTTTTCCATGCCTGCATCGCGGGTAGCCTTGTCCGGCCAGACGATCCAGGAAAACACCACGGTTTCGTCTTCCTTGAGTTTTACCGCCATCGGAAACGAGGTCACTTTGCCGTCAGGGACGTCGTCGCCCCAGCATTCGGCGACGCTGAGGGCACCGCTTTCCTTGAAAATGACAGCGGCGGTTTCGGCGTGCTTCTTGAATTTTTCGCGGTTGGCGGTGGGTACGGCTGCGATGAAGCCATCAACGTAGGACATGGTCATTCTCCTTGGGTTATGGGGTGATCTGATGGTTAGTCGATTCCGTCGGCCCCCAATCGACAGATCCGCTGCCCGAACTGACCGACGGTACTTCGGCGCTCCCCGCCAGATTGCCCTCGATCTGCGCCGCCATATACAACGTACCGGCCATCACGCCGGTGGTCGGGTTTTGCACCAGCTTCAACCAGGCCTTGTCGAACGTGTTACCCAGACTGCTGCGAATCAATGCCTCGCTGTCAGGCCGATCATTGGCCTGGATAATCGCGCGAATCCCCGCCACACCCACGGAAATCAAGCCCCCGGCCAATTTTCCTGCTGCAGCGGCTACTGCACTGGCCGCACCTCGCGGGACCATTTCGGCTTCCATCCGTTGGCTGGCGCGCTTGGCCACCGGCGCCATGGCGGTGTCTGTCGAATCAACGCCCTTGTCGCCACCTGCCTTGTGGATTTTCTCGATCAGCGCCGCATAGGCCGGCAACGTATTCAGAGGCTGGGTGTGCACGACCTGATAGAGCGAGGCGTCGCGGGCAGGCGGCGGCCCCAGGGCGATGGCGGGGATTTTCTGGATCCGCCCGTTGAGCTGAGCCATTGGCACACCGTGGCGCTGGGAGGTTTTCTGCAGTTCTTCCTGAAGAATGTCCACGTAGAACGCCGTTGCCAGGCCGAGAATCGCGTCGGGATCGATCTCCACCGCGACCGGTGCCAGCACACGCTGTTGGTATTGCTCCAGCAGATAGGCCGCCAGGCGCTTGGCCGAGGCATCCTGCTCGCCCTTGGCGCTGAGCGTGTACCAGCTGACCTTCATCGACAGCCATTCCTGGGTCCAGTAACTGCTGAACCAGGGAATGAAGTTCTCTTCGGTCAATTGATAGACCCGCGTTCGCCAGTAATCCATGGCACCGCGCGCGTAGATTTTGGTTTGCTCGGTGGCCGATTGCGACGCCGCGACAATCTCCCGGTCCACCATCTGCCAGGTGCTTTGGGAAACAACCACCGGCACCACTTCCACCGGCGCAGGCGCAGGCGTGACGCATCCCGTCAGTACCACCAACACGGCGACGATAAGCGAACGCACGTTCAAGATCGCGGTTCTCTCGGGTTGAAATCAGATCAAGGGCTATATGCCTGAGTATAGGTGGCTGACCACACCGGGGCCGGAACAGTCAGCAATGATCCCACCATCACTTATGTCGATATTCACCATCGCCGCGAATGCCCTTCCGCTCAAAAACCGTCAGCGTAGGATCAGCCTTAACCCAACGCAAAACCCCGCATCGGAGGGGCGAATCATGATTATCCATCTCCTGACCTGCCTGGCCCTGACGGCCGTCACACTGAGCGTTTTTTCCTGGTACGTCCTGTCCGAGGAGCGCACGTCATGATTCACTCCGTGACCCTGGCCGTGAGCTTTGCGGTGTTCGGCAACAACTACTATTCCCAGTCATTCGTTTCCCGCAAAACGTTCGAACTGGTGTTCGACAAAAACTTCGAGGCGCTGCTGATGCCGTCCGCCGCCAATCATTTCAACAATGAAGTGATCGGGCTCAATGATCAGTTCCGGTTCCTGAGCGATGTGCTGGAGGATCACCTGCTGACGACTGAGCTCGCCGCTACCGCCCCCCGGAATCAATACTTCTGAGCAGTTGACCCAGACCCTCGGTAAAACAGGTCGGTGAGTTCAAGGAAAAACGCTCAAGCAGGCGACTGTTGTCGGCGCGCGAATGTTTGATGTCACCGGAACGTGGCGCGTCGTAGTTCAACGTCAGGGGTCGCCCCAGGAGTTCGCTCAATGCCGCTGCCAGATCGTTAACGCTGGTGGATCGGTTAAACCCGACATTGACCGGCTCGATAATCGGCTCTGACTCACCGACCGCCTGTACCAGGACCTTTACGAGGTCATTGACGTAAACAAAATCCCTTGTTTGCTCCCCATCACCGTAAACCGTGATGGGGAGTTTTTTTTGCGCCCTCTCGCTGAAAATGCTGATGACACCGGAATAAGGCGATGAAGGGTCCTGACGCGGTCCGTAAATATTGAAAAACCGCAGAATGACCGGTTCAAGACCATGCTGGCGGCGATAGAAATCAAGGAAATGTTCGCTGGCCAGTTTGTCGGCGGCATACGGGGTCAGCGGATTCTTGGGCGTGTCCTCGGTAATCGCCATGCCCTCGCCATTGTTGCCATAGATCGCCGCACTGGACGCGTAAACCACTCGTCTTACGCCTGCCTGACGCATGGCTTCGCAGATATTCAGCGTACCGACGAAATTGCTTTGGTGAGTCGCGACCGGGTCATCGACCGACGCCTGCACCGAGGCCACCGCCGCCAGATGCACCACCGCGCTACAGTCTTTCATCGCCCGCTCCACCGTCGGCGCGTCGGCGACATCCCCCACCACCAGGGTCAAATGGCAGCGATCAATCGGCAAATTCGACAATTTTCCACTGGAAAGATCGTCCAGTACCCGAACGCTATAACCGCTTTCAAGCAGTGCTTCGACCAGGTGCGAACCGATGAAACCGGCACCGCCCGTCACTAGAATTCGATCAGCAGTCATGATTTATTTACTCCCCGGTGCGGTGGTGGGTGTTCGGTCCATTGCAATGAAGTCGCCTAATTGCTCGATGAGTTCACGGCTGTCACTAAGCATTTGTTGCCAGTCGGTGGGAAAGCGCACATTCAACGGCAGTTGATCGATTCTCCAGCGCGGCGACAGAGGGCGATCAAACCGGGCAGCGACCTGCAGGCCCATCTCGCTGGTAGCGAACGGCCCACGCAACACCGTCGGCGTGCGACCGGCGCTGTCGACGGCCTGGACAACATGGGCCGCCAACCACTCGCCATCGGGCATGCGAACGCGCAGCGGCTGGCCGATCGCGGCGTAGCTGATATTCAGCGGTTCCAGATAAATCCACAGCAGGGGCTCTTCCAGCCGCTCAAGGCGCATCAACAACGTACCCGCACCGACGTTTTCGCCGGGCGTGACCAACACCTCCGCAATTCGACCGCTCTGCGTAGCCTTGACCGACAATGCGGCGAGGCGCGTTTTCAACCACTGTTTTTCGGCGGTCTGTTGAATAATCTCGCGCTCAACGCTCAACGGTGACTGACGAGCCAGTTGCTCGCGGCGCTCGAACGCCAACAGGTCCGCTTTAAAAGCGTCGAGTTCAGACTGGGCTGCCAGCACTTCTCCACGAGAGACGGCGCCTGATAAAACGAGGTCCTCAAGCACCTGCACGCGTTCCTCCGTCCTGCTCACTCGGGTCCTGAGCAACTGACGCTCCCTCGTGTCCAGTTTGGTGTTGGTGGTGGGCACCGCTTTGGTCGGCATCGCGGCGAGCTGCAATAGCCGCGCACGCCATTCGGGATTGTCGAGACTGACCAACGGTTGATCGATCTGGACCTGCTCCCCGGCCATGACGAACAGCTGATCGACCCGACCGGCATCCCGCGCGCGCACCTCAAGTATCGGCAGGCGCAATTGCGCCGGTGCGTCGATCATCAACATGCCGTAAGCCAGCTTCCCTCCCAGCCAGATCAAGGGGCTCGCGACCAGGAACAGGATCAAATACCAACGCACGCGAAACGCCATGCGTTTGCCCGGCGCGTAGAGCACAGTCAAACCCTGTTCCTGGGTGGGGTTCAGTTCTTTGCGACTATCGAATCGAATTTTCATGACGGCTCACCGTTTTGGAAAGTCTCGCCAGGCTTGCCAGTCAATGCCGGCAATTCCCCGTGGTTGCAGCTGTTCGCGCCAGACACTGGTCTGGTGCTGCAACTGCTCAGTCGACGCGCCGGCCCAGGATTCAGTGGCATCCAGTTGCGGCTCCGTGCTTTGCGCCAGGCGAAACTGCAGATCGGGCCAGCGTTGGGCGATCTGCTCTGCCATTCGTGCGCTGTTTTTCGGGTTACGGGTGTAGATCATCAGGCTGACCTGACGCACGCCCGCCTCGGGAAGCGCACACGGCAGACAGGTTTTCCCGGGTTTTGCCTCAGCAAACCAACGATGATGGCTGGAGATTTCTACCGGCCATGGGCTGGCTGCGGAGGCTGCGCGCAAGGTATCGAGCAAGTCCTTCAAGCGCTGATCCGGGACCGGCACGCCCAGTTGTTCGAGTTCCAGGTCCAGGTGCAGGCTGGTGAATGAAAGCCCTTTGAGCTTCGCCAGTAAATCGGTGAGCTGATGGCGTTCCTGCGGCTCGATCCAGGCCGGATCGCCGAGCAACAGACTGACTTGCACCCCCTTGCCGGCCGCGTCCTGCAGCAATTGCTCCAGCCGCTGGCGCGTCGTGGCAAGGTCTTTCAACTGGGAGGACTTGAGGCCAAGGTAGATCTTGTCCATCCCGGCTTTACGCAGTTGCTCGAGCTCCGCCTTACGTTGATCGGGATCGAGCAACGCTTCGCTGTCCCAGACATAACTGGCCTGGGACCATTGGCTCGACGGCGCCCCCGCCGCCGGAGCCGAAAGGGGTTGTGCGGCCAGTATCGTGGGGGGCAACGACAGCGTCAGCAGCAGAACTATCGATCGCATAATCAAAACCTCGTGGCTCGTTTAAGCACCCACCACGGTGCCATCGAGCTTTCTTCGTGGCCCCGGCGAAAGATCTCGTTGAGCATGGCCACTGCGCTCCAGCACCGCAGGATTAGCATGAACAGCGGAAAGAAAGGCACCAACAACCCCAGGACCATGTCCTTTGCTGGTCGGTCGGACACCATCAACAACATGGCGCCGAACAACAGCGCGGTGATCGTCAGGTACAGCGCATAGATCAGTACAAATAGAAACAACAGCGTCTTTCCCGGCAGAACAAATAACGCCAGCAAGGTGTAGCTGAAGATGAGGAACGGCAGCACCAGCTGAAAAAAGAAGCCGCTGAGCAAGATCATCAGAAAGGTCGGCCAGCCCAACAAGTTGGGGTTGATGTTGTGGTTGTGCTTTCTGATGTACAGAAAAAACAGGTCGCCGTCCCAGCGCAAGCGCTGCATCAGGAACTGACTGAGCGTCGACGGTGCATCGGTGTGTCCAATCGCTTCCGGCTCGAAGGGAATCCTCAAATCGTGTCGCTTGAAGTAACTCTTGATGCGCAACGTCAGGTCCAGATCCTCCGCGGTGTGCGTGTTCCAGCCACCGATTTTCACCAGAAAGCTGCGGCGGAATGCCCCGAAGGCCCCCGAGACGTTATTGACCAGGTTCCATTCGGCCAGACCGATTTTCGACATGTGGATGGACAACAGGTATTCCAGCGCCTGCATCGCGGTCACCCACGAAGCCCAGACATTGCGCACTCGCAGGCTACCGGCAACCGCAGGCACCGTCGGGTCCTCGAAATGGCGCACGATGGAGCTGACCATGTTGTTGTCGAAGGACGTATCACCATCAAGCGCCATCACGATTTCACCGCTGGCAAGCGACAGGCCGGCGTTCAGCGACGACACCCGCCCGCCCCTCTGCCATTTGGCGATCGGGCGCAAATGCCGTCTGGGGTATAACTGCGGATCCACGTTGAAACTGCGAACGGCGCTGAGCGTCGGCTGGTTCACCGTGGCCCCGTCCACCACCGGAATCATCTCGATGTGGCCGGGGTACGTTTGCTCGCACAGGCTTAACAGCGTGGTCTGAACGTCCATCCCTTCGCTGTAGCAGGTAATGATGCAAGAGACCTTGGGCCGATAGAGACTGATCCTCGGTACACGGGTGCGCCGACGTGCGAACCAGCGCAAAACACCCAGCATCACCATGATCATCAGGGGCAATTCAAAGATCAGAAACAAAGGGAAAAGCATGAAAAACACCCGGCTCAAACCATCCGGCCCCATGAGCCCGCTGAGTGCGCTGAGGAGTTGCTCCAGGAAAGGGCTCATGGCGGTCACGCCAACTCACTGGCCAGACGGGCCAGTAGTAGTTCACCATCTTCCTGTTCGAGCAGATCCTGGGGCGCCGTGATGCTGACGACACGCAAGGAAATGTCGCTGACCTCCGGTGCTGAAAACAACTCGGCAACCCGACTCAAGCGTTGTTTGACGGTTTCCAGGCCGTTGCCATCGGTATGGGGAAGCATGATCCAGAAGTACTCTTCGGTACTTCGAGAGCAGCGGTCTGTATCCCTGACGGTTTCCTTCAATCGATCAGCCACGCTATCGATGAAGGCATGGCCGTGGTGTTCACCCAGGCGAGTCAACGTATCGGCCAGGTTGACGAAGCGCAGACCGAGCAGTGAGAAGGCAGGCGACTGGTAGCGGCGTACGACCTGCATCTGCCAGGTCAGCAGGTCATAGAAATCCTTGCCACCTAACAGATTGAGTCGACCGAAGTGATGGACCGTTTGATCGCTGAACTCCTGGCGGCAGCGGAAACGGCCGGCCTCGGCCAGGCGGAAATCTCTGACCTCGCGTACTCGCAACTTGTCAGGCGTGTGTGACAGGCCGCAATCCAGGCAACGCGCCTGCACTTCGGCATCGACAAAAAACGCCTGACATGACCGACAGCGATAGTTCTCCATAGGGCGGTCGTAATCACTGCCGATATGGCGCAACCGGTTCAAGCAGTTGGGGCACAACAACACCCCGTCCTTGAGAAAGGATTCCTGTGGCCCTACATGCCCACAGGTAAAGCAGTGCAATGACGGCTGCCGTGAAATGTCCAGGGCCTGACATTCGGCACACACATCAATGTAATTGAGCCGGCCCGAGCCACACTCCGAACACAGGCGAACGCGATCGACCAGAATCCCCTCTTCCAGCCAGTCCTGCTGCACCATCAAACTGAGCCAGACAAACGAGTTGACCTGCTCGTTATCAGCCAAGGCGTCCAGCAACGGATAGCGATAATGCTGAGGCACCTCCGGGTCTCGAAGGGCATAGATGTGGGCGTTGTCGCGCAACCACAACCATGAAAGCACCCGACTTTCAAAACGCTCGGGGGCAGAACCCTGTGTGAACAACCTGTAACGTTCTCGCCACACCCCCCAGAGGGTTCTTGTTTCGCTGGAATCGACAGGGCACGCGCCATCACCCAAGGCTTCACACCAGTCGTTCTGATCACGGCAGCAGTAAATGAGGCTGTAGCGATAAGGGGGAATGACGCGCAATTTTCGAAGCACCCGCCCGGCATAAACCGCTGGCAGGTCCAGCAGCACGACATCAAAGGCGGGTGCAGCCAACAAGCTGCCCAGATCGGCGAAGTGCTCAAGCTCCGGAAGATCCAAGCTTGGAATTCTATTACCCAGTATCGCAATCCGTGGAGTTGGAGTGGGCATGACGCACAGCCTCTGCAGACAGACAAGTACGGTTAAGATGAGTTAGAAACACTAGCACCGCAGCAGAAAAACGTCAGTATTATTATGAAGTTATTTTTTGACATATCGACCGCCAATATTTCGCCATTAACTTTAATTGGATCCCGACTGGCTCGCTGCGTTGCTGCTCAGCAAATCGCCTGCTTACCACAAAAAATAATCATTTATATTTCATCAGGTTAAACATACTAAGTAACTCAAGCGTTACAACTATACTCACTACTAGTTAATGGCCACCATTGATAGCGTTGCGCTATTTAATGGCATCAGCAGTTAATTCCCATTTGCGACAGCTTTCGGTAACCGCCTGCATATTAATAAGTTCAAAGTATTTTTATTCCAAAATTACTCACTTTATAGAACCAGAATAGTCATGCAGCAGTTACACGAGTGAAACATTATTGTTTCAATAATGAACATTAGTTCAAAAAACTGACAACTTTCTTAGTCAGCACAAACATCCCGAAGGCAACCCCGCAACCAGCGATGCACAGGATCGGCATCCAGCCGCGGATGCCAGAGCATGGCGACAGTGAACGCCGGCAGAGACAACGGCAGTGCAAAGCTGTGCATGCCGGTGCGCAGGTTGGCGGTGTGCCGTTCGGGAACGCTGGCGATCAGGTCAGTGACCCGGGCGAGCGCCAGCGCAGTGGAGAAGCCTGCAACGATTGTTGCTATGTGCCGCTCCAGTTCCAGGAGCTCAAGGGCTTCATCAATGGGTCCCTTGTCGAGCCCCCGCCGAGAGACGCCGATGTGGCTGCCTGCCGCATAACGCGCGGGGGTCATCTCGCCTTCGCTCAGCGGATGCCCCATTCGCACGACGCCAACAAAACGGTCCCGGAACAAGCCCTGGGTACGCAACTCCGGCCCAGTGGTCTTCCCCACCACACCCGTTTCCAGATCGACAGTCCCATCGCGCAGTGACGTGCTGTCTTTATCGGGTTTGTGCATGAAGCGCAGCCGCACACCAGGGGCTTGCTCGGCGACACGGGCAATTAGGTCCACGCCAAAATTCTCGACAAAGCCTTCACTGGTGCGCAGCGTGAACGTGCGGCTCAGCTGTTTGAGGTCGGGTTGCTCGGCAGGCCGAAGGACCGCTTCTGCGTCCTGCACCAGCTGACTGACCCGCTCGCGCAGTTCGAGCGCTCGCGGGGTGGGCACCAGACCCCGCCCGGCCCTGACCAACAGCGGATCGCCGGTGGTTTCACGCAATCGCGCCAGTGCCCGGCTCATGGCCGACGGGCTCAGCCGCAAGCGCTTGGCGGCGCGCGCCACGCTGCCTTCGGCGAGCAGCACATCAAGGGTGATCAGCAAGTTGAAATCGGGAGTGGACATGCAGCGCCCCGCGGCAGAGAGATATGGCGTTGAACGCACGTATCAAGTGCAAACGGTGCGCCTTTCGCCATATTAGGCCGAGGCGTAGCTTTCTGATAGCTCCGCTTCGGGAGTGGCCAGAAAAGAGGGACACAATGAAATCCATCAGTGCAGTCGCACAGCTTGCGCAACAGACGCCGTCGGTTCGGTGGGCGCTGGCCAGTCTTTCGCTGGCGATGCTGCTGTCCTCGCTCGGCACCAGTATCGCCAATGTGGGTTTGCCGACCCTGGCGCAGGTGTACAACGCCTCCTTCCAGCACGTGCAATGGATCGTCCTCGCCTACCTTCTGGCCATTACCACCCTGATTGTCAGTGTCGGTCGGCTCGGTGACATCACTGGGCGTCGGCGGCTGCTTTTGGCCGGCATCGGCTTGTTCACGCTGGCGTCGGCCCTGTGCGGCTTTGCGCCCACGCTCTGGATGCTGATTGGCGCCCGGGCGCTGCAGGGAATCGGTGCAGCAATCATGATGGCACTGACCATGGCCTTTGTCGGCGAGACGGTCGCGAAGGCAAAAACCGGCAGCGCCATGGGCTTGCTCGGGACGATGTCGGCGATTGGCACCGCGATGGGGCCGTCGTTCGGTGGCCTGCTGATTGGCGGGTTTGGCTGGCAGGCGATCTTCCTCATCAGCGTACCGCTGGGCTTGCTGACGTTAGTGCTCGCGCATCGCTACTTGCCCGCCGATCGCCCGAAGCCCAAGACCGATCGTGCTGGCTTCGACCCGCTGGGCACACTGCTGCTGGCGTTGACACTCGCCGCTTATGCGCTGGCCATGACCCTTGGGCGAGGCAGCTTCGGGCCGATCAACATCGCCTTGCTGTTGGCGGCGGGCGTCGGCGTCGGCCTCTTCGTGTGCGCCGAGGCTCGAGTCACCTCACCGTTGATTCGATTGGCGATGTTCCGCGACCCCGTGCTCAGTGGCAGCCTCGCCATGAGCCTGCTCGTCGCGACCGTGATGATGGCGACACTCGTGGTCGGGCCCTTCTATCTCGCGCATGGGCTGGGGCTCGATGCGGTTCTGGTTGGACTGGTCTTGTCGGTCGGGCCATTTGTCGCGGCTCTGACCGGTGTGCCCGCTGGCCGTATTGCCGACCGCTTTGGCGCCCAACGCATGACTCTCGCCGGGCTCGCGGCAATGGCGACCGGATGCTTCACCCTGTCGGTGCTGCCGGAGACGTTCGGCATCGGCGGCTATCTCTTGCCCATGGTCGTGATAACCATCGGCTATTCCCTGTTCCAGACAGCCAACAACACGGCGGTCATGGCGGATGTTCAGCCGGACCAGCGAGGCGTCATCTCCGGCATGCTCAACCTGTCGCGCAATCTGGGGCTCATCACAGGTGCGTCCGCCTTGGGCGCGGTGTTCGCGCTCGCATCGTCCTCGGTAGACATTGCAACGGCGCGACCCGAAGCGGTTGCCAGCGGTCTGCGGATCACCTTCGCCGTGGCGCTGGTGCTGATCGCTGTCGCACTGGCCATCGCGCTGGGAAGCCGCGCGTTGGCAGTGCGTCATAACCGCCGGTAAGCCGACAGGTCGTTTACTTTTCCAGCACGACCAGTGGCGTGTCTTTCTTCACAATGTACGTCGCCAGCTCAGACGCTTTGTTCGCGCCGACGTTCTTCGCGACGTGCGCGGTGCCTGCGGGGATGTACAAGGAATCGCCAGCCTTGAGCGTTACCGGTGGCCGACCCTCGAGCTGATATTCAAACGTGCCCTCAATCACGTAGGCCACTTCCACCCCGGGATGCGAATGCTTGGGGGACACCACACCCGGCTCGAAATCAACGCGGACCTGGATCACCTCACGCCCGGCGACGTCGAGATCCTGGCGCAGCAGATCGGTGCGGTGAAGACCCGCCTGCCAGCTTTTTACCGGTGGCGCCTCTTGTGCTTGAGAGAGGCCCGCGAAGGCGGTGAGTGCCGCGGCAACGGCGACGCCGAGCATGCCAGCGGAGATACGGTGGTTGAAACGGGACATGGCATTTCTCCAATCAGTGCGCGGGAATGCGCGCGGAACTTGCCGCGGATGCGGTGGCTCTATTTGGAGGCCGCCGTGTATCGCGCAAGTGTCGAGATGCCTTGGATTTGTATGCGGAGTTAGCTGAAGGCGCACCGGATACGTTCCGATACAAACGTTTCCTGCGGACACGAAAAAGCCCGCACAAGGCGGGCTTTGTAAATCGAGTAGGTGGCCGGTGCTGGTCTCCGGCTTACAAGGTTTATCAGGACTCCCACAGAACAGTTTTGTGCTGTCCTGCTTCACACGGCATAAGGGCTGGATCTCAGCGCGGAGATCTTTCTAACCGTGTACCCTTCGGAACGCGCCCCACGTTTCCTCGCCATCCGCTTGCGCATCAGTCTGCGTCTTCACCTACAACTTCAAGAGTAGTACAAAGTCCAAAGCGCAAGGCAGGCTTTTTTAGAACGATTTTGACCTGTGGGAAGCGCGGCAGGATGGAAAGATGCTATCGCCAGTGCGGGCCTGAAGGGTCTTCCAGCGAGGCGCCCTTGGAACCTGCTTGTACGTCTCACCGGTGCAGATGATTCCGGCGTGCGACCATTCTGGAACCCCCCGCCAATCTTCCAGTTCCTTGATTCTCGCGTCTATCCGCTGAGAGGCCAATCTCCTCCCTCTTCTTCTTTTGCACCGACCTGCTCTTTCTTCATGGTGGTTATCGCCTTGTACATGTGGGTGCCAGAGCCAGGGCATATAGCGTTCTTTGGCTGTTACCGACGTCTCTCGCCGTTTCGATACCCCAATCCAAGGCGGCCTCCATGTCCAGCAGATGCGGTTTTGGATCGTGATCCTCAAAAATGGCCGTGCCGTCCGGCCGGTAAACACCGATGAACATCCCCAGTGAGCCGTCCTTCAATATCTCGGCTTTGACCTCGATCTTGCATCCGTTGGACAGCGTTTCCTTGTGGTGCATATGGCGTTCAGTCATGGCTGCATTTCTCCCGTCGTTGAAGTCCGAGTAGCGCATTTACCCATTGGCCATGTTAGCTCAGTGCGGCCCACTAAAAGGCCTGCCAGGACAGCGGCGTAATGCCCCCTATACTAGAAGCCACCGCCCCTAAGGGGTCTGCACTCCCAACAATAAAAAGCAGAGGTGGAACATGGTCTGGCAGCAAATCTACGATCCGTTCGGCAACCCGATACTTTCAACCCTCATGGCAGCAGTGCCGGTCGTGGTGATGCTGGCAGCCCTGGCGTTTTTCCATATCAAGGCGCATCTGGCCGCATTGATGGCCTTGGCGTCTGCGCTGCTGATCGCGATCTTCGCCTTCGGCATGCCGGCGAACATGGCCGGCTCGGCCGCACTGTACGGCGCCGCCAACGGCTTGCTGCCCATTGGCTGGATTGTGCTTAACATCATCTTCCTGCATCGGCTGACCACCGAGAACGGCTCGTTCAAAGTGCTGCAGGATTCCCTCGCGCGCATCACCGACGATCGACGCCTGCAATTGCTGCTGATTGCCTTCTGCTTCGGTGCTTTCTTCGAAGGGGCTGCCGGATTCGGCACACCGGTGGCGGTGACCGGGGCGATTCTGATCGGGTTGGGCTTCTCGCCTCTGGCCGCGTCTGGCCTGGCGTTGATCGCCAACACCGCGCCCGTGGCGTTCGGTGCGCTGGGCACGCCGATCATTACCCTGGCCAAGGTAACCGGGCTGGACGAAATGGAGCTGTCGATGATGGTTGGCCGGCAACTGCCGTTCTTCTCGGTGATCGTGCCGTTCTGGTTGATCTGGGCCTTCGCCGGCTGGCGCAAGATGCTGGAAATCTGGCCGGCGATTCTGGTGGCCGGGGTCAGTTTTGCCGTGCCGCAGTTCCTGGTGTCCAACTACCACGGGCCGATGCTGGTGGACGTGATCGCCGCGCTGATTTCCATGGCCTGCCTGACCGGTTTCATCAAGGTCTGGAAACCGGCCACCATCCATACCTCCGCCGCGCTGTCAGGGCGGGTAGACAACTCAAAGATCGACGATGAGCACGACGTACAACCCACGGCGACCGCCACCTTCAACAGCGAAAACCGCTCGGCGGTGATGCGCGCCTGGATGCCTTGGATCATCCTCACGATCTTTGTGTTCGCCTGGGGCACACAGAGCTTCAAAAACATGTTCGATACTCGCGCGGCGATCGATCCGGCGACCAGCTCGGCCAAACTCGACCCGCAAGGCAAACCGATGCGCGAAGCCAACCCGATTTTCGCCCCGACGCTGACCTTCACCACCATTCACCAGCAGATCGAGAAGGTTCCACCGGTGGTGCCTGCGCCGAAAACCGAAGAGGCGATCTACAAGTTCAACTGGTTCACCGCCACCGGTAGCGGCATCCTGTTGTCGGCGATCCTCGGCGGGTTGCTGATGGGTTACTCCATCCCGCAGTTGATCCACCATTACCTGCGAACGATCTGGTTGGTGCGTTACTCGTTGATTACTATCGTGGCGATGCTCGCCCTGGGCTTCCTCACCCGCTACTCGGGCCTGGACGCCACCATGGGCCTGGCCTTCGCCGCGACGGGCATCTTCTACCCCATGTTCGGCACCCTGCTCGGCTGGCTCGGCGTGGCGTTGACCGGCTCGGACACGGCGTCCAACGTGCTGTTCGGCGGCTTGCAACGGGTGACCGCCGAGCAGTTGGGGATCAGCCCGGTGCTGATGGCTGCCGCCAACAGTTCCGGCGGGGTCATGGGCAAGATGGTCGACGCGCAGTCGATCGTGGTGGCCTCCACCGCCACCCGCTGGTACGGGCATGAAGGGGAAATCCTGCGTTATGTGTTTTTCCACTCGATCATCCTGGCCATTCTGGTCGGTGGTTTGGTGACGTTGCAGGCGTATGTGGAGCCGTTCAGCAGTATGGTTGTGGGCGGGCATTGATTGACGCAAACCTGTCAGCCATGCCTGGGGTCATCGTTTGGGCATGGCGGCAGGACTCTCACTGACTCATGACTTCTTTAAGTGATCAGCAAGCTTTACGCCCCCCCCCAAGTCGCAGCGTTGCTCGAACCTTCGAACCGAAAACTGGTTCGACCAGCCAACAACACATAGACAGTAGAACGCCCCAGGCCAATGATGAAAGTCAGTGGTAAACGGATACAGACCTCCTATAAAAACAACTGAGGGTCGCCAACCGACTATGAACATTCTCTACGATGAACGCGTCGACGGCGTCCTGCCTGACGTCGACAAAACCGCCCTGCTGCAAGCCCTGCACACGCAGTGGCCGGATCTGGAAGTACTGCATCAACAGGAAGAGCTCAAACCGTACGAATGCGACGGACTTTCTGCTTACCGCACCACGCCCATGCTGGTGGTGCTGCCGCGCCACATCGACGAGGTGCAAGGCGTGCTTCGGCTCTGCCATGAGCGGCAGGTCGCGGTGGTCGCCCGCGGTGCCGGCACGGGTTTGTCTGGCGGTGCATTGCCGCTGGAAAAAGGCGTGCTGCTGGTGATGGCGCGTTTCAACTCTATTCTGCACATCGACCCCGCCGCCCGCACGGCTCGGGTCCAACCAGGGGTGCGCAATCTGGCGATTTCCCAGGCAGCCGCGCCGTTTGGTTTGTATTACGCGCCGGACCCTTCCTCGCAGATCGCTTGTTCAATCGGCGGTAATGTGGCGGAAAACGCCGGTGGCGTGCATTGCCTGAAGTACGGGCTGACCGTGCACAACCTGCTCAAGGTCGACATCCTCACCGTCGATGGCGAACACCTGAGCCTGGGTTCGCAGGCGCTCGATTCTCCGGGCTTCGATCTGCTGGCGTTGTTCACCGGTTCCGAAGGCATGCTCGGTGTCATCACCGAGGTCACGGTCAAACTGCTGCCCAAACCCCAGACCGCGAAAGTGCTGTTGGCAGCGTTCGATTCCGTCGAGAAAGCGGGTCGCGCGGTGGGTGACATTATTGCCGCCGGCATCATCCCCGGCGGCCTGGAAATGATGGACAACCTGGCCATTCGCGCCGCCGAAGACTTCATCCACGCCGGCTATCCGGTCGACGCCGAAGCCATCCTGCTGTGCGAACTCGATGGCGTTGAAGCGGACGTTCATGATGACTGCGACCGCGTCCGCCAAGTGCTGGAACAGGCCGGCGCCACCGAAGTGCGCCAGGCTCGCGATGAAGCCGAACGCGTGCGTTTCTGGGCCGGGCGCAAGAATGCCTTTCCGGCGGTGGGCCGTCTCTCACCGGATTATTACTGCATGGACGGGACGATCCCGCGCCGCGAGTTGCCCGGCGTGCTGCACGCGATTGCCGCGTTGTCGGCCGAGTTCGACCTGCGGGTGGCCAACGTTTTCCACGCCGGAGACGGCAACATGCACCCACTGATTCTGTTCGATGCCAACCAACCGGGTGAGCTCGATCGCGCCGAAGCCCTGGGCGGCAAGATCCTCGAATTGTGCGTGAAGGTCGGCGGCAGCATTACCGGTGAACACGGCGTGGGGCGGGAGAAAATCAATCAGATGTGTGCGCAGTTCAATAGCGATGAGCTGACCGTGTTCCATGCCGTCAAAGCTGCCTTCGATCCGAGCGGCTTACTCAACCCTGGCAAGAACATTCCGACGCTGCACCGCTGCGCCGAGTTTGGCGCCATGCACGTTCATTTGGGTCAGATGCCCTTCCCTGAACTGGAGCGTTTCTGATGCGCAGCGAACACGATTTCGACGACAGCGCCTCGCTGCTGGAACAGGTCAACCAGGCGCTGCAAAACGCCACGCCGATGCGCATTCAAGGCTCCAACAGCAAGGCGTTTCTTGGGCGCATCGTGGCGGGCGAAGTGCTCGACACGCGCAGCCACCGAGGCATCGTCAGCTACGATCCGACCGAGCTGGTGATCACCGCCCGCTGCGGCACCCCGTTGGCAGAACTGGCTGAAGTGTTGGACGCGGCGCAGCAGATGTTGCCCTGCGAACCGCCCTCCTTCGGCGACGGCGCGACTGTCGGCGGCATGATCGCCAGTGGGCTGTCGGGACCACGGCGCCCCTGGTCCGGCTCCGTCAGGGACTTCGTCCTGGGCACCCGCGTCATCACCGGTCATGGCAAGCATTTACGCTTCGGTGGCGAAGTCATGAAAAACGTCGCCGGCTACGACCTGTCGCGCTTGATGGCTGGCAGCTATGGCTCGCTCGGCGTGGTCACCGAAGTCTCGCTCAAGGTCCTGCCCAAGCCGCGTCAAGCTTTAAGCATCAGTCTGGAAATGGACAGCGATCGCGCCTTGCCGCGCCTCGCCGAATGGGGCCAGCAGCCGCTGCCGATCAGCGCCGCGTGCCACGATGGGCAGCGCCTGCACCTGCGGCTTGAGGGGGGCGAAGGCTCGGTGGCGGCGGCTCATGACCGACTCGGCGGCGAGTTGCTGGACGCTTCATATTGGGATGATCTCAACGAACATCGATTGAGCTTCTTCGATGAGGACCAGGCACTTTGGCGCCTGTCCGTTCCTCACAACACGCCTCGTCTTTCCCTGCCTGGCCGTCAGCTGATCGATTGGGGCGGTGCACAGCGCTGGCTCAAAACCGACGCAGAGGCAACGTTCATTCGCTCGATCGTGGAAGACGTCGGCGGGCATGTGACCTGCTACAGCCATGGCCTGATCGACAGCCCGTTCCAACCGTTGCCTGCCGCACTGATGCGCTACCACCGGAACTTGAAGCAACAACTCGATCCCCGGGGAATCTTCAACCCCGGACGCTTGTACGTGGAGCTTTGACCCATGCAGACCACTTTGAGCGAACACGCACGCCAACTGCCCCGCGCCGAAGAAGCCGAAAGCATCCTGCGCACCTGCGTGCACTGCGGTTTCTGCAATGCCACTTGCCCGACCTATCAATTGCTGGGCGATGAACTGGATGGACCGCGGGGCCGTATTTACCTGATCAAACAGGTGCTGGAGGGCAACGAAGTCACGCAAAAGACCCAACTACACCTGGATCGCTGCCTGTCGTGTCGTAACTGCGAAACCACCTGCCCTTCCGGCGTCGACTACCACAACTTGCTGGACATCGGCCGGGCGGTGGTCGATGCGGCGGTGCCGCGCCCGCTCGGTCAGCGCTTGTTGCGTGAAGGACTGCGCAGCGTCGTCCCCAATCCTGCGCTGTTCAAAGGGCTGGTCAGCAGCGGCCAGATGTTCCGGGCGTTGTTGCCCAACACCTTGCAGATAAAGCTGCCTCGCCACGTCTATCCGGCCAAGCCGCGCCCGATCACTCGCCACACCCGGCAGGTGCTGATGCTCGAAGGCTGCGTGCAACCTAGTCTGTCGCCCAATACCAACGCGGCCGCCGCCCGAGTCCTGGATCGACTGGGGATCAGCGTCACGCCGACCCGCGAGGCGGGCTGTTGCGGCGCCGTGGATTATCACCTCGACGCTCAGGCGGCCGGCCTGGACCGCGCCCGTCGCAACATTGACGCGTGGTGGCCGAGCATTGAAAACGGCGCCGAGGCCATCGTGCAAACCGCCAGCGGTTGCGGTGCCTTCATCAAAGATTATGGCCACCTGCTCAGCACCGACCCGGCCTATGCCGAGAAGGCGAAAAAGGTCAGTGCCCTGGCCAAGGATCTGGTCGAAGTGCTGCGCGACGAGCCGCTGGAAAAGCTCGGTATCCACAGCGCCCAGCGCCTGGCCTTTCATTGCCCCTGCACCTTGCAGCACGCGCAGAAACTGGGCGGTGCGGTTGAAGCGATTCTGACGAGTCTGGGCTTCAACCTCACGTATGTTGCCGACAGTCACCTGTGCTGCGGCTCGGCGGGCACCTATTCGCTGACCCAACCCGAACTGTCCCGGCAACTGCGCGACAACAAGCTGAACGCGCTGGAAAGCGGACACCCCGAAGTCATTGTCACGGCCAACATCGGCTGTCAGTCCCACCTCGACGGTGCGGGCCGAACCCCTGTCAGGCACTGGATCGAACTGGTTGAAGCCGCCTTGCCCTAACCGAGTACTGGAGAATCCCCATGAAAAGCAAAGCCGTACTGAGCCAGACCGAAGTCAGCCAAATCCTCGCGGCGGCACGCACCGAAGCACAGAACAACCAGTGGGCCGTGACCATCGTGATTGTCGATGACGGCGGCCATCCCCTGGCTCTCGAACGCCTCGACGGTTGCGCTCCGATTGGCGCCTACATCGCCACCGAAAAGGCCCGCACCTCAGCCCTGGGTCGGCGCGAATCCAAAGGTTATGAAGAGATGGTCAATGGCGGGCGCCACGCCTTTTTGTCCGCGCCATTGCTGACGTCCCTTGAGGGCGGCGTGCCGATCATCGTCGACGGCCAGGTGATCGGCGCGGTCGGGGTGTCCGGTGTCAAAGCCGAGCAGGACGCACAAGTGGCCAAGGCCGGGGCGCAATGCCTGAACTGAGCCGAACTGATTTGAGCTGAGCGCTGAAATGGTCGGGCCGTGTGATAAACGGCCCGACGTTCGTTCTCGATCACTGCCCTTCAGCAAGTTTCGTCTTCGGTATCCGCAGAGCGCGCCAGGCAATTAAAATCGCCATGAGTGCCAAGCCGAACGTCACCCACGAAACCAGATTAATTCCACCCTCGAATGCACTTCCCGCCTGCGTCATCAGCGCTTGTGCTTGATCTTGCGACAACTGCACCGCTACATGATTAGCACCCGATAGCGTCTCACTCGCCAGCATCGTCTGCACCTCGCTCAAAAATCCCGGCAGCTGCAATGCACCGCGATAGTAGGCAGTAACGAGACCACCGAGCACTGTCGTCCCCAAAACCACACCCACTTCATAGGCCGTTTCACTAATGGCCGACGCCGCACCCGCCTTTTCCGGTGGTGCAGCCGACAAAATCACATCGTTGGATACCGTCGCGATCGCGCCCACGCCGATGTTCAGCAAGGCAAAAGCCACCACCAGAACGGTCAGGCTGCTGCCGATGCTGGCGACCAGCAAAAACGCCGCCCCGGCAAACGCCATCAGAATCGGTACCAGCACATGCACCGGTACTCGCCGCGCTACAGGCACGACGGCCATTCCCACTACGATCGCCATGATCTGACCAGGTACTAACGCAAAGCTCGCATTCAACGGTGACATCTGAAGGACGATCTGTAAGAACTGAGTGGTGAAGAATACAAAGCCGACGAGGAACGCGAGGCTCATCAGATTGATTAGTACGGAGCCGCTAAAGGTGCCACTTCGGAACAGGCTCAGATCCATCAGCGGCACAGGCAGACGTAACTGCCGATGCACAAACATCCACCCAGCAACCATGCCGATTACAAATGCTGTCAGCGCCATCCAGTCCAGACCATTACTGGCGCTGTGTTTAATGCCATAAACGATGGCACTGAGGGCAACCATCGATTGCAGGATACTTAGCGGATCCAATGGCCCTGAACAGTCTTTCTCGGATTCGGGCAACAACACCGGTCCCAATACCAACAACGGCACCAATACGGGTATCGCCAATAGGAAAATCGCCCCCCAGCTGAAAAACTCCAGCAAAACCCCACCGACCAAAGGACCGAGTGCTGATCCTACCGTCAGCGTTGTTGCCCAGATCGCGACAGCGACTCTGCGCTCCTCTCGATCCAGAAACACCGAACGTATCAATGCCAACGTCGAGGGCATCAACATCGCACCGAAAATCCCCATGCAAGCTCGCCCGGCAATCAGTTGCATGGCCGTATGGGAATAGGCGGTCAGTACCGACACAACGACAAAACCCAAAGACCCGGCCAGTAACAACTTTCGATGACCGATTCGATCGCCCAGACTGCCCATCGACACCAGCAATCCCGCCAATACCAGCGAATAGGCATCGATCATCCATAACTGCTGACTAGCGCTCGGACTCAGGGCCTCGGCAATCTTTGGTAACGCGAATCCAAGCACCGTATTGTCTACGGTCACCAGTAGTACTGGCAGCATTAGCACGCTTAGGGCTAACCATCGTTTTGATTTTGCTTTGTGTTGCGCGGTCTCACTTATTAACGACATCAGCCAACTCCTTATCTCCTCAAAGTACTCACGGGAGATTTCGCAAGGCACCCGTGAAACGAACCCAGCGCGCTTCCATGACGAGGACTCGGTCAGTTCAGTAATGAAAAAACGTGCTGACAATCAACGGCCCCCGAATTCAAACGACTACCCAAAGCATTTGAAACGCCCTGTAAGTCACGTCTGAACTCGTCAAAATCCTGATTAGAGACATTAGTCATCAAGCGTTCCATCCCTTCCGCCAGCGCGGCGCGCTGGTGGTTGGCCTGGTCATTTTCTAGTTGTATGTCCCAGTAGACTTCAGGCGGATTGACCAGAACCCGGGACAGCAACGCCATCATTGTCCGCATCGGTGGTGGCATCACTTCAAGAGCGCTTTCCAGATCAAGTGAAGACCTTGCCAACGCCAAACCGAAACCGAGAATTGCGGCATGGGGCAGCGCCTGACATAGCGCCATGAGCTCATCATGGGCCGCTGGCGTCATTCGCTTTATCTTCATCCCAGCCCCCATCAAGTGCTGTTCGATGAAAGTCGAAGGGGAGTCGCCATCTTCCAGACAAATTGCGACGGTGCGTCCCTGAACGGAGAGCTTGGGTGAAAACATCGGATTGACGCCGACGAAAGGCTGCTGGGACGAAGCATTCTTCAATGCTCTGTAAAAAGGTTCCTGAACAGAACAAGTCGGTATGAATACAACATCGTTCGAAACGGAGCCAACAACCCAAGGTATTGCCCGGATAGCCACGTTTTCGGGCAACGCAAAGACCACTGCCACTGCCCCTTGGAAGATATGCCCGGTGTTGCTGAACGGACTTGTGACATCGACTTCATAGAAGCCACTTTCCTGTTCGGAAGGCCTGCGATCCACCACCCGGACATCGTATCCATATTGCATAAGAATGCGGCTGATCAATGAGCCAACCAAACCCGCTCCCCCCAACACGACAACCGTGTCGCTCATCATGATTCGCTCCCTGCGACAAAACTGTAAAAAGGCACGCTAGCCTTGACCAAAGTTTCTTCAAGCTCTTGCTGTGGATCGGAGTGCGCAACAATCGCGCCACCAATTCCAAATTTCGCCTCGTTACCCTGGAGCACTGCTGTTCGGATGACAATACTCAGCTCCGCTCCACCACTGAAAGATAACCATCCTAATGCGCCTGAGTAGACACCACGGGCAGAGGACTCCAATACGTCAATAATTTCCATCGTGCGTTTCTTCGGAGCTCCCGTCATTGAGCCACCTGGGAAGCAGGCTCGAATAGCTTCGATCGTTGAAATATCCGAGCGAAGGTGTCCACGAACTGTTGAGACAAGTTGGTGGACCGAGGAAAAGCTTTCCACTGAGAAAATCTCAGGAACATGAACGCTCCCTGGACGGCACACTTGATTCAAATCATGGCGCACTAAATCTACAATCATTAGGTTCTCGGCCCTGTCCTTCGCCGAGCTACGTAGCTCATCCCGCAGTACTTGGTCCTCTGCGAATTGTTTACTACGCGGTCTGGTTCCCTTGATCGGTCTGGACTCGATCAATCCGCTGTCATCGACTCTGAGAAAAGTTTCGGGCGAAGCGCTCAATACTGAAAATCCTGCAAACGAGAGGTAAGCACCGTAGGGTACGGGGCTAGCCTGGCGCATTCGCCAATAAGCACTCAAAGGCGCACCGCTGTAAGCCATTTTTGCCCTATTGGTCAGGCAGATCTCGTATGACTCCCCATCGGTGATGTACTTGAGAGATTGATTGATCTTACTGATGTACTCATCTGGCCCGTCCTCAAGCGAGAGCTTCAGCTGATCTACGGCACCTGGAATAAACGAACTGCAATGACCAACTGGCTCATCATTACGATGGAGAAAATCAGGTAAGGATGGCCATTCCACAGCATCGCCAGTCGCAGTCATCAGGCATTCATAGGCCTTGTCTTCATGATGATCAAAGACAAAGAAATGCGGCGCAAACATGAATGAAGCATCCGGATAAATCGAACGGTAAATTTTGCGTCCACCCGCCAGCGCTTTCAATTCGTAACCGAGGTAGCCAACAAAACCACCCTTGAAAACAAACGGCAAGTACTGAGGGGTTGCCACCTGCACAGCTTCGAAGATTTGTGCAATCAGTGTAAAAAAGTCTCCTTTGATGCTTTTTTTGCCCTTGGGGCCCTCAAGTTTCAGGCACTCATCGTTGACATCGTACTCAAGCCTTATCGCTCCTTGCGCCTCCCCACTACCCATGATCGAGTAGCGGGCATTAGGTCTTTCCGACTTCTCGCAGTCTAGCCAAAAAGCATAACCATCATCTGCATAGAGCGTTGAAAATACTGCTGATGGATCCGTGCATTCGGAAAACTCGCGGTAGGCAAGCTGCATATTCAGCATCCCCCCTACTGCGACGTATGCATCTTTTGATGACGTACATTCCGTGTCGGATTCTAAATGAGCTCTAGCACTGACGTTATGTTCCAGCGCCATGCGTATGAAGTTGCTCAATAACGCATGGCCATATTCTGAATCGATGGATTCGGGGTGGAACTGGACACCCCAAACCGGTCTGGTGATATGTTCGATTGCCATGACCACACCTTCAGACGTCCAGGCCGTACATTGGAGCTCTGCTGGTAGGCTTGTACACATCAACGAATGGTATCTGACCACTTCGAACTGTTCCGGCAGATCTCGAAAGAGCCCTTTACCTGAATGAGTAATCCGACTGCGGTAGCCATGCACAGGGTTGGGAGCGTACCCCACCGTCCCCCCGAGAAATTGAGCGATGCCTTGATGCCCTAGACAAATACCAAGCAACGGGACAGGAGAACGGAGGATGACGTCACCGCACACACCGAAATCTCCCTCCTGTCCGGGGTGCCCTGGACCGGGCGACAGCACTACAGCGTCATATTTTTCGATGCCCAATTCATTGTACGGAAGGGTGTTTTTGACTACATCCGCGCAAATACCTGTCACCTCATATAAATACTGAGCGATGTTCTGGGTGAAGGAATCAAAGTTATCAATCAGTAATATTTTCATGAGGGTCGCCCCGGGGCCAGACACTGATTGATCAGGACGTCTTCCTGAATACACGTCTCTTCTATAATCAGTTTGAATATCGACTCGGTGTATTCCGGCCTCAATCCTACCGCCTCCGATCTAGTCTTAATCATATCAAGCACGTAGGAAATTCGTCCGGGTTGCATCATCGCAATGCCATGGACGGCTTTGAGTTCGGCAATGTCCATGCACACTTTCATTCGCTCAGAAAGCAGGTCGACGACTTGCAAATTTATCGAATCAAGCCGCTCCCGCTGCGGCTGCAAAATGTTAGACGTGCCTGTCTGTGATAACTGTCCCTGTTGTTTCATCTTTTGCATCTCCGTTAGCCAATTTCTGGAAGAGAGTCGCCAGTCAGGCGTGATCCCGCTCATTGATAGCCGGCGTCCATAACCCCTTGCTCGTCATCCCCCCTAGAGCAGCCCCCAATAACTTAATGTCTTTGCCACTGTGGTCTGCTGAAATTGCAAAACGCAGCATCGCTTTGCCTTTGGCAATAATTGGGTAAAACACCGGAAAGAGCAGCATGCCTTGGTCTCGCAGGGTTCTCGCAGCCTGTAGGCCGGCTTCCTCTGTTTCGAAGAAGGCTCCTCTGACAGGTGACTGGATACCTGCATTGAGCAACTGGTTGTCGGTGAGAGAATCTAAAAGGGCGACATTTTCCCAAAGTCGCCGTTGCAGCATATCGATCTCTTCACTGAGATGGATTTTCGCCGCGGCAACGTTCGCCGCCAACATGGGCACCATAATGGAATGACCAAATATCAGCGGATTGGCCAGGGTTCGGATAACTTCAACATCCCGTGGATCTGAAACCACGACAAAACCACCCGCGCCACCAAATGCCTTGGAGAGAGACCCTGCCAGAATAATATTTGCAGATAATGAGTGATCAACCGCTGAAAAGGCATATCCCGCACCATGACGTCCGACGATCGAAATACCATGAGCATCGTCTACGTATAGGTATCCCTGTGCCGACTCTAGCTGCCGAGAGAGCTCGGCGATGGGTACAAGTCCACTCATCGAACCAATTCCATCGATCAAGAGCACAGGAGTTTCACCTTTGTCGGTGCAAACTTTCAGCGCTGTGGTCAGTGATTCTTGGCTGGTGGACTCAACTCTAGAAACAGGTCCGAACTGCTCCAAAATCCCTCTAAGTACCTGCATCGAAGCATGGGCGGTTTTGTCCATCAGCCAGTGGATTCGTTTTTTGACCGGATACCCACTCAACGAACCACTCCCCAGCAACGGTAAAACACCCAAATGGACACTGCTGGTAGAAGTAAACACCGCAACGCCGCAACCTCTATAAATCTGAGCAAGCAACTCTTCCAGTTGAGGTAGGTAACTTGGGCGCATTGCACTTCGAGAAGACGACAGGTGCAGTCCGGAAGTTTCCATAGCCTGGTGTGCGGCATCGACCAATGCAGAGTGGGTTTCCAAGCCCAAGTACGAACAGGAAACAAACTCTGTGAATGTACCTCCGTCCTGCAAGGTAATGTGCTTCCCCACACGACTCGCAACGGTAAAACCTGTAAGCCCTTCCTCGTAAGCCTTCGCCAGTGCACCAGTGGTGTTGCCGCGACGAATGCTCATCCAGTCTTGTTTGGTTTGCACATCCATAGCTAAAGCTCCTTTCTGAAGATCAATGTGATTTGCAACCGATGGTCATTACTGAGCTGCCAGAGGCGTCAGACGCTTCCTTATCGATTACAGTTTGCGTATTTGTCAGCTGACTCTGCTTGAACAGTTCGCGCACCGCTTTGGCCTGTTCCTCGCCATGCTCAATGACTAGCCAACCTTCACGACTAAGTAACTGGTTCGCGAGCGAGATGATTTGCCGTATCAGTTCAAGCCCATCGACCCCGGAATAGACCGAGTCCCGTGGATGGTGATCGCTCCACTCAGGCAACAACTCTTGGGACTGTGGGACGTACGGAGGATTAGCGACAATCAAACCGACCTGATCTGTGAATCGCGTAAATGCCTGTTTGTCGCGAATGTCTGCCCGCAAGTGATTGACCTGCCCCCCCTTGCAGGCCAGTCGATCAATGTTGCGTTTGAGGTACTGCATCGCTATCTCATCAAACTCCACACATGTCACTTTCAGATCCGGTCTGCGCCGTGCGATCGCCAAGCCAATCGCGCCGCTTCCGGCACACAAATCGAGAACACTTGCTCCCGGTCGCAGCGCAGCACTGGTTTCCAGCCACTTGTGAATGATTTTGCTGTGAGGGCGGGGGATAAACACGCCGCTACCGACCACCAGCGGCATTTCGTCAAACTCCACCATGCCAACAATATGCCCGAGAGGGATTCGGTTACAGCGCTCTTTAACCGCTAACATAAACTCATCGAGCGCACGGCTTTTATCCACCCGTTCGATATAGCGATCTATAAGACAACTCAAATCTGCTTCCAAGTCCCAGACACCAGACGCTTGCAACATGGCCCGCGCTTGACTAATAGCAAGATACTCACGATCCGTAAGACTCATGACCACTCCTTGTAATACTGCGAAAGTCTTTTCAAAATTGACTCATACAGATAGGAGAATGCGACCAACTCCGGCGGAGGCGTAAATGACGGGTGCAAGTTATTTATAAGTTGTTCGTAATTGCGCGACAGCCCTTCATCCAGCAAAGGAAACCAGTAAGGTTTTATATCCCAACGATACTCATATCCTGTGGCAAACATCTGCTGTACCGTTTCCCTGACCGTATTCTCGCGGGCAAACCCAGATAACGGAGCACGTACAGGTTTGAAAGGGCTGAGATCTAGATCGGGAGTCTCTATATCGGTAAGGCAATCAGCTATATACCGCGCCAGCAGTGGTGATTGGTGCAGGCCGTCTCGGTAGGTGCCTGTTGCAAGCCAAAGACCTTCGATACCGCACTCGCCAATCAATGGGAAACCATCTGCCGGAATTGGTCTGTTGCCAACCTGTATGGAAATGATTTCAGCGCCGTGAAGGTCCAAGTTCAACTGATCAACAGCACAGTCAAGCAAAAACTGAACATCCGATATGAGAGCCTGTTGTTTAGGCCGCTCCGAAATTATATTAGTAGCTCCCAGATACAAGACGCCGTCCCCACGAGGGACACAGTGCAAGCCGCACGCAAAAGCACGATTTGGCGTCCGTATGACAGAACTCGGCAACTCAACCCCTTCTGGCATTTTCACGAGAATTGAAACGCCATATCCACTGAACAACGGTGGAATTTTCTTTACGAGCTCGTCGAAATCACTAAGCAGGTCTAAAGATTGAACGCCTGCCGCAATCACAACCTTTTTAGCCCAAAGAACCTCTCCATTGCACAACTCAATACCGGTGACTACCCCACCCTCACCCAGCACGCGTTGGGCGTTCTCATTTTTCAGAGTGCCGCCCTCGGAGACAAATGCAGCATCCAGTTTCTCCAGCAAAAGATGAGAGTTCACGGAGTGCTCGTTTGGTATGTACAGCCCACGCAAAGGCCGAACCAGATGGTTGGGTTTCAGCCACTCCATTTTGCGCGGATCAACAATTTCGAACGGCTCCCCATACTCACGAAGGGTTCTTTCGATGGTGTCGTAGTTAACGCTGTCTACCTCATCCATGCCGGCGGTGTTGAGCAGCACATGGGTCCCTATCGCGGTAAACAACGAACTGGAATCACCTGAAGAAATTGCCAGGCGCTCCGCCCAACTTGACCACAAGTGTTGAGCTTGTCGGTCCATGTCTAGTTTCAATCGACCAAAATCACTTGCCAGTAGGCCGCTTGTTACCTCCCCGAAACATCCATTCATCGCACCGGCAGCCCTTGACGCTGCATTTGTACGATCAGTCTCACCAACTCGACAGACATTTAAACCACGCGTGGACAACTCATACGCGATTGACCCGCCAACTGCTCCTGCACCTACAACAATGACGTCGAACTCCATGTTTTGACCTCAGACGATTACCCGCGACGTAAGAAAAATCAACTTTTCTCGTTAGAAAACAGAACACTTCTATAATTTCGTTACATTGCGATTCAATCGACTATTTGTTTCATATTGTGTCTTTGAAATAATTCTACACATGTTCCAATAGAGCTAAAGATCTGGGCCTCCGTGCTTAAAGCCACAGACTCTCCAGTTAACTTTTAAAAAACAGCAGCCTATGAAAACCCAGTAAAAGTTACATAATTAGTAATAATAAATACTTCAAAAAAATCGACATCCACAGATTGTGTGAAAACTTAGCTACCCGCCTGACGATTAGAGCTTGGCCGTAGGTGAGCTGTAGCGATCGATAGCAGTAATTTCCAGGCAGCCGCGACCTCACCCAAAAGCAAGCGCCCTAAACAATCTCTGGCGTTTGCTTGAGTCACCCTCTCCGCGTTTTCACCCAGTCTTCGAGGCCTCTTTTGTTTGTGAGCGGCTACGCTCGTTAGGTATCGCTCACCCTGTCCAACCGACAGAGCAATCGACCCGCCCAAGAGGAAGCGCACAGATGACCCGTCTCACTGCGAAAGACTTTGCCCCGGAATTGCTCGAACTGTACGACTACTACGCCCACGGCAAGATCAACCGGCGAGAGTTTCTGGATCGAGCGGCGTTGTTCACCTTGGGCGGTTTGACCGCCAGCGCGCTCCTCGCGGCCCTGAGTCCGAATTATGCACTCGCCGAGCAGGTTGAATTTACCGACCCGGACATTGTTGCCGAGTACATCACCTATCCCTCCCCCAAGGGCAACGGGCAAGTCCGTGGCTATCTGGTACGCCCGGCGAAAGCCGTCGGCAAGGTGCCGGCGGTGGTGGTCGTGCATGAAAACCGCGGGCTCAACCCGTACATCGAAGATGTCGCGCGGCGTGTTGCCAAGGCAGGGTTCATCGCCCTCGCCCCTGATGGTCTGACGTCGCTGGGCGGTTATCCCGGCAACGATGACAAAGGCCGGGAGCTGCAGGCGACCGTCGACCCCGAAAAGCTCATGAACGATTTTTTCGCCGCCATCGAATGGCTGATGAAGCATGACGCGACCACCGGAAAAGTCGGCATCACCGGGTTTTGTTACGGCGGCGGTGTGACCAATGCCGCGGCCGTCGCCTATCCGGAGCTGGGGGCTGCCGTGTCCTTTTATGGCCGCCAGCCAGAAGCCAAGGATGTCGCCCGAATCAAGGCGCCGGTGATGCTTCACTACGGTGAACTGGATACGCGCATCAACGAAGGCTGGCCCGCCTATGAGAAGGCACTGAAAGCTGCGGGCAAGACGTATGAAGCCTACATTTACCCCGGCGCCAACCATGGTTTCCATAACGACTCCACGCCTCGATACGATGACGCCGCGGCCAGGCTGGCCTGGGACCGGACGCTCGGATGGTTTCGGCGGTATCTGGCTTAGTGGTGAAGCTGAAGTCTGCTTTGACACTGTTGCCAGATTCCGCATGAATGGAGGGCTTCGAAAAGCTGACAAGCCAGGTGCTCAAACGCGGCTCAACAGACCTCGTTCACGTCTCAATCACATCATCCGCCCAACTGATAGCCGCGACGACGGTGGGGAAACCGATCGTGCTGGTCAGTGAGATCAGTGTGTGACGGATCTGCTCTGGCGTAGCGCCCGCCTCCAGTGCCCGTCGGGTATGACTGTGCACCGCGCCCTCAGAACGGATGGCCGCCGCGGCACCGAGCTGGATCAGCTGAACAACGATCTCTTCCAGTGGGCCGGTATGACGCACCGCCGTACCCAAGGCCTCCACTGCGGCCAGGTAATCCGGGTACTGCTGTTCGAGACGTTGGTAGGTGTTGTGCGCTCTCTTCTTTGCCATGTTTGTTTCCTCGCGTGGGAGGGCGATCAGTTCTCGCCTTTGCGCCCGAGTCATCAGGCTGCGATTTCCGAAACTTGCACACTGCAGCAGTAGGCTACGCTTACAGCAGCTTATTGCACACGATGCTCGCGTCTGCAGGTTTTGGTTTTTTCTGGAGAGCGTCTGCAACAGCTATTTCAGACAGGCCCAAACAATTCACGCAGGACTACGTGATGACCGAGCCCCTCCTCAGTTTTGATCAACTCAAGCGTGCCGCCGCCTCCGGCGAGATCGATACCGTTCTTGTCTGCATGGTCGACATGCAAGGCCGACTGGTCGGCAAGCGATTCCAGGTCGAGTTTTTCATCGACAGCGGCCACGAAGAAACCCACTGCTGCAATTACCTGCTGGCCGATGACATCGACATGGAACCGGTGCCGGGTTACGCCGCGGCCAGTTGGAGCAAAGGCTATGGCGACTTTGTGCTCAAACCCGACATGGCTACGTTGCGACGGGTGCCCTGGCTTGAGTGCACGGCGCTGGTGCTCTGCGATGTGCTCGATCATCACCATCGGCGCGACCTGCCGCACAGCCCACGGGCGATTCTGAAAAAGCAGATTGAGCGACTGCGCGAGCGCGGCTACACCGGCATGTTTGCTTCGGAACTGGAGTTCTATCTGTTCGACGAGAGCTACGAGGCGATCCACGAGCGCAACTACCACAAGCCGAAGACGGCCGGCCACTACATCGAAGACTACAACATCCTGCAAACCACCCGCGAAGAGCCGGTGCTGCGGGCGATTCGCAAGCATCTGCAGGCCAGCGGCATTCCCGTGGAAAACTCCAAGGGTGAATGGGGGCCGGGCCAGGAAGAGATCAACATCCGTTATGCCGATGCCCTGACTATGGCCGACCACCACGTCATCATCAAGCACGCCTGCAAAGAGATCGCGCAACTGCAGGGCAAGGCGATCACGTTCATGGCCAAGTGGCGCTATGACGCCGCCGGTTCCAGCAGCCACATCCACAATTCGCTGTGGGACAAGAACGGTAAGAAGCCGCTGTTCTTCGACGCCAAGGCTGAGTTTGGCATGTCGAAACTGATGCGCTCCTGGGTGGCCGGGCAGCTTAAATATGCCAACGACATCACCTGTTTTCTCGCGCCCTACATCAATTCGTACAAGCGCTTTCAGGCAGGCACCTTTGCCCCGACCCGGGCGGTGTGGAGCCGGGACAATCGCACCGCAGGTTTCCGTTTGTGCGCAGAAGGCAGCAAAGCCATCCGCATCGAATGTCGCATTGGCGGTGCCGACCTCAACCCTTATCTGGCCTTTGCCGCGTTGATCGCCGCTGGCCTGGCCGGTATCGACGAGAAGCTCAGCCTCGCGCCACCCTTCGAGGGCGATGCCTACGTCGACGAACACTTGCCTGAAGTATCGAAGACCCTGCGCGAAGCCTGCGCCGCACTCCAGGGCTCGACCATGTTGCGCGAGGCGTTCGGCGATGAAGTGATCGACCACTACGTGCACACCGCCGAATGGGAGCAGAAAGAGTACGACCGGCGGATCACCGACTGGGAACTGCAGCGCGGGTTTGAGCGCTATTGAGACTTCCATCATGACTTCAACGATTCAACTCATCTCCCCAGTCGATGGCCGGGTCTATGCCGAACGTCGCTGCGCCGATGCGGCGCAAATCGACCAGGCTCTGGCGGCGGCCGAAGCAGCCCAGACGCAATGGAAACGCCGGCCACTGAGCGAACGCGCCGCCTTCTGCAGCGCCGCGGTAGACGCGATGCTGGCCATGAAGGCTGACATCGTGCCGGAACTGGCCTGGCAGATGGGCCGCCCGGTGCGCTTTGGTGCTGGTGAACTGCGCGGTTTCGAAGAGCGTGCCCGCCATATGATCGCCATTGCGCCTGAAGCCTTGGCAGCGCTTGAACCGACACCCGCCGCAGGTTTTCGTCGCTGTATCAAACGCGAGCCGCTGGGTACGGTATTGGTCGTCGCACCCTGGAATTACCCCTATCTGACGGCAGTGAATACGATCATCCCGGCGCTGATGGCCGGCAACAGCGTCATCCTCAAACACGCCTCGCAAACGCTGCTGGTTGGCGAACGTTTTGCCGAAGCGTTGCGCCGCGCCAACTTGCCCGCCGGCCTGTTCCATAACCTGCTGCTCGATCATGGCCAGACCGGCGAGATCATTGGCTCGGGACGCGTGCACCAGGTGAACTTCACCGGTTCAGTCGATGCTGGCAAGGCCATGGAAACCGCCGCCACCGGACGCTTCCTCGGCGTGGGGTTGGAGCTCGGTGGCAAAGACCCGGCTTACGTCCGGTCAGACGCCAACCTCGAGCATGCAGTGGAAAACCTGGTGGACGGCAGCTTCTTCAATTCCGGGCAAAGCTGTTGCGCGGTCGAGCGTATTTATGTCGATGAAAAAATTTACCCGGTGTTTGTCGAACGCTTCGTCGCCTTGACCCGCCAATACGTGCTGGGCAACCCACTGGACGAAGCCACCACACTCGGTCCGTTGGTCACACCGAGTGCCGCTGAATTCGTTCGCGGGCAGATCGCCGATGCACTGACCCAAGGCGCTCGGGCGCTGATCGATCCAAAGGATTTTCCTGCCGACGCACCGGGCAGCGCCTACCTCGCGCCGCAAGTATTAGTCGACGTCACCCATCAAATGTCGGTGATGCGCGACGAAAGCTTTGGCCCGGTGGTCGGCATCATGCCGGTGGCCAGCGACGACGAAGCCATCGCCTTGATGAACGACAGTGAGTTCGGGCTCAGCGCCTCCATCTGGACACAAGACCTTGCCGCCGCAGAACGTCTGGGCAACGAGATCGACACCGGCACCGTGTTCATGAACCGCTGCGATTACCTGGACCCGGCCCTGGCCTGGACCGGGGTGAAGAACAGCGGGCGCGGCGTCACGCTGTCGCGCCTTGGCTATGACAACCTGACCCGCGCGAAATCCTTCCATTTGCGCCACGAGATCTGAGCCATGAGCCTGACCGCGAACTGGAACTACCCCACAAGCATCCGCTTCGGTGCCGGCCGCATCGCCGAGCTTGCCGAGATCTGCCGCAGCCAAGGGATCCAGCGACCGTTACTGGTCACCGACAGTGGCCTGGCGCGAGCCCCGATCACTGCCGCAGCGCTGGACGCCTTGCGCGCTGCCGGTCTTGGCGTCGCGCTGTTTTGCGACCTTAAACCCAATCCGGTCGAAGCCAACCTGGCGGGCGGGCTCGACGCCTGGCGCGCCGGCAAACACGATGGCGTGGTCGCCTTCGGCGGTGGCAGTGGCCTGGACATGGGCAAGCTCATCGCCTTCATGAGCGGCCAAACCCGACCGGTGTGGGATTTCGAAGACATCGGCGACTACTGGACCCGCGCCGACGAAGGCAGCATCGCCCCGATCATTGCGGTGCCGACCACGGCGGGTACCGGCTCCGAGGTGGGCCGTGCCGCGGTGATCATCGATGAGCGTACGCACACCAAACGCATCATCTTCCACCCGAAGATGATGCCGCGCGTGGTCATCAGCGACCCGGCCCTCACCGTCGGCATGCCGGCCAAGGTCACTGCGGGCACCGGCATGGATGCGTTTGCGCATTGTCTGGAATCGTATTGCGCTCCCGGCTTTCACCCCATGGCCGAAGGGATTGCGGTGGAAGGCATGCGCCTGGTCGCCAATGCCCTGGTGCGAGCCGTACACACACCCTCGGACCTGGAGGCGCGAGCGGAAATGCTCGCGGCGGCCGCGATGGGCGCTACCGCTTTCCAGAAAGGCCTGGGCGGGATGCACGCCCTCTCACATCCGGTGGGCGCCCTGTACGACACCCATCACGGCATGACCAATGCCACGTTCATGCCCTATGTCCTGAAATTCAATCGCCCGGCCATCGAGGAACGCATCACCCGCCTCGCGGCTTATTTGCGTCTGCCCTCGCCCGGCTTCGACAGTTTTCTGGCCTTCGTCCTCAAGTTGCGCAAGGACATCGGCGTGCCCCATACGCTGGTTGAGCTGGGGGTGGATGACCGGCAGGCCGACCTGATCGCGGACATGGCGATTGTCGACCCTTGCGCCGGCGGCAACCCGCTGCCATTGACCCGAAATGGCGCGGCAGAAATTTTCGAAGCGGCGTACCACGGCCGTCTGTAGAGCAGTTGTCTGTCCATGGCCAAGGTGCGAACTCGCAGCATGGACGGTGTTTATCCGTAAGAGACAGGAGCAGTACGACAAGGGGTTGAAGGCCAGCCCATCCGGCACCGTAAAACCCGGATGGATGCGTATCAAAACCTAAGGGGCACACAACATGAATCCAGCAAGCCAGCCCGGCACGAGCGCGCCGCAAGACGATGACGTCAAGGTGCTGCACAACATGGGCTATGCCCAGCAGCTCTCACGACGCATGGGCGTTTTCTCTAACTTTGCCATTTCCTTTTCGATCATCTGCATCCTCTCGGGTGGTATCAACTCACTCGCTCAGGGCACCTCGGGTGCGGGCGGTGCGTCAATTGGCATCGGCTGGCCGATCGGTTGCCTGATCTCCGGGGTTTTCGCCATGGCCATGGCGCAGATTTCCTCGGCCTACCCCACCGCTGGTGGCCTCTATCATTGGGGTTCGATTCTCGGTAACCGCTTCACCGGATGGCTGACCGCGTGGTTCAACTTGCTCGGGCTGGTCACCGTGCTCGGTGCGATCAACGTCGGCACCTATTACTTCTTTTTCGGCGCCTTCGGACCGGCCCTGGGAATGGAAGACACCACCACGACCCGGGTGATTTTCCTGGCGATCCTGACCGGTCTCCAGGCCTTGTGTAACCACCTGGGTATCGGCCTGACCGCGAAGCTCACCGACTTCTCGGGCTATCTGATCTTCGCCACGGCGCTCGCGCTGACCATCGTCTGCCTGATCTCTGCACCCAGTTATGAGTTCGCCCGGTTATGGACCTTCAGCAACTATTCCGGCGAGGCTGGCGGCAGCGTTTGGCCACAGGTCTCGAACGGCTGGATTTTCATGCTCGGCCTGCTCTTGCCGATCTATACCATCACGGGCTATGACGCCTCTGCGCATACCTCGGAAGAGACCCGAAATGCCGCCATGTCAGTGCCGCGCGGCATGGTCATGTCGGTGGTCTGGTCGTTGCTGTTCGGCTGGGTCATGCTCAGTTCGTTTGTGCTGATGCTGCCAAGCATGGACGAGGCGGCGAAGCATGGCTGGACCGTGTTTTTCTGGGCCATGGACACCCAGGTCAATCCGACTGTGAAGTTGGCGCTTTACGTGGCGATTTTCATCTCGCAATTTCTTTGCGGGTTGGCGACCGTGACCTCGGTCTCACGCATGATCTTTGCGTTCTCCCGTGACGGCGGCCTGCCCTTCTCCAAAACACTGGCCTCGGTCTCGCCGACCCTTCGCAGCCCGGTGGCAGCGATCTGGACCGGTGCCACGCTCGCGGTGTTGTTCGTCTGGGGATCGTCGGTGATCTCGGTCGGCGAAACGCCGGTCTATACCATCGTGGTGTCCTGCACGGTGATCTTCCTGTTCTTCTCCTTCATCATTCCCATAGTGCTGGGCCTGTTTACCTACGGGACTTCGAAGTGGCCGACCATGGGGCCGTGGAACATGGGGCGCTTCTGGTACACAGTGTTCGCCCTCCTCTCGATCCTCTCGATGGTGATCATTTTCGTCATCGGCATCCAGCCACCGAACGATTGGGCGCTGTACATCACCATCGGTTTTCTGGTGTTGACAGCCATCGTCTGGTTCGGTTTTGAAGCCCGACGCTTCCAGGGTCCGCCGATTGGCGACATGATCGTCAAGCGTCAGGCTGAGATTGCGGCGGCTGAAGAGGCGTTGAATAAGCGGGCTGGAAGTTGATCGCCACAGCCATAAAAATACGGACCTGTGGGAGCGAGCTTGCTCCCACAGCGATCATTGCAACGCAACAGCGCGGTTAATGGCATGCTGAGCCCGGTTTGTGATTGAACAATCTCGAGATCAGGAGGAGGCATGCAATGGAACTGAAGTTCAGTCACGTCGATGTACTGGTCAAGAACCTCGAAGAAGCCTGTGCGTACTACGCGCAGATACTGAAAGCCAGGATCTCCAAGACGCTCGCCTGGGAACGAGGTGGTCTGCACGTGCGCTACGCGATTGCGCTGATCGGCCAGGAGCGTTTCATGCTGGTACAACCGTTGGCGGGGAATCTGAAGGAGCTATTGGACTCCTCGGGCGAGGGGATGATTTATCGCCACTGCTACTCGACACCGGACATCGAGAAGGCCTATGACGAATTGATGGTCGCCGGTGTTCAGCCAGAAGACGAAAACGGAGAGCCATTGGCCCGCGCGAACCTGCAATCCCCGTCCGGGGCACGCATCATCTGGTTGCCCAAGCGCTTCGGACACTTCTCTATCGAGATCCTGGAAAACAAGGCCCTGGAGGCATTTATCGAGGCTGCGTTTGCCTGAGTGAGCTACATAGATCAGCTCTCAGAGGAAATGATTGAGTCGTCACCGGATTCAGCAGCCAGCTTCAATCGGTCAGCTTTACTAATGTATTTAGACTTGCTTGACGGTGCCAATTTGGCACTGGCTTTTTTGGCGTGGGCCTTTAATAACTGCTGTATTTTTTTACGACGATTCATTTTTTCTACTCGGCTTGTCAGTTTTCGAATGATATCAGCTTGTGGTTTGCGCAAAAAAGCAGAAGCAGCCCCGGTGCCGCGGGTCGTGCGTTATTACTGTCACCCGCTTGACCCTCCGCCAGATCCAGCTTGAGAATCGGCCTCTTTGGAGCCTCGCATGCCCCCTCACTGCACCCTCCAGCCTCTGCCCTCCTCGACACTGTTTTCGCTTCGGCGATGGATCCTTTGCCTGAGCATTGTCGCACCCGGCATCGCCGGTGCAGAGACACGACCCGAGAACATGGTTTATCTGCGTACGATTGATCCGGGCATCGAGCAAGACATTCGCTATGCCAGCGCTCATAACTTCACCGGGCACCCACTCGACGGTTACGACGCGGCGCAGTGCCTGTTATCGCTGGACGCCGCCAAGGCCCTCGCTCGGGTACAAATAGCATTGCGTGCGCAAGGCTACGGTTTGAAGGTGTTTGACTGTTATCGGCCCAGCCGTGCCGTTGCCGATATGGGGCGTTTTGCTTTGGTGCCGGGTGACCCACGCAAGGCCGAGTTCTATCCGCGCGTGGACAAGCAGGACTTCTGGCGTCTGGGTTACGTGGCACGGGTGTCGAACCACTCCAAAGGCTCAACCGTGGATCTGACACTGACCGGTCCGGATGCCCTGCCCGCCGATAGTTGGACGCCGTCAGCCAATCAAGTCGATTGCACGGCCCCCTATGGCCAGCGTTGGCGCGACGGCGCGCTCGACATGGGCACGGGGTTCGATTGCTTTGATGAGCGCGCGCATACCGACAACCCGACGATCAGCGCTGCCGCCAGGGACAATCGCCAGAAGCTCAGCAGGGCCATGGAGAAAGAAGGGTTTACCGGGTACTCGAAGGAATGGTGGCACTTCACATACAGTGGGGAAGGTTCTCCGAAGAACGTCATGGACTTCCCCATCACGCCGCTGGGTACACGCGATGTTCTCGACACCGCCAATCAGCTGATCGTGGTCACCACAAAAAACTGGACTGACATCCAGGGCACGGCCCAGCGCTACGAACGGCAGGGCAACACCTTTCGAAAATACGAAGGATCGTTTCCGGTGGTGATCGGCAAGAGCGGGCTGGCGTGGGGCAAGGGCCTGAGCAGCGTTGAGCAACGCGAAGGTCCGGTCAAACGTGAAGGTGATGGCAAAGCACCTGCCGGGGTATTCAAACTGGGGACGGCGTTTGGCTACGACAGCACGGCCGACACCAGACTGCCTTACCTTGCGCTGACGTCGACCATCGAATGCGTGGATGACAGCCACTCCGCACGCTACAACGAGCTTGTCGATGGAGCGGCTGTTTCGAAAGACTGGAACAGCTCCGAACGTATGCGTCGCGATGACGACACGTATCGAAAAGGCATTTTCATCGAGCACAATACGCCGGCGTCCCCAGCCTCGGGCTCGTGCATTTTCTTCCACATCTGGCGCGGTCCCACCTCCCCGACGCTGGGTTGCACCGCCATGGATCAAGCGGATATTTCTCGCTTGTTCAATTGGCTGGATCCTCGCCAGTCCCCTCTGCTGGTTCAAATGCCCGAGGCGCAATACGAGCACTTTCGCGAAAGCTGGAACCTGCCCGAACGTTGATAGCGTCAGCATTGGCAGACGGTGTCTGGAAGTCCTGTCCATCGACGAAGGAACACCCAAGGAAAATTCGTATACCATATCTACAATTCAACCCTAACGATCACGACCGTGGCCCTGACAAAACTCAATGCTCCCGACCTTGGCAATTCGCCTTCGACGTCGGAAATCATCACCCGTCATCTGCGTGACGCCATCGTCGCCGGGCATTTCGCCGAGGACGAGCCGATTCGCCAGGACGACATTGCCCGCCAGTTCAACGTCAGCAAGATTCCGGTGCGCGAAGCCCTCAAGCGTCTGGAGGCTGAAGGCCTGGTGATGTTCCAGCGCAATCGTGGGGCGATGGTCACCCGGGTTTCCGATGCGGAACTGGCGCAGATGTTCGAAGTGCGCATGCTGCTCGAAGACAAGGTGCTTCGCCTGGCCATTCCGAACATGACCGAAGACACCTTCGCGCGCGCCGAACGCATCTGCCAGGAGTTCATCGGCGAAGATGATGTGGGGCGCTGGGCCGAGCTCAACTGGGAACTGCACTCTTGTCTTTACGAACCGGCGCAACGACCGTTTCTGGTCAGCCTGATTCGCTCGGTCAACGACAAGCTTGAGCGCTACCTGCGCATGCAGATGAGCCTGTCGGCCGGCAAGGAACGCGCCGATCACGAACACCGGGAAATCCTTGCGGCCTGCCGCGCCGGTGACGTGGACCTGGCGGTGAAGTTGCTCGACGAGCACATTGCCGGGGTCTGCAAGACCCTGTTCGAGCACCTGCCTCACCACCACTGACAGCTCGCCGCACTGTGCTGATTTCGTCATCGGCACTGGATAAAACCATCAAGCCGGCAAGCCCTCGCACAGGCCACTCTTTCGTTCACTCATCTGAACGGGCGTGGCCAACTTATGAAACGCATCACCGTGATCGACTCCCACACCGGCGGCGAACCCACCCGTCTGGTGACCGCCGGTTTTCCTGACTTGGGCAGCGGCAGCATGGCCGAACGTCGACAGCGGCTGGCGGAACAGCATGATCAATGGCGCGCCGCTTGCGTGCTGGAACCCCGAGGCAGCGATGTGCTGGTCGGCGCCCTGCTCTGTGAGCCGGTAGACCCGAGCGCCTGTGCCGGCGTGATTTTCTTCAATAACAGCGGTTACCTCGGCATGTGCGGCCACGGCACCATCGGCCTGGTGGCCTCGCTCGCGCATCTGGGCAAGATCGGCCCAGGGGTGCACAGCATCGAAACCCCGGTGGGCACGGTGCAGGCGACGCTGCACGAAGACCATTCGGTCAGCGTGCGCAACGTGCCGGCGTACCGTTACCGTAAAGCGCTGTCGCTGCAGGTGCCGGGGATCGGTCAAGTGACCGGCGATGTCGCCTGGGGTGGTAACTGGTTTTTTCTGATTGCCGAGCATGGCCTGCGCATTGCTGGCGATAACCTCGATGCGCTGACCGCCTACACCTTCGCCGTCCAGCAAGCACTGGAGGCTCAGGGTATTCGCGGCGAAGACGGCGGCTTGATCGACCATGTCGAGCTGTTCGCCGATGACGAGCAGGCCGACAGCCGTAATTTCGTCCTCTGCCCCGGAAAAGCCTATGACCGCTCGCCCTGCGGCACCGGCACCAGCGCCAAACTGGCGTGCCTGGCGGCCGACGACAAATTGCAGCCGGGACAGGTCTGGCGTCAGGCCAGTGTCATCGGTAGCGAGTTCGAAGGTTCCTACGAACTTCAGGGCGAGCGCATCGTGCCGACCATCCGCGGCCGCGCCTTTATCAGCGCCGAAGCCAGCCTGATCATCGAACAGGACGACCCGTTCGCCTGGGGCATTCGTCCGTGAACGAGGGCCTGGTGGCCGATGTGATCGTGATCGGCGCCGGCATCATCGGCGCCGCTTGTGCCCAGACGCTGGCGGGGCGCGGCTTGCGCGTGCTGGTGCTGGACGCCGGCCTGCCCGGCGCTACGGCGGCGGGCATGGGCCACTTGCTGGTCCTCGACGAGAACCCGGCCGAACTGGCCCTCAGTCAATATTCCCTGCAACGCTGGCGCGAACTGGCGTCTGCCCTGCCCGATGGCTGCGCCTACCGTTGCAATGGCACCCTCTGGCTGGCCGCCAATGCCGAAGAAATGGCCGTCGCCCACAGCAAATACCTGAACTTGCAGGCCCAAGGCGTGGCCTGCGAATTGATCTCCAGCAGTGCCTTGCACCAGCGCGAACCGGAACTGCGCGAGGGCCTGGAAGGCGGACTGCTGATCAATGGCGACGGCATTCTCTATGCGCCGGCGACCGCCCGCTGGATGCTCGGCACACCGAACATCAGCCAACGCCGGGCGCGGGTCAGCGAAGTCGATGGCAATCGCGTGCGACTCGACAACGGCCACTGGCTAAGCGCCGAAGCGGTGATTCTGGCTAACGGCATCCAGGCTAACGAACTGTGCCCGGAGTTGCCGATCGAGCCGAAGAAAGGCCACTTGCTGATCACCGACCGCTACCCCGGCAAAGTCACCCACACCCTGGTGGAACTCGGTTACGTCACCAGTGCCCACAACGCCAGCGGTCCCTCGACGGCGTGCAATATCCAGCCTCGGCCGACCGGGCAACTGTTCATCGGCGCCTCGCGACAATTCGGCACCACCGACCCGCAAGTCGAGGGCTGGATGCTGGCGAAAATGCTCAGACGTGCCACCGATTACATGCCAGGGCTGGCTCAGCTCAACGGCATCCGCGCCTGGACCGGCTTTCGCGCTGCCAGCCCCGACGGTTTACCGCTGGTGGGGCAGCACCCGCAACGCAAAGGTTTATGGCTGGCGGTCGGTCACGAGGGCCTCGGCGTGACGACCGCCCCCGGCACCGCCGACCTGCTGGTCGCGCAGTTGTTCGACGAAACGCCGCCGCTGGCCGCGCAACCGTATCTGCCGCAACGTTTTCTCGGAGAGCCCGTTTATGCCTGAATTGATGCTGGACGGACGTGCCCTGCGGGTTGCCGAAGGCACCAGTGTCGCCGCGGCACTGGCCCTGAGCGGCGATGGCTGCACGCGCACCTCGGTCAGTGGCCAACGCCGCGCACCGCTGTGCGGCATGGGCATTTGCCAGGAATGCCGGGTGACCATCGACGGTCGACGGCGCCTGGCCTGCCAGACGCTGTGCCGTGACGGCATGCACGTGGAGACCCAAGCATGAGCGAATACGCCGACCTGCTGATCATCGGCGCCGGTCCTGCCGGCATGGCCGCTGCGCTCGCTGCGGCGTCAAGCGGTGCGCGCATCGTCCTGCTCGATGACAACCCGCTGCCGGGCGGGCAAATCTGGCGTGACGGGCCTCAGGCCAACCTGCCGAACCCGGCGCTTCAAATGCGCGAGCGACTGGAGGCGTGCAGCAACATCCACCGCCACTCCGGCACTCGGGTGATCGCCTGCGCCGGGGCGAAACAACTGCTGGTCGAAGACGCCGATCGAGGCTGGTTGATCGGTTACGACAAACTGATTCTGTGCACCGGCGCCCGCGAGTTACTGCTGCCCTTCCCCGGCTGGACGCTGCCTGGAGTGACCGGGGTTGGCGGCCTCCAAGCGTTAATCAAGAGCGGCCTGCCGGTGCAGGACGAACGCATTGTGATTGCCGGCAGCGGGCCGTTATTGCTCGCCAGCGCCGCCACCGCGAAACACAACGGCGCCCGGGTGCTACGTATCGCCGAGCAAGCCCGTGCGGCCGCCGTCGCCGGTTTCGCCGCGCAACTGCCACGCTGGCCCAACAAACTGATGCAGTCGGTCACGTTGTTCGACCGCCATTACCGTACCGGGACCTATGTACTGGCCGCCCTGGGCAATGAGCGGCTGGAAGGTGTGCGCCTGCAACAGCAAGGAAAAATCGTCGAACTGGAATGTGATCGCCTGGCTTGCGGTTTCGGTCTGATGCCTAATACCCAACTCGGCCAGGCCCTCGGTTGCGAACTTGAAGATCAGGCAATCGCCGTCGATGCCTGGCAGACCACTCGCCGCGCCGATCACTACGCGGCGGGTGAATGCACTGGTTTCGGTGGCAGTGAACTGGCATTGGTCGAAGGCGCCATCGCTGGCCACGCCGCCGTCGGTGACCTTGATTCGGCCCGAGCATTGTGGCCTCGTCGTGCGCGTTGGCAGGGTTTCGCCAACGCCCTCAACAAGGCGTTCACCCTCGACCCGCAACTCAAGTCGCTGGCACAACCCGACACCTTGGTGTGCCGTTGCGAAGACGTGCCTTACGCAGCGCTTGCCGGGCACACTGACTGGCGCGACGCCAAACTGGCCAGCCGCTGCGGCATGGGCGCTTGCCAGGGCCGGGTGTGTGGCAGCGCGTTGCAGCACCTGTTCGGCTGGCAACCTTCGTCACCACGGCCGCCATTCAGTCCGGCGCGGATCGAGACCTTGCTGTGCCTGGACGACACCCCACCGGCCTGAATGCCGGCCCGGGGCTTTCGGGTCCGTCGCCGAGTCTTTATGATCCCGGGCATTGCCTCCAGACGCCCAGCGCCATGTATGCCTCGCTCACTACCTTCAAACCCTGCGACCTGTCCACCCTGCTGAGCAGTCTGCAGCCGATCGCGGCGTTGCTCGACACCCTGTCGGACGTGGTGTTTTTCATCAAGGACAGCGAGGCCCGCTATGCCTTCGTCAACCAGACCCTGGCCCGGCGCTGCGGCTTCAAACACAGTGACGAGCTGCTCGGGCGCACCGCCGACATGGTCTTTCCCGAGCGCTTCGGCCCGCTGTACACAGAGCAGGATCGGCGAGTGCTGTCTACCGGCCGCGAACTGGCCGACCAACTCGAACTGCACCTGTATTACGGTAACCAACCGGTCTGGTGCCTGACCCACAAACTCGCGCTGCGCGACCTGCAAGGTCAGATCGTCGGCCTGGCCGGTATCTCCCGCGACCTGCAAACGCCACAGTCCAGCCATCCGGCCTTCCAGAAACTCGCGGCGGTGGACGCGCATATCCGCAGCCATTTCGCCCACCCCATCAGCCTCGCCGAACTGACCGCGATCGCCGGGTTTTCCGTGGCGCAACTGGAGCGCCACTGCAAACGCGTGTTCCAACTCACCCCACGGCAGATGATTCACAAGGCGCGCCTGGAAGAAGGCTCCCGGCTGTTGCTGCACACTGACCTGCCCATCACCGAGATAGCCCTGCGTTGCGGTTACACCGATCACAGCGCCTTCAGCCGGCAGTTCCGTGCCTTGACCAGTCTGGCGCCGAGTCAGTATCGCGAAAGCCGTCGCTGAACCCCAGGCAAGTGTTCCTTTAAGGGGCGCCTGGCGCCCCCACTGCTCCCTTCTGTAACACCGCCTGATACGGCCCGCCGAGGCGTTCTTCTCCTACGCCCCGCTCCCACAATCTTGTAAGACCTTTAGCTCAAGGCTTGGCGATTAATTCTCGCCTCTGTTCGCAAACAGGCACGCTCATTGCTAATCACATATCGTATACGAAATTCACAATACGATATCCAACAGCACTTTCCGACAACGAGGCCTCTATGAAAAACCCCGCATTTGCCGTAGCCCTCAGCGCTGTTCTCAGTACGTCCTTCATCGCCACCGCCCAGGCCGACAAGCTCGACGACATTATTGGTTCGGGCAAGCTGCGTTGCGCCGTGACCCTGGACTTCCCACCCATGGGTTTCCGCGATGAAGGTAACAACCCGGCCGGTTTCGACGTGGACTACTGCCGCGACCTGGCGAAAATTCTCGGGGTCGACGCGGAAGTGGTTGAAACGCCCTTCCCCGACCGAATCCCGGCGCTGGTGTCCGGGCGTGCGGACGTGATCGTTGCCTCCACGTCCGACACCCTCGAACGCGCCAAGACCGTGGGCCTCACCGTGCCGTACTTCGCCTTCCAGATGGTGGTGCTGACCCGCGACAACACCGGCATCAACAGCTTCGCCGATATCAAAGGCAAAGCCCTGGGCAACACCAGCGGCACCTATGAAGCCATCGCTCTGGAAAAAGACGTGAAGAGCTGGGGCACCGGCACTTTCCGCGCCTATCAGTCGCAGAACGACACGCTGCTGGCGGTCGCCCAGGGTCACATCGACGCCACCGTGGTCACCAACACCGTGGCCGCCGCCACGATCAAGTCGGGCAAATACAAGAACCTGAAAATCGCCGGTAACGCGCCGTACACCATCGACTACGTGTCCCTGGGCGCCAAGCGCAACGAGTATGGCCTGCTCAACTACCTCAACCTGTTCGTCAACCAGCAGGTGCGCAGCGGCCGGTACAACGAGCTGTTTACCAAATGGGTCGGCACCGAGATTTCACCCTCCGACCTGACCGTGCCCAAGGTCTATTACTGAGGTGTCCGGCATGCCTAGGCCAACCTCTCTGACCGGTCGCAGTCTGGTCGCCGGTGCCGCACAAGGCGCCCTGCTGTTTGCCGATGTCGGGCTGAGTTTCTGGGGCGGGGTCGACCCGTACAGCGGCGAGGTCATCGACCGTCACCACCCGCTCAGCGGCGAACATCTGACCGGCCGGGTGCTGGCGATTCCCAGTGGCCGCGGCTCGTGCACCGGCAGCAGTGTGCTGATGGAACTGATCAGCAACGGTCATGCGCCGGCCGCACTGGTGCTGGCCGAACCCGATGAGATCCTGACCCTGGGCGTGCTCGTGGCACAGACCATTTTCGAGCGTTCCCTGCCGGTGCTGTGCATCGGCCGGGAGGCCTTCGCCGCCTTGCGCGGCAAGGCCTTTGCTCGGGTCGAAGCTTCAACGGTGACCGTGTTCGACCGCCTGCCGGGTGATGCCTGGCAGGCACTCGACAGTCCGTTGCAGACAGCAGAAAAAAGCACCTCTATCGAACTCACCGAACACGATCGGGCGCTGTTCGAGGGCCAACATGGCAAGGCCACCCAGGTCGCCATGCAGATCGTCCTGCGCATGGCTCAATTGCAAGGTGCCCGCCACCTGGTGGATGTCACCCAGGCACACATCGACGGTTGCATCTATACGGGCCCTGCGAGCCTGCGCTTCGCCGAACAACTGGTGCAGTGGGGAGCCAAAGTACGGGTGCCGACCACGCTCAATTCGATTTCCGTCGATCAGCGTCGTTGGCGTGAGTTGGGCATTGATCCGGCACTCGGTGTGCCGGCCAGTGCTTTGGGCGATGCGTACATGGCGATGGGCGCACAGCTGAGTTTTACCTGCGCGCCCTACCTGCTCGACAGCGCGCCGAAGTCCGGCGAGCAAATCGTCTGGGCCGAATCCAACGCCGTGGTTTATGCCAACAGCGTGCTCGGCGCACGCACCCTGAAATACCCAGACTACCTGGATATCTGCATCGCCCTGACCGGCCGCGCTCCCCTGATCGGCTGCCATCTGGACGCGCAACGTAAAGCGAGACTGCAAATCGATTTACCGGTTTTGGGTGAGTTGGACGATGCCTTCTACCCCCTGCTCGGTTACCACATCGGTGCCCTGGCCGGCAGCCGGATTCCGCTGGTGCTGGGGCTGGAACATAGCAAGCCGAGCCTGGATGACCTGAAAGCCTTCGGCGCTGCTTTCGCCACCACCTCCGCCGCGCCGCTGTTCCATATCGCCGGGGTGACTCCGGAAGCACTCGACCCGACGCAGGTGCTGGAGGCGGATGATCCTGTGCCGGTGGAAAAAATCCGCCTGAAGGATTTGCTACTCAGCTGGCGCGAACTCAACAGTGCCCGCGACAACCGGGTGGATGTGGTCTCGCTGGGCAACCCGCATTTCTCTCTCAGCGAATTCGCGCATCTGGCGCGGCTGTGTCGGGGTCGGCACAAACACCCCGAGGTGGTGCTCGCCATTACCTGCGGTCGTGCGGTGCTGGAGCAGGCGCGCGAGGCTGGACATATCGCGGTGATCGAAGCCTTCGGCGCGACCCTGGTCACCGATACCTGCTGGTGCATGCTCGGCGAGCCGGTGATCCCGTTGGCCGCCAAAACCTTGATGACCAACTCGGGCAAGTACGCCCATTACGCACCCGGCCTGGTGGGCCGCAAGGTGCACTTCGCCAACCTCGCCGAATGTGTCGACGCCGCTTGCAGCGCCACCGCCAGCGGTCGTTTGCCGGCCTGGCTGCAATCGGCCGCCTCTCTGGAGAGCCACGCGTATGTTTGATTACACCTTCCAATGGCGCGCGACCCTGCGCGCCCTGCCGGACATGCTGGCCGGCGCCTGGGTCACCTTCGAGACCGCTGCACTGTCGATGATTTTCGGCGTGCTGATCGCCCTGGCCCTGACGGTGATGCGCGAAACCAAACAACCGTTGTTGCGCGGCATCGGCAATGGCTGGGTGTCGATCGCCCGCAACACCCCATCGCTGTTCCAGATCTACATCCTCTACTTCGGCCTCGGCTCGCTCGGCTTGCATGTCAGCTCATGGTTCGCACTGTTGGCCGGGATCACCTTCAACAACGCCGGTTACCTGGCGGAAAACTTTCGCGGTGGCCTCAAAGCTGTGCCCGGCACGCAAGTGCGCGCCGCGCGCTCGCTGGGCATGAGCGCCTTTCAGGCTTACCGAATGATCATCGTCCCGCAGCTGTTGCGCATCGTGTTCTACCCGTTGAGTAACCAGATGGTCTGGGCGGTGTTGATGACGTCGCTGGGGGTGATCGTGGGGCTGAACAATGACCTCACCGGCGTGACCCAGGACTACAACGTCAAGACGTTCCGCACCTTCGAATATTTCGCCATCGCCGCGGCGCTGTATTACCTGATTGCCAAGGCGATCGTCGCCGTCGCCCGGCTGATGGCCTGGCGACTGTTCCGCTACTGAGGAGGTGAGCATGTTGACCACCAGTTTTTCCTGGAATGACCTGCTGTTCCTGCTTGATGGCGCCTGGGTCACTCTGAAACTCACGTTCTGGTCGATCATCCTCGGCTCCTTCGCCGGGCTGCTGTTCGGCTTGCTGCGGGCGCTGTTGCCGCGCGCCAGCCTGCCGCTGGCGTGGGTGCTGGACGTGTTTCGCAGCGTGCCGTTGCTGATCCAGTTTGTGTTGTTCAACTCGCTGAAAAGCATCGTCGGTTTGAACATCAGTGCCTTCAGCGTTGGCTGCATTGTGCTCGGGGTCTATGCCGCCGCGTACTTCACCGAGATCGTGCGCAGCGGCGTGCTTTCTGTGCCGTTCACCGTGCGCCGGGCCAGTCGCTCGCTGGGCCTGAGTTTCCTCCAGGACCTGCGCTGGATCGTCCTGCCAATGGCCACGCGGGTGGCCTTTCCCGGCTGGCTGAACCTGGTACTCAGCGTGATGAAAGACACCGCGCTGGTGATGTGGATCGGCATCGTCGAACTGCTGCGTGCCTCGCAAACCATCGTGACCCGCATTCAGGAACCGCTGCTGGTGCTGTGCATCGCGGGCCTCATCTACTACGTCATGAGCCTGGTGGTCGCTCGTCTGGGCGCTCGTCTGGAAAGAAGGTGGCAAGAAAATGATTGAGATCGACAACGTACACAAATCCTTCGGCAACCTCGAAGTGGTCAAGGGCGTCAACCTGACAGTGAACAAGGGCGAGGTGGTGTCGATCATCGGCGGCTCCGGCTCGGGCAAATCGACCCTGCTGATGTGCATCAACGGTCTGGAGCCGATCCAGAAAGGCAACATCCGCGTCGACGGTGTCGAGGTCCATCACAGCGCCACCGACCTCAACCGTCTGCGGCAGAAGATCGGCATTGTCTTCCAGCAATGGAACGCGTTCCCGCACCTGACCGTGCTGGAAAACGTGATGCTGGCGCCGCGCAAAGTGCTGGGCAAGAGCAAGGCGGAAGCCGAGGAATTGGCGGTTAAACAACTGACCCACGTCGGTCTGGGCGACAAGCTCAAAGCCTTTCCCGGCAAGCTCTCCGGCGGCCAGCAACAGCGCATGGCCATCGCCCGCGCCCTGGCCATGTCGCCGGACTACATGCTGTTCGACGAAGCCACTTCGGCCCTCGACCCGCAATTGGTAGGCGAGGTACTCGACACCATGCGCATGCTCGCCGAAGACGGCATGACCATGGTTCTGGTGACCCATGAAATCCGCTTTGCCCGCGATGTGTCCGACCGCGTGGCGTTCTTTCGCAATGGTTTGGTGCATGAGATCGGCTCGCCTGATCAGGTCATCGGCAACCCGGTGCACGCGGAAACCGCGGCTTTTCTGAAATCAGTGAAATAACTAATGGCCCCATCGCGGGCAAGCCCGCTCCCACAGGGTTTGATGGTGTACACAAAATCGGTGGCCGACACAGATCACTGTGGGAGCGGCGGTGCGGCGATCCGACTTGCCCGCGATGAGGCCCTAATGGACAAAACAAGGAGCAGACAATGCGCTCATCAAAAGTCATCCACGTAGTCAGCTGTCATGCCGAAGGCGAAGTCGGCGACGTGATCGTCGGCGGCGTCGCCCCACCACCCGGGGCCACCGTGTGGGAACAGTCGCGCTGGATTGCCAAGGACCAAACCCTGCGCAACTTCGTGCTCAACGAGCCGCGCGGCGGCGTGTTCCGCCACGTCAACCTGCTGGTGCCGGCCAAGGATCCTCGGGCGCAGATGGCCTGGATCATCATGGAGCCGGCCGACACCCCACCGATGTCCGGCTCCAACTCGCTGTGCGTGGCCACTGTGTTGCTCGACAGCGGCATCCTGCCGATGACCGAACCGCAAACCCGGCTGGTGCTCGAAGCCCCAGGCGGGCTGATCGAAGCGGTGGCCGACTGCCGTGACGGCAAGGTTGAACGGGTGGAAATCAAGAACGTGCCCTCCTTCGCTGACCGCCTCGACGCCTGGATCGAAGTCGAAGGCGTCGGCTCATTGCAGGTCGACACCGCGTACGGCGGCGACAGTTTTGTGATCGCCGACGCCAAGCGCCTGGGCTTTTCCATTCGTCCTGATGAAGCCGCGGAGCTGGTCGAGGTCGGACTGAAAATCACCCGCGCGGCCAATGAACAACTGGGCTTTGTCCATCCGCTGAACCCCGAGTGGTCGCACATTTCCTTCTGCCAGATCGCGGCGCCCCTCGTCTATGAAAATGGCATCGCCACCGGCGCCAACGCGGTGGTGATTCAACCCGGCAAGATCGACCGTTCACCGACCGGCACCGGCTGCTCGGCGCGCATGGCGGTACTGCAGGCCAAGGGCTTGATGCAGGTCGGCGAGCGTTTTATTGGCCGTTCGATCATCGGTTCCGAGTTCCACTGCCGCATCGATTCGCTGACGGAAGTGGCCGGCCGCCCGGCAATTTACCCGTGCATTTCCGGCCGGGCCTGGATCACCGGCACTCATCAATTGCTGCTCGATCCAAGCGATCCGTGGCCACAAGGCTATCGACTGTCTGACACCTGGCCTGGGGCTTGAGCACAGCCTTACAAACCCTCACCAAAATCTCTGACCAACGGCTAGCAAAAAACCCCTCGTAACTGAAAAAAGCACTGGCCGAGTCTTTTCACTTGCAATATCGTATACGAAATACAATTAACGAACCGGAGGCAACAATGAGCAAGCGCATTAACTGGAGTGGTGTCTTCCCCGCGGTGACCACTCAATTCAACGACGACTTCTCCATCAACCTGGAAAAAACCCACCAGGTGATTTCCAACGTGATCCGTGACGGCGTGTCGGGCCTGGTGGTGTGCGGTTCGGTGGGGGAAAATACCTCGCTGACCGCCGAAGAAAAAATCGCCGTGACCGAAGTCGCGGTCGACGCTTCCCGCGGCCGCGTGCCGGTGATCTGCGGTGTGGCCGAATTCACCAGCGTGCAAGCGGCCAAGGTCGCCAACGCCGTGCGCCGGGTCGGTGTCGACGGGGTCATGCTGATGCCGGCGCTGGTCTACGGTTCCAAGCCGTTCGAGACCGCCGAGCACTACCGCTACGTGGCGAAAAACGCCGACGTACCGCTGATGGTTTACAACAACCCGCCGATCTACAAAAACGACGTCACCCCGGACATTCTGATTTCCCTGGCCGACTGCGACAACGTGGTGTGCTTCAAGGATTCCTCCGGCGACACCCGTCGTTTCATCGACGTGCGCAATGAAGTCGGCGATCGTTTTGTGCTGTTCGCCGGCCTTGATGACGTGGTGTTGGAAAGCATCGCGGTCGGGGCTGAAGGCTGGGTCTCGGGCATGTCCAACGTGTTCCCGAAAGAAGGCGAAACCATCTTCCGCCTGGCCAAGGCTGGTCGCTTCGCCGAAGCCATGCCGATCTACGAATGGCTGATGCCGATCCTGCACCTCGACGCCCGTGCCGACCTGGTGCAGTGCATCAAGCTGTGCGAAGCCATCGCCGGTCGCGGCAGCGCCCTGACCCGTCCACCACGCCTGGCCCTGCCGGAAGCCGATCGGGTTTTCGTCGAGCAGATCATGGCCAAAGCCCTCGGCAACCGTCCGGAACTGCCGGACGTCGGTCTCTGAGTGATTGCCGGGCGGGTCCCTTGCGGAATCGGCCCGGCTACCTGTCTTTGCGCCTCTACAGGAAACGTCTGCATGTCCAATCCTCACAGCACCGCCCGCGCAACCACACCCTCGGGACTCAAACGTGTCGTGGCCGCCGCGATGGCCGGCACGGTCGCCGAATGGTATGAATTCTTTCTCTATGGCACCGCCTCGGCACTGGTCTTCGGCCAGTTGTTCTTTCGCCAGACCGACAGCCCGATCGACGGCATCCTCGCCGCCTTCGCCCTGTATGCCGTCGGCTTTCTCGCCCGCCCGCTGGGTGGTTTGGTGTTTGGTCACTACGGTGACAAGTTCGGCCGCAAACGCCTGCTGCAACTGAGCCTGGTGGTGGTCGGCATCACCACGTTCCTGATGGGTTGCCTGCCAGGCTTCGACCAGATCGGCTATGCCGCGCCTGTGTTACTGGTGCTACTGCGGCTGATTCAGGGTTTCGCCTTCGGTGGTGAATGGGGCGGTGCGATTCTGCTGGTGTCCGAACACTGCCCGGACAATCGCCGAGGCTTCTGGGCCAGTTGGCCACAAGCCGGTGTGCCGGCCGGTAACCTGGTGGCGACCGTTGCGTTGCTGCTGTTGTCGTCGAACCTGTCGGAGGAGCAATTCCTTGCCTGGGGCTGGCGTGTGGCGTTCTGGTTCTCGGCGGTGGTGGTGCTGATCGGCTACTGGATTCGCACCAGCGTCGATGACGCGCCGATCTTCAAGGAAGCCCAGGCCCGGCAGGCGCAAAACAAGCAACAACAGCTGGGCGTGGTCGAAGTGCTGCGTCATCACTGGCGTGCAGTGCTGGTTGGCATCGGCGCGCGGTTTGCCGAGAACATCCTTTACTACACCGTCGTGACCTTCTCGATTACCTACTTGAAACTGGTGGTGCACAAGGACACTTCAGAGATTCTGTTTCTGATGTTTGGCGCGCACCTGCTGCATTTCTTCATGATCCCGCTGATGGGTTATCTGTCCGACCTGGTCGGGCGCAAGCCGGTGTACCTGACCGGTGCAATCCTCACCGCGTTCTGGGGCTTCATCGGCTTCCCGATGATGGACACCGGCAACAACTGGCTGATCATCGGGGCAATTACCCTGGGCCTGGCGATCGAGTCGATGACCTACGCGCCCTACTCGGCGCTGATGGCCGAAATGTTCCCGACCCACGTGCGCTACACCGCGTTGTCCCTGTGCTATCAGGTGGCACCGATCTTCGCCGGCTCGTTGGCGCCGCTGATTGCCCTCACCCTGCTCAACAAGTACCACAGCTCGACACCGATCGCCTGGTACCTGGTCGGCGCCGCGCTGATCTCCATCGTCGCCGTCGGCCTGACTCGAGAAACCCGGGGTAAGTCGCTGCATCTGGTGGATAGCGAATCCGCTGCACGGATCGCCGCCCTGGACAGCGCCGAACCCGCCAGCGCACGTCGGGGTGATTCTCTGGCTTGACCTCAATACGCAACCTGTAGCAGCTGCCGCAGGCTGCGTCCGAGCGCGTAGCGGTCGTCAATACGGGCGACACGGTGTGACTGTGACACCGCGTTGCATGGTTTTACGACGGCTTCGTCCGTACGCGGCCCGCACCGAACGCAGCCTTCGGCAGCTGCTACGGGTCATGCGCCGCGGTCTGCCAACGTATTTGGCCTCATATTTCGACAGGAGTTTTTCATGCCCCACATCATCGGCCACAACTACATCGGCGGTGCGCGCAGTGCCGTCGGCAACATCACCGTGCAAAGCCATGACGCGAGCACCGGTGAAGCGCTGCCCTACTCGTTCATGCAAGCCACCATTGAGGAAGTTGACGCCGCCGCCCAGGCAGCGGCTGCCGCCTACCCGGCTTTCCGCAACTTGCCGGCGAGCCGGCGTGCGGAATTTCTCGAGGCCATCGCCGCGCAACTGGAGGCGCTGGACGATGAGTTCATTGCCCTGGTCACCCGCGAGACGGCGCTGCCGACCGGGCGCATTCAGGGTGAGCGCGGTCGCACCAGCGGTCAGATGCGGCTGTTCGCTCAGGTCCTGCGCCGTGGTGATTTCTATGGCGCGCGCATCGACCGGGCTCTGCCCGAGCGTCAGCCGCTGCCACGGGTCGATCTGCGTCAGTACCGGATCGGCGTCGGCCCGGTCGCGGTGTTCGGTGCGAGCAATTTTCCGCTGGCGTTCTCCACCGCCGGTGGCGACACCGCTGCCGCCCTGGCCGCCGGTTGCCCGGTGGTGTTCAAGGCCCACAGCGGGCATATGGCGACTGCCGAGCTCGTGGCCGATGCAATCATCCGCGCCGCCGAGCAAACCGACATGCCCAAGGGTGTGTTCAACATAATCTACGGCGCGGGTGTCGGCGAAGCGTTGGTCAAGCATCCGGCGATCCAGGCGGTCGGCTTCACCGGCTCGCTCAAGGGCGGTCGCGCCCTCTGCGACATGGCCGCCGCACGGCCTCAGCCGATTCCGGTGTTCGCCGAAATGAGCAGCATCAATCCGGTGCTGGTACTGCCCGAAGCCCTGCAACGGCGCGGCGAGAAAATCGCCAGTGAACTCGCCGCGTCAGTGGTGCTCGGCTGCGGCCAGTTCTGCACCAACCCCGGATTGGTGATCGGCATTCGCTCCCCCGAGTTCAGCGCATTTACTGAATCGCTCAGCGCGGTAATGGCTGACCAACCAGGGCAAACCATGCTCAACGCCGGCACGTTAACCAGCTACGCCAAGGGTGTGCAGGCGCTGCGGGCGCATCCGCACATCACCCACCTCGCCGGTCGCGAACAACAGGGCAAGCAGGCCCAGCCGCAGCTGTTCAAGGCCGACGTCAGCCTGCTACTCCACGGCGCCCCATTGCTGCAGGAAGAAGTGTTCGGCCCCACCACGGTGCTGGTGGAAGTGGCCGACAAAGCCGAACTGCAACGGGCATTGCAGAGTTTGCACGGTCAACTTACGGCCACGCTGATTGCCGAAGCCGGTGACCTGCAAACCCATGGCGAACTGCTCTCGCTGCTTGAACAGAAGGTCGGTCGGGTACTGTTCAACGGCTACCCGACCGGCGTCGAAGTCTGCGATGCGATGGTGCATGGCGGTCCCTACCCGGCCACCTCCGATGCCCGTGGCACTTCGGTCGGCAGCCTGGCCATCGAGCGTTTTCTGCGCCCGGTGTGCTACCAGAACTGCCCGGATGCGCTCTTGCCCGACGCCTTGAAAAATGCCAATCCGCTGGGCATCGCCCGTCTGGTTGACGGCAACAGCCATCGCGACCCGGTTTAAAAAACACTCAAATGTGCAGCGAAATCCTGTGGGAGCGAGTTTGCTCGCGATGAGGGATTAACATTCAACACATGTGCTGAATGTCAGACCGCTATCGCGAGCAAGCTCGCTCCCACAGGAGGGTTGGCCACCCCCCGTTTCTTCAGCCCAGCAGTGCCTTCAAGTCGTTGTACAAGGCTTCGGGAATCTGCACGCCCTCCACCAAACTGCGTACTCGCGCCTCGTAACGCCTTTGCGACGGCAAGCGTGCGCCCTGCCCTTGTATGCTCTGGAACATCACTTCGGCACGGGCCAGATGCTGCTCGGTGGCCTCGCCGAGAAAGCGCCGCGGATCGAGGGCGATGATCAGCTCGCCGTGGTACGGCGACGACTTGCTGCCCGCGTCGTACGCCAGCGATTCAGCACTGGTCAGGTCACCAATCAACGGCCCGGCGATCAACTCCACCATGGCGGCCAGCGCCGAGCCCTTGTGCCCACCGAACGTCAGCATCGCGCCGGCATCGAGCACCACGTTCGCATCGGTACTCGGCTGCCCTTCAGCGTCCACGCCCCAACCTTCGGGAATCGCTTTGCCGGCGCGTCGATGCAACTCGATCTCGCCACGGGCAATCGCACTGGTGGCGAAGTCGAACACAAACGGATCCTTGCCCGAACGCGGCCAGCCAAACGCAATGGGATTGGTGCCGAACACCGGTTGACTGCCCCCCGCCGGCGCGACCCAGGCATGGCTGGGATTACACGCCAGCGCCACCAGGCCGGCAGCGGTCAGCTGCTCGATCTCGATCCACAGGGCGGAAAAATGCACACAGCGATTGATCGCCAAGGCCGCAATCCCGTTTGCCCGGGTTTTCTCCTCCAGTAATGGCAGACCCGCCTGAAACGCCAACTGGGAGAAACCACCCGCCGCATCGACCCGCACGATCGAAGGGGCCTGGTCGATCACCCGTGGCTCGGCATCGGCCACCACCTTGCCGGCTCTGAGCGAATTCACGCACCCCAGTACCCGATACAAACCGTGAGAGGCGCAGCCATCGCGCTCGCCGGCAATCACCGTGGCGGCTACCGCCTGAGCGTGGGCAAGGTTGAAACCGTTGTGCAGCAAGATCGATTCGGCCAGCTCGCGAGCTTCGGCCAGGGACAGTCGTTTCATCATCAACTCCTTGGACAGACCGTCCAGACTGGCCCATTCCAGACGCCACGGCTTGATCGCTTTAGGCCCGGTCGACGACGAATTCGGCATATCCCGGCAACACGGCCATTCGTCGGCTGGACGTCACACCACCCCTTGACACCGACTGCCTGACCGCCGAGCAACTGTTCGCCGGTGCTTGGTCGGCCTGCTACACCGCCGCCGTCGGGCTGGTGGCCGGAGAAATGAACGTGGTGCTGCCGTCGGATCTGTCCGTCGACATCGAAGTCGATCTGGGTCAGACCGGTCCGGCCTACTTCCTTCAGGCTCGATTGACCCTGCGCGTACCAGGTTTGTCCCGCGATATCGCGACGACACTGGCGCACACCGCCGATCAAATCTGCCCGTACTCGAAAGCGACGCGGGGTAACATTGACGTGGCCCTGAACGTCCTCACGGCTTGACGCACCGCGCGGCGTTGCTATCGATCGGCATGGTCGATACGCCATATATATCGCATGCGCTTTAAGCGCACGCGAAACACAAACCCAGCAAAGCGTTGAGGACTCAACCATGAACAAGATCGAAAAAGTCCTGGCCACAGGCAAAACCCACACGACGTTCAGCGACGGTGACAACTCTTCCCGCGGCCTCGCCATCCAGCTCTCGTCGCCTGGAAACCCTAGACTGGCACACGAGTTCGCAGCCATTGTGCCGCACCCAACGGCAGAGCAGTTTTTCGCCGGCGCATGGTCGGCCTGCTACACCGCTGCCGTCGAGCTGGCGGCGAAAAATATGAAGGTGACGCTGCCGCCCAATCTGGCCATTGATATTGAGGTCGATCTGGGCCAGACCGGTCCGGCCTACTTCCTCCAGGCCCGGCTGACTCTTCGCGTGCCAGGCTTGACGCAAGACGTCGCGACGGAGCTGGCGCACGCCGCAGACCAAATCTGCCCGTACTCGAAGGCTACGCGCGGCAACATCGACGTGGTCATCAACGCTCTGACAGCGTGATGCACCGAACGACCGGTTCGACTTTCGCCGTCGAACCGGGGAGCAGCTGGGGCTGACCTATACGCAATACATCACCATCGTCGCGCTGTGGGAGGAAGACAATCAGACCGTCGGCAGCCTGGGCGAGAAGCTGTTTCTCGAATCGAACACCTTGACCCCGATCCTGAAGAAGCTGGAAGCGATGGGCTTTTTGCAAAGGCAGCGCGATCCCGAGGACGAGCGCCAGGTGCGGATCAGCCTGACGAAGAACGGTCGACAGCTACGCGAAAGCCAACCGGAAATGGGCCTCGCCGACGCGACGGGCCTGACGCTCGACGAGTTCTCGATCCTGCAAAAAGCGGTCGTGAAGCTGCGCAACAATCTGATCAAGTCGACAAAAGCCGGGGAATGAGCCGGCACGCCGATCTGGACATTCTCAAGCGCGAACTAGCGCACCGCCTCATCCCGCACCACCCCGCGCTCCTCCAGCAAGCGCACAAACATGGTCAGACTTTGCGACACCGTCCCCCGGCGCCACACCAGCCAGGTGCGCAAATAGCGGAACGATTCCGATAGCGGCCAGATGCTCACCGTGGTGCACCCGGGCATGCTGTTGAGCATGCTGCGGGGCATCAGCGCCAGGCCTGCACCGGCGCTGACGCACGCCAGCATGCCGTGATAGGACTCCATTTCGAAAATCTTGCCGGGCACCGCCGCGTCCTTGGCAAACCAGCTTTCGAAGTGATGCCGGTAGGAACAATTGGAGCGGAAGGCATAGATGTTTTCGCCATTAACATCCCGCGCGCGATGAATGGGGGAATGGTTGAGCGGCGCGATAACCACCATCTCTTCCTCAAACGCCGGCACGCCTTCCAGTGCCGGGTGCAGCACCGGTCCATCGACAAACGCTGCCGCCAGTCGGCCAGACAACACCCCGTCGATCATGGTCCCCGAAGGTCCGGTGGACAGGTCCAGCTCGACCTTGGCGTGCTTCTGGTTATACGCGGCCAGCAGCTCAGGAATGCGTACCGCAGCGGTACTCTCAAGTGACCCCAGCGGAAACGAACCCTGCGGTTCTTCACCCGCCACCGTCGCGCGAGCCTCCTGGACCAGATCGAGGATGCGCCGGGCATAGTCCAGAAAACTCCAGCCCGCCGGCGATAGGCGCAGACGGCTCTTCTCGCGGATAAACAGGTCCACGCCCAGATCCAGTTCCAGCTGCTTGATCCGCGTCGTCAGGTTCGAAGGCACCCGATGGATGTGCTGAGCCGCCGCGCTGATGCTGCCGTGCTCGGCAACGGCTTTGAAAATTTCCAGCTGAACCAGATCCAAGTCATTCTCCAAACGTGAACGATATGCTCAGTATTATTCAGTTTCCAGAAAACAAACACCACCGTAACCTGAGCGCATCCCCACCTCGCAGGACGGTGCCATGACCCAAGTTTCCAGCCTCACCCATGCCATTTCGATCAACCCCGCCAACGGCGAGCAGATCGGCCACTACCCTTTCGAATCCGCATCGGCACTGGACGCCGCCCTTGCCCGCGCCGCTGCCGGGTTCCGCGTCTGGCGCAGCAAACCGGTTGATCAACGCTCGCAGTTGTTGATCGCCCTGGCTCAGGCATTGCGCGACAACGCCGCCGCGATGGCGAACATGATCACCCTGGAAATGGGCAAGCCAATCACTCAGGCCCGCGGCGAAATCGAAAAGTGCGCGCTGCTCTGTGAGTGGTACGCCGAGCACGGCCCCGCGATGTTGAGCGCTGAACCGACGCTGGTTGAAGGTGGAAAAGCGCGCATTGAATACCGCCCGCTCGGCCCGCTTCTCGCCGTGATGCCGTGGAACTTCCCGATCTGGCAAGTCCTGCGCGGCGCCGTTCCAGCGTTGATCGCCGGCAACACCTACGTGCTCAAACATGCACCCAACGTGATGGGCAGCGCTTATCTGTTGCGTGAGGCCTTCAAGCAAGCCGACTTCCCCGAAGGTGTCTTCGAGGTCATCAATGTCACGCCGGACGGTGTCTCCACCGCAATCGCCGATCCACGCATCGCGGCAGTCACCCTCACCGGCAGCGTGCGAGCCGGCATCGCCATCGGCGCTCAAGCCGGTGCGGCGTTGAAGAAGTGCGTGCTGGAACTGGGCGGCTCCGATCCCTTCATCGTGCTCAACGATGCCGACCTCGACGAAGCGGTCAAAGCCGCCGTGATTGGCCGCTACCAGAACACCGGGCAAGTCTGCGCGGCCGCCAAACGCCTGATTGTCGAGCAAGGCATCGTCGAGGAGTTCACGCGCAAGTTCGTCGAAGCCACGCAAAAACTGGTGGTCGGTGATCCACTGGCCTCCGACACCTACATCGGCCCCATGGCCCGCTTTGATCTGCGTGATGAACTGGATCAACAGGTGCGCGACACCCTGGAAGAAGGCGCGACGTTGCTGATGGGCGGCAAGAAGGCAGAAGGCCCCGGCAACTTTTACGAGCCCACGGTCTTCGGCGATGTCACCGACCAGATGACCTCGTTCAAACAGGAGCTGTTTGGCCCGGTGGCCTCGATCATCACCGCACGCGATGCAGCGCATGCATTGGCACTGGCGAATGACAGTGAGTTCGGCCTCGCCTCAACCATTTACACACGCAACGTCGAGCTTGCTGAGCAGATGGCTGGTGAACTGGAAACCGGTGGCGTGTTTATCAATGGTTATTGCGCCTCCGACCCGCGCGTCACCTTCGGCGGCGTGAAGAAAAGCGGGTTTGGCCGTGAACTCTCGCATTTCGGTGTGCGTGAGTTCTGCAATGCCCAGACGGTGTGGCTGGATCGGCACTGATCGCATAACGATGCCCGGGAGCCTTTTGGCTCCCGGGCTCACGATCTATTCGTTCAGGTAATACAGCTTGTTCACAATCATCCAGCGATAATTGATGTTCAGTAGCGACAGATAATCGGTAAATCGCATGCCGAGATAATCATCAGTGACTTTTACCGCGGCAGCATCACCCGTGACATCGATGCTGAGTATTTCCCAAAACGGTTTGACCTCTTTGGCTGCCGGCCCCTCGGCCTTGATCGCGCTGATAAATTCCTCCATGGATGCCCATTCCAGCTTCTCTTCGTAATGCCCAATGATGCGGCAAGAGGGATGAAAGGCCTGTCGCAGCAAGGCTTCATCGGCGAATACCATGCCTTCTACATAATTGCGGACCACCACGTTGATGTGTTCTTTAGCCAGCGATTGAGTCGTCATGTCATACCTCCAGCGCTCTCACCATCGCACCGCCGGATCAGGTTGTTCGATCATCCATCCCACCCTGAAAGTCTAGCACCGCGCGCTTAACCGTCCCGGACGGGCGACTACGATGATGGGGGTCACCTGCCTTTCGAGGAGCTGAGAGATGTCGCTGACTCTTGACTACCATCCGCTGTCGTCGTTCTGCCACAAAGTGCTCATCGCGCTCTACGAAAACGCTGTCGACTTCGAAAAACGGATCATCGACCTCGCCAACGATGCAGACAGAGCAGAGCTGCAAACGCTATGGCCGCTCGGCAAATTCCCGGTCATCCGCGACCACGCTCGCCAGCGCAACGTGGCGGCCATCCCGGAGCGATTTCGCCAGCCGCCGGACAACACCTGACAGGCCTCGAACATTCGCCTACCCCACCACGTCAATCAACTGCTCACGCTGCGCCCCTGTCAGCATCGGACCGAAACCGGCACCGGCATTTTCTGCCATGTAACGCGGGTTGCCGGTGCCGGGGATCACGCAAGTCACCGCCGAATGCGTCAGCAGGAACTTGAGCGCCAGTTGCGCCCAGCTATTGACCCTCACATCCGCGGCCCAGCGCGGTAACGGTTTGTCCTTCAAGCGGGCGAGCAAATCACCGCCGCCGAAGGGCCGATTGCAGATCACCGCCACGCCCAGCTCGCGACACAGCGGCAGAATGCGCTTCTCGACGCCGCGATCGTCCAGGGCATAGTTGATCTGCAAAAAGTCCAACGGCTCGGCCTTGAGCACCGCTTCCACTTCGTCATACGCCGACGCCGTGTAATGGGTGATGCCGATGTAACGAATGCGCCCTTCTTCCTTCCATTTGCGCAGCGTGGGCAAATGGGTTTTCCAGTCCAGCAGGTTGTGAATCTGCATCAGGTCGATCCGGTCGGTCTGCAGCAGTTTGAAAGACTGTTCCATCTGCGCGATGCCTTCTTCGCGGCCACGTGTCCACACCTTGGTGGCCAGAAACGCCGGCGAGCGCGGTTCATGAATCGACAGCAGTTCGCCGGTCGTCAGTTCGGCGCGACCGTACATCGGCGAACTGTCGATCACCTTCCCGCCCTTCTCGAACAACGCGCGCAGCACAGCAGGCAGCTGCTTGTAGGCGGGGCTTGAAGGCTCGACATCAAAACCGCGATACGTGCCCAGCCCAACGATCGGTAATAGTTCGGCGCTGGATGGAATGGCCCGGGTCAGCATGTTCTTGCCTCCTGTTTCGGTCGACGGCGTGGATGCTGCAAAAGCCGGATCGAAGGTGAAAACCGCCGAAGCACCGGCAGCCAGCGTGAGTATTTTTCGACGCGTGTACCCATCAGTGTGGCTCATGGAATTGTCCTTCCACATTTTTGCTGTCAGCCACGGTCCACAGCACTTCTCGCGCCGGACGCACGAGGCTAGCCACATCAGCATAGCTACCGGCGACACAAGCACCGCAATCTCCAACAGCACCAGCACGCAGAAATGTAAGTCGAAGCCCAGACTCAGCGCCTAATGCCAGTCAGTTAAGGAACGACACAATCCGTAGCAGCTGGCGAAGCCTGCGTTCGACTGCGCAGCAGTCGTAAAACCTGAGTTTGCGGTCTTTCTGAAACACCGCATCGTCTGATTTCACGACTGCTTCGCAGCCGAACGCAGGCTTCGCCAGCTGCTACAAGGATCGCGTTACGGCTTAACTGACTGGCATTAGCCTCAGCGCCGCTCTTTCCGACGGCAGGACGTTGAGCCATTTAACAGCGATGGGCATGGCTGCCCCTCCCGGTGCGTCGCGCTATCGGTCTACTACACTCTGACAGCGATCAAGCGATAGCCGTCTTCAGGCCAGAGCCGTCAATGCCGCCCACTAAAGTTAGCCGAATGCCACGAATCCTGGTGTCAATCGTCGTCATCATCGCCGTTGTGTATCTGGCACTCTGCGCCGCGCTGTTCGTGTTTCAGCGCGCCCTCATCTACTTCCCACAACCCCGCGCTGTCGGCACCTCGGCAACGCTGCTCACCCTGTCCGTCGACGACGCACAGGTGCTGGTGTCCGTCAGGCCGCACGAGGGGCCCAATGCGTTGATCTATTTCGGTGGAAATGCCGAGGACGTCTCCCGGAGCCTGCCTTCGTTTTCCGAAGCCTTTGCCGATCACGCCGTCTACTTGCTGCACTACCGAGGCTACGGTGGCAGTTCCGGATCGCCCTCCGAGGAGATGATCTCGCGCGACGCCATGACCTTGTTTGACCTGGTCTACGCCACCCATCCACACATTACGGTGGTCGGTCGCAGCCTGGGCTCCGGCGTCGCCGTGCGCCTCGCCAGCCAACGCCCGGCGGCGCGTCTGGTGCTCATCACGCCCTACAACAGTGTTGAAGAACTCGCTACACGGCAGTTCCCTATCTTCCCGGTGAAGTGGTTGCTCAAGGACACCTATGAATCCTGGAAGTACGCCGCCCACATCACGGTGCCCACGCTCTTGATCGCGGCGGAACACGACGAAGTGATACCGCGTTCCAGCACCGAGCGGCTCTACACGCATTTCGCCAAGGGAGTGGCGTTGCTGAAGGTGATACCGGGTACGGGGCACAACTCGATATCCGAGAGTCCCGAGTACCTCAAGGCGTTGGGCGATGGTTTGTAAGTGGCGGTGCCCGCCGTGCCGATACCGGTCCAGACCGCGTAGGCCGTCCCCACGGGCAGTGTTCGACTAGCGCCGCAGCGATCGGAACGCCGCGCGAAGTTCCTCGGTAAAAAGCTGCGGCTGTTCCCAGGCCGCGAAATGGCCGCCCTTGTCGGCCTGGTGGAAGTAGATCAGGTTGCTATAAGCGCGCCGGGCCCATGTTTCTGGCGGGCAGTAAACATCTTCTGGAAACACGGTGACGGCCACCGGCAGAGAAATCTCGGTGGTCTTCTGTGCGGCCGAAGAAAGAGGGCTTCGCCCCATGTTCTCCCAGTAGAGCCTTGCTGCCGAGGCGGCGCTATTCGTCAGCCAGTAGAGCGTGATGTCGTCCAGCACTTCATCCTTCGTCGGCGACTGTTGGGGGTCGGCGCCGTATGTCCAACGGGCAAAGCCTGGATGCACGAGCATGAGCGCTGCGAGGAAGGCCGGTGAATCCGTCGCGCCGTAACCGATCATCTGCGGCCGCGCGGCCATCATCGTGCTGTACGCCAGGTTTCCCTGTTTGACGAGCGTGGCGACGGCGTCGTAGGTCGCGCGTTCCTTCTCGGAAAATCCCGTCGGCGCCGGTCCGCCGACAGCGAGCGCCGCGCTCGCTTCCGCCGGTATCGTGGCTGGCAGGTTAAGGTGAATGCCGCGCAATCCGGCCGGCGCCTGGCGCGCCATCGCGCTGGTAATGGGGGCGCCCCAGTCGCCACCTTGGGCGACGTAGTGGGTGTACTCGAGGCGCTGCATCAGCTGCGCCCAGACCCGCGCGATATGGTCCGGATCCCAACCGATACCACTCGGTTTGCCGGAGAAGCCGTAGCCAGGAATGGACGGAATCACCACATCGAAGGCATCTGCCGCATTGCCCCCGTGCGCGGTCGGGTCGGTGAGCGGACCAACGACCTTGATGAACTCGAGCACGGAGCCTGGCCACCCGTGGGTCATGATCATCGGCAAAGCGTTCGGGTGGGGGGAGCGCACCCAGATAAAGTGGATATCGACCCCGTCGAGGGTGGTCACGTACTGCGCCAGCGTATTGAGCTGCGCTTCGGCCTTGCGCCAGTCGTAGTTCGTGCCCCAGTAGCGAACCAGCTCCTGCAGCTGTTCCAGCTGTGCGCCCTGTGATCGATCGGAAACCGTCTCTTTGTCCGGCCAGCGGGTCGCCGCGATACGGTTGCGCAGATCGGCGAGTTCCTTGTCCGCAACATTGACGTGGAAGGGTTGAATGGCCTGGGGATTGGCGGCGGGAGCGACGCTGGCGAGGGCCGAGGCGCAAAGCGCAAGGGTGGCGATAGCAACCGCGAATAGGTGCTTCATCTTCATTACCTCAGTTGAGGGTCACGATGAGTGATGAGTTTGCGCTTATCGGTCACCGAAGACGCTTTACCAGCCGGTCAGAGAAGGCATTGGGCACGTAAGCCATATCGCAAGGGCGAAAGCCAAGCTTCACCCTTGCGATGCCTTGCCCAAATTGCGTGACAGGTCCGGCTCAGACCAGGTTGATTTCGACGTTGATGTTGCCCCGCGTGGCTTTGGAGTACGGACACAGCTTGTGCCCTTCATCCACCAGCGCTCGGGCTGTTTCGCGGTCCATTCCCGGCAGGCTGATGTTGAGGCGCGCCTGCAGGAGGTAGCCGCCTGCGTTGGTGCCCAGGTCCACTTCGGCGTCAATGGCCAGGTCAGGCGGGAGCGTGACCTTCATTTTGCGCTATGAATAAGCACCAATCACCCACTTAACTTTTTCAAGCGCCTCTCGAAGTGCGCCCATCTCCGCTGACCCCAGCGCCAAGCGGATCGCATGCGGGACATGAGCAGAAGTGGCAAAAGGCTCAGCGGTTGAAACCGCGACTTTTTCACGCAGCAGCGCCGCGGCGATCTGGTCTGCCCTCGCATCTTCAGACAAAGGCAGCCAAAGAAAATAGGACGACGGGTGGCGAATACATGGAAGGCCCGCCAGCACTTCGGCGGCCATGGTCTGCCTGGCCTGAGCATCCCGACGTTTTTCAGCTTCCAGTTGCATGACGGTGCCATCGTCGAGCCACGTGCTCGCGATCGCCGTCAGCACGCCGGGGGTATTCCAGGTGGTCGCCCTGATCGTTCGCTCCAGCGCGGGCACTTTTTCTGCCGGGACTGCGACGAAACCAACGCGAAGTCCAGTGGCCACACTCTTGGAGAGCCCTGAAACGTAAACGGTTCTCTCGGGTGCGAGTTGCGCTATCGGTGCCGGCGGGTTCTCGGCAAGGAAGGCATACGCGGCGTCCTCGATGATGAGCAAGTCATGCTTGCGCGCAATTGTCACCAGTGACTCGCGCTGATCGGCACTCATCACCCACCCCAGCGGATTGTGCAGCGTCGGCATCGAGTACACCGCCCGCACGCGGCGACTCCGGCACAGACTGTCCAGCGCCTCCAGATCAGGTCCCTGTTCGGTCACGGGAATGGGCACGATTTCAAGGTGCAAGGCTTCGGCCAGCACGATGAATCCTGAATAGGTCAGCGCATCCGCAGCAATCACATCACCGGGTTGCAGCAGCGCCATCATCGTCACGGCCAGCCCATGCTGGGCACCACTGACCATTAACACTTGCTCGGCATCCACTGTCAGCCCTCGGGCGAGCAAATGGCGCGCCACCGAGGCGCGCTCATGCAGACGCCCGGCGTGTGGCTGGTAGCGCAACAGGGACTCCAGATCACCGCCCGAGGCGAGTTGGCGCAGTGCATTTCGCAAGAGTTCTGCCTGCCCTGGCAGCGAGGGATAGTTGAAGTTGAGGTCGGTCATTCCAACGGCAACGTTTTTCTGGTCGATACCCAAGCCAGGCGGCAACGACGTCTCCCGCACGAACGTGCCTCGCCCCGTCTCGCCGCTGACCAGGCCCATGGCTTCGAGCTCCGCATACACCCGACTGGCGGTCACCAGCGCCAACCCTTCTGTGGCCGCCAGTTGGCGATGCGTCGGCAAGCGCGTGCCCGGCAACAACCGGCCAGACCGGATGTCGGCCGCCAAAGCATCCACTAATGACTTGTACCGTGAGCGAGGCATGTCGAGATGTATCCATGACAATTTTTTGATTGTAGTGATCGTCGATCATACGATGGATCTCTGCAAATTCAGAGTGCCCTCATATGGAACGGACCCTGCAAAACCCAATGACGGAAAAGACCGCGAGCGGATGGCTCAACGGGTTTATCGGCGTGCTGATTTTCAGCTGCTCGCTGCCGGCCACACGGTTGGCCGTGCTGGAATTCGACCCGGTTTTCCTGACCGTTGCCCGAGCGGCGATTGCCGGGCTTCTGGCGCTGTGCATGCTGGTGCTGTTTAAAGAAAAACGTCCCGCCAAGCCTCAGCTTCTGCCCTTGGCGATCGTGGCAATGGGCGTTGTAGTAGGGTTTCCGCTACTGACGGCGCTGGCGCTGCAGTACGTGACGTCGGCGCATTCCATCGTCTTCGTTGGCTTGTTGCCACTCGCCACTGCGGTGTTCGGCGTGTTGCGCGGCGGGGAGCGTCCACGGCCGGTGTTCTGGTTCTTCTCAGTCCTGGGCAGCGCTTTGGTCGTGGGATTTGCCGTCTCGCAAGGCCTGACAGCTTCTCCGACCGGCGACATCCTCATGCTGCTGGCCATCCTCGCCTGCGGGCTGGGTTATGCAGAAGGCGCAAAGCTTTCAAGAACCCTGGGAGGCTGGCAGGTGATCTCTTGGGCATTGCTGCTGTCGCTGCCCGTCATGGTCCCGCTGAGCTGGTTCATGGCCCCGGCTTCGTTCTCGGGAATCACCCCATCCGCGTGGTTCAGCCTGGCTTACGTGTCGATCTTCAGCATGCTGATCGGCTTCGTATTCTGGTACCGCGGGCTGGCCCAAGGGGGGATTGCCGCCGTCGGCCAGCTGCAACTGCTACAGCCGTTTTTTGGTTTGGCGCTGGCGGCCACGCTGCTTCACGAGCACGTCAGCATCGGCATGCTGGGGGTTACCGTCGCGGTGATCCTTTGCGTGGCCGGGGCGAGGAAGTTTTCGAAGTGAGCGGGCGCGACAAGCGTTGCTGCCAGTTTCCGCCATTGGCGCGTTGGCATTCTTCTTCAGAATCGAACTGCACATGGGCCGATACCGGGCTGACGAGAACGTCCGCTTCGTTTAACGCATTGGCAGTCAACTCGAGCATGCGCTCGCCCTGCCCACTGGCCAGCGCCTGATCCTTATCGGCCTGCGTATCGAAGACCCAGATGACCCTCAGGCTGGAGGGGAACACCTCGTAATCGACCTCGTGGGTCAGCCAGCAGAACCCGACGATGTCCACTTTGGCCGTCTCACACGCCTCGGTCAGGGTGGCAATCAGGCGACGCTCGATGTGCGCCTGATCGCGTTTGCTTAGCGGCATGGGTGGATCCTTGTGACGGGTCAAAAGAAGCCATCATACGACACCTCCATGTCCTCTTTGGCGGACGCACTGCGCCCAGCGCAAATATGTCTCTTTCGCCCGTGAACCTTGTGTTGAAGCGCCAGTCATAGCCGAGCCGTGAAACCCACTTGCCCGCTCAGAGCTATTCATCCATGCGCCAAACCCTCCTGTCCGTTCGCGTTGCCTCGCTCTGTTTCATTCCTCTTTTTTACCTGTTCGCCAACCCCGCCCACGCCGGTGCCGAAAGGCAGTTGGTGGAAGCCATCAACGACTACCGCGCTCACCCCGATCGCTGCTTGGGGCGCGCGGGGCGAGCGTTATCGCCGCTGGCGCTGAAGTCGAACCTGGCCTTGCCGATCGGTTACGGCGGTGGTTTGCGCGATAGATTGAAAGCGTCGGGCTATCAGGCAGTGACGGTGCGCACGATTCGCGTGGTCGGTGCGCAGGATGCCGATGAGGCCTTCGACATGCTCCAGAGCGATTACTGCGGGGCGTTGCTCGATACCCAATACGCCGACATTGGCGTCAGTCGCGCCCGGAGTGAGTGGCAGGTGGTGCTGGCGCAGCCCGTGCTGGACAGTCGTGTGGGTGATTCGCGAGCCGTCAGCAAAGCGTTGCTGGCACAGGTCAATGCGGCACGCTCAAAGCCGCGCCTCTGCGGTCGTCAGCGCTTCGCCGCCGCACGGCCATTGGCCTGGAGCGCAGCCCTGGGCGCAGCTGCGCAAGGGCACAGCAAGGCGATGGCCTACGGCAACTACTTCGCCCACCAGGACCCCGACGGTGATATGCCTGCAGACCGGGCCAGAGCCGCTGGTTTCCGTGGCCGGCAGATCGGCGAGAACATCGCTGCCGGCCAGGGCTCACCGAGCAAGGCCATGTCGGGCTGGCTGGCCAGCCCGGGGCATTGCGCCAACCTGATGAATCCGATGTTTACCCAAATGGGCGCAGCCTATGCGGCGGACGCGCGCAGTGATGAGGGGGTTTATTGGACGATGTTGTTTGGCGCGCCTTAAGCGATTGAGCGGCGCCTCATTTGGGGCGCCGCACCGCCCTCACCTTCCCACTGCCACCGCCGCCGCAAAAAAACTGATCGCCGCCGTCCGATTCAAGCCCCGACACCCCGACGCCGGCCGGCAGCTTCACGCTCTCCAACACCTCGCCGGTTGTCGAATCGATATGGCGTAACTCACTCTCGTCTTCTTCCCACGTGCCATGCCACAGCTGACCCTCGACCCAGGTCACCCCGGTGACGAAACGGTTGGATTCAAGGGTGCGCAGAATCGCGCCGGTCTCGGGATCGATCTGATGAATCTTGCGATCCCGATACTCACCGACCCACAGCGTCCCTTCCGCCCACGTCAGCCCTGAGTCACTGCCGCCAGGCGCCGGAATAGTCGCGAGTACACGGCCGGTCTGCGGGTCGATTTTCTGGATGCGGTCCTCGGCGATCTGGAACAGGTGCTGGCCGTCGAAGGCGGTGCCGGCATGGGCGGCGACATCGATTGAACGCAGTGTCTTGCCGCTCGCAGGGTCCAGGGCGTTGAGTTTGTCGCCGGTGGCAAACCACACGTGCCGGCCGTCCCAGGTGACGCCATGCACCTTGTCGACACCGGCAAAGGGTCCATATTCACGAACGATTTTGGCTGCTGACTGTTTCATGTTGGCATTCCTCGTTACGGGTGGGAGGCGTTCATCCTAGTCACCCGGCAGCGGCACCGGGAGTAACAAGGTCGTCGCGAAACCCGGCACCGGCGGGACCATCCAGCGACGTGCCCGACCGCGACCGAACGACTGCACCTTGCCCGCGCGGGCCAATTCCTCGAGTGCCCGTTGCACCGTCCGCTGGCTGGCACCGAGGGCCAGTGCCAGGGCCGAGCTCGACCACGACTCACCGTCGACGAGGAAAGCGAACAACGACCCGTGCTTCTCTTCGAGGTGTTGCGCCAGCACCACAACGTCAGAGGCAACCAGCGACACCAGCGCAAACCCGCGCTGGGTAGCCGTTACGCCGGCCAAGGGTTTAAGTGCCGCGCGCAGTCGCCCGACTTCGACTCGCAACCGCGCGCGAAGGGACTCATCGGCGTGCTTCAAACGGAAGGCCCGGGTAATCAGCGTTTCCCTCGACACGTCGGCCGGCCACGCTTCGGCCAGTGCCCGTGCGAGGGCGAACAAGACCGGGCGTGTGGCGAGGGAGACCGACATGCCGGCACCACGCACGACGTAGCGACACGCGTCCACGACCAGCGACGTGGACGCGAGCAACGCTTCAACCTCATCCAGCAATAGAGGCCGTTCTTCGCCATGGGCAATCAAACGCGCTACGGGCGTGTTCAGGACAAGGGCAGCGTTTTCCACCTCGGCCGTCAGCGCAGGAATATCGGCGTCGCGCGCGGCGTGCTCGGCTCTTGTGAGTGCAAACCGCGCCTTGTTCGTCTCGAGTCGTCGCATCGCGATCCCCGCCACGACCAGTTCGTGGGCGGCGCGCAATGCTGGCGGTAATGGGGCGGGGTCAAGCTCGGCGAGCAGCACGTCAGCCTCTTCGAGATGCCCGATCAGCAGCAAACGCCGAATCTGCAAATACCGCGCATGAGCGGCGTTCACTCGATCGCCGTGCGTCTCCAGCGTCACTCGCGCTGACTCAAGTGCCTTCACCGGCCAGCCCAATTCCCGGGAGGCCAGCGCGATCTCGGCCTCGGCGACCACACAGCGCGCCCGAGCCAAGGCCTCCTTCGGACCGAAGGCCCGTGCGGCCCTCTGCACCAGCGCCTTGGCTCGCACCAGATCGCCGAGTTGCGCCATCGCAATACCCCGCAACGCCAGCGCCGGCGCATCGTCGCGCAACGCGACCCGGTTCAGCGCGCCGAGCGGATCACCCGCCGCCAGCGCCTGCGCTGCGGCCGTGATCAGCGAGTCCATCGCAATCCCGCCACCGTTGTCACTCCCACCGTCGGATGTTCGGTGTTTAGTCTAATTCACGATCCTCCACCCGGAGCGGACAATGATGAACAACCACATGATCACCACGCGTGAAGCATGGCTGGCAACGCGGCTCGAACTGCTCGAAGCTGAGAAAGCGCTGACCCGGCGCAGCGATGAACTGGCACGGCAACGTCAGGCGCTGCCATGGGTTCGGGTCGACAATGGCCCGAGGCATCGCCGCCAAAGCGCCGCTGGCCATTGCGGCGGTGAAGGAACAATTGCGCATTGTGGAAGACCTGCAACCGATGCCCGTCCAGGCGATGGAGCAGATGGCCGAACTGCGTCGACAGGCCTGCGAAAATGCCGATTTCACTGAAGGGCTGGCAGTCTTTGCCGAGCGAAGGCCAGCGGAGTTCTGCGGCCGATAGCTCCTGATGAAAAACTGCAAAAAGCCGCGCCCCATCAAATGGGGTGCGGCTATTTTTCTGGAACCCCAAACGAATTAGCTGAATGTGAAGTTAATATTCCTTTGCATGCATGCATGCATGACTAACCAATCGAATGGAATCCATCAAAATGAGTTTCACTGTTTTAAAAAATGCGTCACTGAAAGCCTGGTTCATCTTCGGGAGCGTGGTTGCTGTTCTGGCCAGTGTTGTAACGATTTACTCTACATTGCACGACGCCAACCCCAACAACCCACGCTTCATAGGTCGCTGGAACACTGATTACACCTACCCAATCACCAACGGCAATTTTGAATTCAAGGGCATGACCGAGTACTTCCGCAACGGTCGGTACAACGTCAATGGCACCGTCATCGTGGACGGAACCGTGGAAGCCAAACCTTACCGTTTTGAGTACAGCGTAAACGGTGCCGGTAGCTGGACCGCCGACTCAAGCCTGCTTTCGTTCACCCTGGCTGACATGAAAACAATTCCAATGTCCTACGTAGTCGACGGCACATCCATTCCACCGTCGCTGGTTGCCAAATTGGCCGGGCCGTCGGCGCCGAACTTGAGCGATGCTTACGCCTCTGGCGCTTCCGACGAAGCCCGAATCCTGTCGATCAAGGATGATGAAATAACGCTTGAGGGCAACGACCCGACAGGAAAAGCGTTCACCATGCATACGTACAAGCAGCATTAACCCTCACCACGACTCGCCGCATTCGCAAGCACTTTGATTCTCAGGATAAGTAAGGCTCTTTATTGGAGCCTTACAACTCCCCCGCAATACCACCCTCTCGTTTCACCTGGAAACCAACGGATGCTGGAACGCTAAAATCTCCCGCCCTTCTTGTTTCGCAGCACGACGGGGCACGCTTTATCTACGCACATGGGATTTCGATGCTTTTGCCTTCGGTGAGTAACCGCATTTTTATCAGCGCTACCCGACGCCCGTCCGGCGCCAAGCGCTCCTCAATCCCATACGGCACAAACCCAAGCTGCGGATACAGAAGCAGCCCCGCCGTATTCTCGTTGAAACACGACAGATGCACCTCGCGTGCTCGATGACGTTCAAACGCCAGCCCCACCATCGTCTGCACCAAAAACTTCGCGATCCCTTTCCCTCGAGCCTTGGGCGACACGATCACATTGCCGATCGCGCAGACGCCATCGCGATCAAACGTATAAAAGTTCGCGAAGCCCATAACATAACCGTCGCCCTCAACCACCGTTGAGTCAGAACGTTGAGCAATCGATGCCTGCAGTTGATCTTCCGTCAGGGGGTATTGCGCCTTCGGGAACATAAAGAACAGCTCTTGGGGGGTTTGTGGAAAGGCGCAAAGGGTCGGAATATCTTCAGCGCTGACAGGGCGGTGGGTCAGGTGCATGGTTTGGATCCATCCAAGTGTAGGTTCGACAGATTACTTTTTGCGGATGATGGAGAGAAGCGTGAAATCGGCTTCCTTTTTCACTCTCGTCACCGTTCATGTCCGGCTTTACGACCAACGGCGAGAATGGCTCGTCAATTCCGCTGGCTCGATCGACATCCCTCTATTCCGGCAGTTTCAGCCTATCCATTGAGTGTTGCTGATCGACATGGCAGCGCACCACAAACAATTTCTTACAAAATAGAAATTCATTAAACCCGATCTTGTACTACCGAGTGTTAGCTTGAGCGCTTTATCGGGCCATGAAATGCCAAAGCCTTAATTATGCGCATCAAACTTCCCAGCATTCCTGCCCTCGGTGCATACCTCGCACTCTCTTGCCTGTTTGCAGCCGCATGGTTCGTCAATCCTGCCAATACGCACTCTTCCTTTGCCCTGATAAGTCCAGTGATGGCAGTGGCCGGCCAAGTGGCCAAGCCTATTTATACCAGCCGCTTCGCCTCCTCCGGGCTGGTGGATTTCGTGCATTCCTCGGCGGTCACCGCCTTGCCCGACGGCAGCCTGATGACGGTCTGGTTCGCCGGCTCCCGCGAAGGCGCAGCCGATGTGCAGGTGCGCTCCGCCCGTTTCGACCCGAAAACCGGCGAATGGGGGGCTGAACAGGTATTGGCGACGCGGGATTCGACCCAACAGGGCACCCAAAAATACATTCGCAAGCTGGGCAATCCGGTGGTGGCACTCGCGCCGGACAATCGCCTGTGGTTGTTCTACGTGTCCGTGTCCATGGGTGGCTGGGCCGGCAGCGCGGTCAATGTAATGGTTTCAGACGACTTCGGTGAACATTGGTCCGCTCCGCGCCAGCTGATCACTTCACCCTTTCTGAACATCAGCACCCTGGTCCGGTCGGCACCGGTGTTTCATGCCGATGGCTCCATCGGCTTACCGGTCTACCACGAGTTTCTGGGCAAATTTGCCGAGTACCTCTACTTGAGCGCAGACGGCGAAGTGATCGACAAATTCCGCATCAGCCACGGCAATAATTCATTGCAACCCACGGTGGTTCCGCTGGACGGCCAGCGCGGCATCGCCTTGCTGCGCTATGCCGGCGACACCCACCACCGTGTGCTGGCGACCCGCACCGAAGACGCCGGTCAAACCTGGAGTGAGCCTTATCCGCTCGACCCCTCGAATCCGAACTCATCGTTGGCCGCCGTCGCGACGCCCGAACATGGGTTGCTGGTGGCGCTCAACGACCTGCAGGAGGGGCGCTTCAAGCTGAGTCTTTATGGGACCGACGCAAAAATGGACGATTGGCGTTCGTTGCGGGACCTGGACAAGTCACCTGATCCAGCGGGCGCTCCGTTTTCACCCGAGGCCTACAAGGAAATCATCGGTAAAGAGTTCCGCGGTTCCAGCGGCGCACTTCGCCAACCGCTGGAGGCACAGTTCCTGGACAACCTCGACAACCGTGTCTGTAAAAGCCAAGGGTGTGAGTTTGAATATGAATACCCGTACTTCATCCGCAGTCCCGACGGTATGTATCACTTGGTTTATTCCTGGAACAACACCTTCATCAAGCACGTCACCTTCAACGATGCCTGGCTCAACGAGCGTCGCAAATGATCAGCCTGTGGCAAGCCCATGTCAGCTTCGCAATGATCATCTTCCTGGTGCTGCCTTCTTTCGGCATGCACAGGACCTGGCGGATCGCACTGTTGGCCGCATTGCTGGCAGTCAGCTTCATACCGCTGGACGGGTTATCGTTGGCCGCCTATTTGCGCAGCTACATTGATGACCTGGCGATCACCTCAATGGTGTTCATGGCGTGGGGCTGCTTGCGTCGGCTGGACATCCTGCCACCTGCGCGGGGTAAAACCGGCGTATTGATCCTCTTCGCCGCGATGGCCCTGGTGCTGTACCCGGCAACCCTGGGCATGAGTGATCTGGACCCCTATCGGTTTGGCTACAGCCCGCGCCCCATGCTGATTTTTCTCGCCGTGCTGACACTGGGCCTGTTTTACCTGCGCAACGGCCTGGCCGTCGTGATGCTGGCCAGCGCGACCCTGGCCTTCATTGCCGGGATCAAACCTTCGCAAAACTATTGGGATTACCTGGTTGACCCGCTGCTGGGTCTGTATTGCTGCGTGGCACTGCTGATGCTTGCCGTGCGCTGGACGTATCGCCGGGCAACCAAGCGCCGCGGTGCAGTGGGCGATGTGTCCAGTTCCGTTTGAGATTTAACGACTTTATTAACAGGGGAACAGGGATGGGTTGGCTGCACTCGAGACGTTTACATTACTGGCTGGGCGCGACAGCGATTACGTTTGCGCTGTTTGCTGTGCTTCGGGTCATGTTCTTTTTCGGCTATTCCGGTTTCGACGCCAACGCCCTGATCGACAAAAATGACGTCATGGAAACCCTGGGAATCGGCTTTCGTTTCGATCTGCGCCTGGCCATCCTGGCGATGTTACCGTTGGCGTTCCTGGCCTGGATTCCTCGCTGGAACCTGATCGGCAGCCGTCTGCTTCGCCGCATCGCCCGCGTGTATCTGGTCGCGGCCCTGAGCGTCCTGCTGCTGATTTACATCATCGATTTTGGTCATTACGCCTACCTGGGTGTGAGGATCAACGCCACCGTGCTGCGCTTCATCGAGGATGCGCAAATATCCCGTGACATGGTCTGGCAGACCTACCCGGTTATCTGGATTTCATTGGGTTGGCTGGCAACGGTCACGCTGGTGACACTGGCCCTTGTGCGTCTGGAACGCGTAACGCTGGACCGCCCTCGCAAAGCCATTCGCCGGCTCGCCGCGACATTGGGTGGCGCGTTGATGGTCGTGGTGGTGCTGCTGGGCATTTTGGGTCGTGTCGAAAACATGAACCTTGAAAACCCGGTCCCATTGCGCTGGAGCGATGCGTTCTTCTCGGGCAATAACCAGATCGCTGCGTTGGGCTTGAACCCGGTGTTGTTCCTCTACGACACGGTCAAAGTCGGCCAGTCGCGCTATGACGAAGCGCAGGTGCGCGAACACTACGCGGTGATGGCCAACTACCTGGGGGTGGACAAGCCTGATCCGCAAACCCTTGATTTCGTCCGTCACCAGGCACCACAACCCTACAAAATACCGGGCTCGCGGCCGCCGAACGTGATGTTCGTCATGCTCGAATCGCTGGGCACCAGCGCCGTCGGGGCCTATGGCAATCCGATCAATCCGACGCCGAACATCGATCGACTGGCCACGCAGAGCTGGTTCTTCGAGCACTTCTATGTGCCGGTGACGGGGACCGCAAAAACCGTCTGGGCCAGCATCAGCGGTGTGCCTGACGTCACCCGTCAGGAAACCGCGACGCGTAATCCGTTGATCACCAAGCAAAACACACTGATCAACGCCTTCACCGGTTACGACAAGATCTACACCATCGGCGGCAACTCCGGCTGGGCCAACATGAATGCCTTGATCCGGCAAAGCATCGACGGCGTTCGCTTGTTTGAAGAGCGGGACTGGAAGTCCCCGGTGGTGGATGTCTGGGGGATTTCCGATCTGGACCTGTTCAAGGAAACCGACCAGATCCTGCAAGCACTGCCCAAGGACAAACCGTTCTTCGCCTATGTACAGACGGCCGGGAATCACCGCCCCTTCACGATTCCCAAGACCAATGATGGATTCGAGGTCAAGCACCCTACCCTTGCCGAAGTACAGGCCGCAGGATCGCGCAGTGTCGAGCAGTACAACGCCGTGCGTTTGCTGGACTTCAACATCGGACGCTTGATGGAAATCGCCAAAGCAGGCGGCTGGTACGACAACACCATTTTCGTGCTGTTTGGCGACCACAACACCCGTATCGCGCAGATCCCGTTCCTGGCACCGGCCTACGAGCAACTGGGTCTGGAAAGCAACGCGGTGCCGATGATCATCCACGCACCAGGTTTGCTGGGGACGCGTAAGGTCAAGGAAGCGGTCGGCCTGGTGGACTTGCTGCCCACCGTGGCGGGCATGGCCGGCCTTGAGTTTCGCAACAGCGGCATGGGCCGTGACATTCAGCAGCCCGCTCCCGAGGGTGAACGCGTGGTACCCCTGGTACTGCGTGAGGGAACATTCCCACTGATTGCTGGCGTGACTCAACACTACATGGTGCAGATGGAGCATGACGGCAGCTCGCCAAGTCTCCATGACCTGGCCTCACCAACGCCGCTGGACAACGTCGCCGAGCAAAACCCTGAAGAGTTCAAGCGCCTGTCGCAACTGACCCGCGCCATGCATGAAACCTCAAGGTTGATGCTGTACCAGAACGTGCGAAAGTAACCACGTTTGCCTTCAAGCCCCGTCTATTGGTCCAGATAGACGCGGGCGCGCCCCGTGATGCCAGTAAAAGACTCTGCCTATCACGACCCAATACTCCCCCTATTAGCTGACTTCCCAACTGGGGTCTAACCTTATTCGAGCGCCGGCACCATAAGCCGGCCGGTCAAGAGCTGATAAGGAGATAGGAATGGGTCAGAAGCCTGACTAAACCTGCCGTAGGCCACCGTGCAGGCAACTCGATTGCCGCTGTTCAGAATTCCCGTGTGATCAAAACAATCAGTTGATCAAACTGCTGGCCCTGCAGCCTGTGTCATTGGTTTCGCTCGTTGCTATTTAACGCCCACGCTGGGCCGGATAGCCGGATGAACACGACCAAAGGTAGCTCACACATGGCAAATGAATCGAAATGCCCGTTCAATCACGCCGCTGGCGGTGGCACGACAAACCGCGACTGGTGGCCGAACCAACTGAATCTGAAGATCCTCCATCAGCACTCGTCCCTGTCCGACCCCATGGACGAGGGCTTCAACTACGCCGAAGCATTCAAAAGCCTGGACTTTGAAGCGGTCAAAAGAGACCTGACTGCGTTGATGACCGATTCCCAGGACTGGTGGCCGGCGGACTTCGGTCACTACGGGCCACTCTTCATTCGCATGGCCTGGCACGCCGCCGGTACGTACCGCACCGGTGACGGTCGTGGTGGCGCCGGTTCCGGTCAGCAACGCTTCGCGCCGCTCAACAGTTGGCCGGACAACGTCAGCCTCGACAAGGCACGCCGGCTGCTCTGGCCGATCAAGCAAAAATATGGCCGCAAAATTTCCTGGGCAGATCTGATCGTCCTCACCGGCAACGTTGCGCTGGAATCCATGGGCTTCAAAACCTTCGGCTTTTCCGGCGGTCGTGCGGACGTTTGGGAACCGGATGAGGACGTCTACTGGGGCTCCGAAAACAAGTGGCTGGGCGGCGACACCCGCTACGGCAAAGACAAGGAACCCATGCAAGAGCCCGGCGAAGGCCCACTCGTTGCCGAGCCGGGGGAAAATGAGGAGAGCCGCACCGACCAGGGGCGCAACCTGGAAAACCCGCTCGCCGCCGTGCAAATGGGCCTGATCTACGTCAACCCGGAAGGCCCGGAAGGCAACCCCGACCCGGTCGCTGCCGGGAAGGACATCCGTGAAACCTTCGCGCGCATGGCGATGAATGACGAAGAAACCGTGGCACTGATCGCCGGCGGCCACGCCTTCGGCAAGACCCACGGCGCCGGACCTGCCGACAATGTCGGCGCCGAGCCCGAAGCGGCTGGCCTCGAAGCCCAAGGCTTTGGCTGGAAGAACAGCTTCGGCACCGGCAAAGGGCCGGACACCATCACCAGCGGCCTGGAAGTGACCTGGACCACCACGCCCACCCGGTGGAGCAACAACTACCTGGAGAACCTGTTCGGCTTCGAGTGGGAACTGAGCAAAAGCCCGGCCGGTGCGAGCCAGTGGATACCGAAAAACGGTGCCGGTGCGGGCATCATTCCGGATGCTCACGACCCGTCCAAGCGTCGTAATCCGACCATGCTGACCACCGACCTGTCGCTGCGATTCGACCCGATCTATGAACCGATTTCGCGGCGCTTCCTGGCCAATCCAGACCAGTTGGCCGACGCATTCGCCCGCGCCTGGTTCAAGCTGATCCACCGCGACATGGGTCCCCTCTCCCGCTACCTCGGCCCGGAAATGCCGAGCGAAGAGCTGCTGTGGCAAGACCCGATTCCAGCGGTCGACCATGCCTTGGTCAACGACAGTGACGTCGCCGCACTCAAGAGCAAACTCCTGGCCTCGGGCCTGACCGTCTCGCAGCTTGTATCAACGGCTTGGGCGGCGGCTTCGACCTTCCGTGGCTCCGACAAACGCGGCGGTGCCAACGGTGGGCGTTTGCGTCTGGCCCCGCAGAAGTTCTGGCAGGCCAACCAGCCTGAGCAATTGGCGAACGTGCTGGCGAAACTCGAAGGCATCCAAAGCGAGTTCAACAGCGGCGGCAAGAAGATCTCGCTGGCAGACCTGATCGTGCTGGCCGGTAACGCGGGCGTCGAACAGGCGGCGAAAAATGCCGGTCAAACCGTGACGGTGCCGTTCACACCAGGACGGATGGACACCTCCCAAGAGCAAACGGACGTGGAATCCTTCGGCTTCCTCGAACCCATCGCCGATGGCTTCCGCAACTACCTCAAAGGCAGATACAGCGTAGCGGCCGAGCAGCTGTTGATCGACAAGGCGCAACTGCTGACACTTACCGCGCCAGAAATGACCGCGCTCATTGGCGGCATGCGCGTGCTGAACACCAACGTCGGACAAACCAGGCACGGTGTATTCACCAAGCAGCCGGAAGCGTTGACCAACGACTTCTTCAAAAACCTGCTGGATATGGGCGTGGAATGGAAACCGGTGTCGGAGGCTAATGAGGAGTTTGAAGGCCGCGATCGCAAAACCGGCGAAGTGAAGTGGACCGGCACCCGTGTCGACCTTGTCTTCGGCTCACATGCGCAGCTGCGTGCGTTGGCGGAAGTGTATGCAACCGCTGATGCGCAGGAGAAGTTCGTCAAAGACTTCGTAGCCGCCTGGGCCAAAGTGATGGGCCTGGATCGCTTCGACCTTAAGTAACACGAGCGTTAATGCTGAAACTGCAACGCCTCCCACTGTGGAGGCGTTGTGCTTTTTGTCACTTGACGCTTCACGCCGTTAGATGGGAAAACGTGCGTGGCCCGGATGCAAGCGTTGGGTTCGGCATGAATCAAGGAAGACTCATCAACACCATGAAAACCCTACTGTGTTTGCTGATCGCCACCGGCGTCGGCACCGCGCTGCAATATGCCGGTCTCCCCCATGGCCTGTTGCTGGGCTCGATACTCGCCACCGCATTGATCGCCAGCAACTTGCGTTTTTCCCCCACGCTGCCCTTCAGCCTTGGCTACGTGCAAATCGTATTGGGGATCGCGACCGGCCTGATGTTCACCTCGTGGAACAGCCAAACGGCGGCCGCCATGTTACCCAGTCTGGGCTTCATGCTGCTGGGCCTGACGGTCCAAAGTGCCGTGGCCGGCGTGTGGCTGCTCAAGGTCTCGGGATGGAACCCGAAGGACTCCCTGTTAGCCGTGTATCCGGGCGCACTCGCCGCCGTGTTCGATTTGCTCGAGTCCGAGCGCGCGTCCAGCAAGGTGATCGTCGTGCACCTGGTGCGACTGCTGTCCATCACCGTGCTGGTCAGCTTCTGCATTCCCGGGCAGACCGACGTGGCGCTTGCCGAGAGCAGCCCGCTGCTCATGAGTACCGCGCTGACCCTGCTATCGCTGATCGCCTTGTGCCTGTTGCTCGGCCGCTTGCTGTTGCGCGTCGGCGTTCCGGCACCGTTCATGCTCACCGCGATCGTCGTCACCGGCGTCTACATCAAACTGGGCTATCTCCAGGCCTTCCACCTGCCGTCATGGAGTGTCGACACCGCCGTGGTCCTCCTCGGCGTGCTGATTGGCTCGAAATTCAAAGACATCAGCCTCGCAGAACTCGTCCGCCACGGACGAGCCGGGCTGATGGCCGTCGGCCTGATGCTGCTGATTGCAGCAGCGTTTGCCGCAGTGGCCGGACGGGTACTGGGCAGCGATCCCTTGTCGTTGTGGCTGGCGTACATGCCTGGCGCGATCGAAACCATCGCCCTCGTCGCCTTCAGTGGCGGGCTGAACGTGGTGTTCATCCTGACCCATCACCTGGTGCGAATGGTCGTGCTGCACTTTGCGCCGGCGTTGGTCGTACAGGCGCGGCGCTGGCGGGAGGATGTCTGATCGCAGAAAGGACTAAGCGGGAGAGATCGTGGCCAGGGCACCAATCAAAATGGTCAACACCAGAAATCCACCCAGGAAAATCGCCATCTTGCCCATTGGGCCTCCTACATTATGAGTTTGCGGAGCAGCCGTTGCCGCGACTGCGGAGCGTGCCGATATTGTGAGCCGGCGGCTGTGTGCGTTACAGATGCAGATGACGCAGGAAAATACGGATCAGAAAACCGAATTGGGGCTAGATCGCCTTTAAACGTCAATTCCGCCAGGATCTATTTATGCCGCTGAGTTTTCATAAAATGCACGCCAATGGCGATGACTTCGTTATTGTGGACTCGCGAAACGCGGCCAATCCAATGACAAGTACCCTGGCTCGGCGAATGGGTGATCGGAACCGAGGAATCGGATTCAATCAACTCGCGGTGGTGCTCGATTGCGATGATGCAGATGCGCGTTTGATGTTTTGGAATGCAGATGGCTCCACGCTGGATGTTTGTGGCAGCGCAACGCGGGGTGCCGCGGATATGCTGATGCGCGAATCAAATACCACTTCGATAGCGCTCCGAACCAACCGTGGCCTACTCACTTGCGAACGAACTTCGACCGGCGCAGTTTCTGTGAACATGGGGGAGCCGCTTTTCGGCTGGTCGGATATTCCCCTGGCTCTGGAACTGGATACAGCTGTTTTGCCACTTGCTGGTGACCCAACAGCGTGCAGCATGGGCAATCCGCACTGCACCTATGTTGTGGATGATCTAACAGCCATTGATATAGCGACAATCGGACCGACAATTGAAACCAACCCCCTATTCCCCCTCAGGACGAACGTACATTTCGTCCAGATCATTAACCGGAAGCACATTCGGTTGCGCATTTGGGAGCGATGGGGTGGCATTCCGCTCGGTTCAGGTTCCTGTTCTTGTGGCGCCGCTGTTAACGGAATTCGTCGTGGTTTATTAGACAACTCCGTTGAGGTTGAATGTGATGGCGGAACCGTAACGGTTCAATGGGATGGCGTGGGATCTGTCTTTCTTATCGGACCGGTAGAGACAACTTTTTCGGGAATGATCACGGATAGCTTATTGCACGTTTAATAGCGGCTATATCGTGATAATCGGAGGAGTTAATCATTCACGACCACTGATATCAGCTCAACAACCAACGCGACATCAGACGCGTCGTCAACGGCATCAACCCATAGACCATACTGAATGACACCACCCCGGCAACCGCAACCTTGAACAACCAGACCGGCAGACGCAGATCAGACAGTTCAAGCCCAGCCGCCAAAACCCAAGGCACAAAAACGGTCAACGGCAATACGATCATCCAGGACAGTAACCATTGCTTCCATCGCTCGACGGTTACCCGTCCTTGCAGCGGCTCAAACCAGAATTTCGAATCATCGTCAGTACGGTGGTAGTCCTGCCGCAGCCAGGGCAATGACTCGCGCAATAAGGCATGACGAACCCGGGATTCCAGCCAGGCCGTGACATGCCCCTTGCTGACAAAGCGCAGGATGATTGCGTAGCGCAAGTGCAAGCCGACCGGTTTGACCACATCCGTCGCCAGGTAACCCGGAAACTGTCGATGGGCGTCGATGGCCTTGTTCATCCATTGCTCATACAACGCCTGATACTGCGGATTGACCTCATGCACAATCACACTGACGCCAATATCGGCGTCAATGCTCATGGTTGCTGCCGCCGGAGCATGGCCCGCTGGTAGAGGCGTTCGCGCGCCAGAATCATCGGATCGTGACTGGGTGCGATGCCATCGGGCAAGCGCCCGGGATTGAAATCAAGGCGCTGCTGGGCAAGCTGTTGTTCCTCAGCCGGGACAAGCGCATCAAGGGTCAGAATCCCCAGCTCGACTTCCTCGTGGCTGCGCGACCAAGGGATCGACCCGTCTTCGATGGCATCCCCCGGCGCCGCCAGTTGCACCACCAGACGTAACTTCACTGCCCCCCTGGCCAGTCGGGCGCCGATTTCGGCCTGCAAATAATCGGCTGGCATCGCGGCGGCTTGCTGATCACTCAATGCAGGCTCTGCCAGCAACGGCTCAATACGGTAGCGACCGATAAACGCTTCACCCTGACGGTTGCTGAACACCAGGGCATTCACGCCAAAGTATTCGACGCTGGCGTAACTGCTCGGCGCGGGCTTGGGTGCCTGAAGAAAATGCTCCGCACGTGGATGATTGGCCAGAAAGGTTTGCAGCGGCAGCGGATTCGGCGACGTGGCGACGTTGGCGGCGATGCCCTGCAAAAAACTCAGGAAGTCTTCGGGTGTGGCCACCGGAAAGCCGTTGAACGAGTGCGTCACGATGTCCGTGAACTCACCGTCCGGCAGCGTAAAGCGAACGGCCAGGCCGTGAGGACTGGCCTTCGGATCGCCGTCCTCGGTGGCTGGCACGCCGCTGAAGTTGGAGAACCTCAGCAGCACCGACTCCGGTTGCCCCTGCAAATGGGCAGCCCGGCTTAGTACGGGAGCTGATGGCGAAGCCGCAAAGGTTCCGCGTAGCAATACACCCTTGGCATGGGTCACGCGAAATCCCGGGTGATGGCCGAACGTCGCGGCGAGTGCATCAAGTAAAGCGTCGTAAAGTCTGTCCTGGGACATGGGGGCACTTCTCATGGGCGACACATTATTCTGGTTGGCGGCAAAGGCAGAGGACGCGGCAAGCGTCCCTGCCAGCAGCATGCCGATCAACAATCGGGGTGGCTGCATTGGATTCAGCCTTGACGCAGGCCAGGATTGAGGGCGATGTGTTTGTACTCGACAAAGTCATCCATGGCCGCCACGCCGTTGAGGCGCCCCTGCCCCGACTGTTTGAAACCCCCTTCTTCGAACTCGTCGTAGACCACGGCCCAGTCGTTGACCCACACCGTGCCCGCCTCCAGTTCGCGAGCCACCCGCAGCGCGCGGTCGACATCGCGGGTCCAGACACTGGCCGCCAGACCGAACTCGCTGTTGTTGGCCAGTTCGATCGCCTCGGCTTCGCTGTCGAAGACCTGCAGCGTCAGCACCGGGCCGAAAGTTTCGCGCTGGACGATCGCCATCTCGGGGTCGCTGACCCGCAGCAGCGTCGGGCGATAGAACGCGCCCTTGGCCAAAGGCCCCTCGGTCACCGGGCCACCGCGAACGATGACCTGGGCACCGGCGGTAATCGCCTCCTTCACGATTTGATTGACCCGTTGCACGTTGGGCTTATCGATCAACGGACCCATTTCGCTGGCCGAATCCGCGGCGGGCCCCACACGCACGGCTTCCAGTCGCTCGGCCAGACGCTCGGTCAACGCCGTGGCGATATCGCGTTGCACCAGCAGCCGCGAACCGGTCATGCAGAACTGACCGGCGAATACCGTCAGGGCTTTCACCAGAGTGGGTACTGCGGCATCAAGGTCGGCGTCGTTAAACACCAACATGGGTGTTTTCCCGCCCAACTCCAGGCCAAAACGCTTGAGGTGTTGCGCCCCCACGGCTGAAATCGCCCGGCCGGTGGTGGTGCTGCCGGTAAAACTGATCACCGGAACCCGGGGTGATTCCACCAGGTGGATGGAGCCGGCCGCGCCCTGCTCGCTGAACAGGTTGATGACGCCGCGCGGCAGCGACAGCGCCTCGCTCATGATCCGGGCCACCAGGCAGTTGGTCTGCGCGGTTTGCCCGGGCATTTTGATGACCGTGGTGCAACCGGCCGCCAGCGCCGGTGCCAGCGAGCGAATCATCAGCACCACCGGCGAGTTCCACGGCACGATGATGCCCGCCACGCCTACCGCCTGACGAATCACCAACGATAGCTTGCCGAGTCGGGGCTCGGCCGCTCGACCGTATTCGGCACGCGCCAGGGCGGCGTAATAGCGCAACTTGGAGGGCACCATGCCGACCTCGAACTCGGCTTCGGGTCGGATCTTGCCGTTTTCCAGCGCCAGGGTATCGATCAGCTCATCGGCGTTGCGCTCGAAGGCGTCCGCCAGCTCCAGCAACACCTGAGCGCGCAATTGGCGGTCATCTTTCCAGGGTGTTTCGGCAAACGCCCGTTGCGCCGCTTCAATCCCTTGTTGCGCTTCGTTCAAGCCTCCTTCGGCGTATCGACCAATCAGCTCGTAGGTCGCAGGGTCGATGGAGTCTTTGTAAACACCGGAGTCCAGCCATTGGCCGTCGATCCAGTTCAAAACCGGGGTGCTGTTCATAGAGGCAGGTTCCTGAGGGTCAAGCGTAAAGACGGGCAATGTGCTCGGCGGTGGCAATCACGGTGATGTTGGTGGCGACGGATGGCACGTCGGGGAAGACCGACGCGTCCACGACGCGCAGCCCCTGCACACCGATGACCCGCGCTTGCAGGTCGACCACCGCTCGCGTATCCCCTGGCTTGCCCATCGGGGCCGTCGAGGTCGGGTGGTGATAGGTGTCGAGACTGGCTTTGACACTGGCCAGCAAGGCCTCGTCCGAATCGTTGCCTTGACCGGGGTTGAGCTCGGAATGGATCAACGAATTCAGAGGCCCCGTGGTGCCGATTTTGCGGGCCAGACGGATGCCATCCAGCAGGCGCTGGCGATCCTTGGGCTCGGCGAGAAAATTCAGGTCGATGTTCGGTGCCACGAACGGATCGCGACTGGCCAGCGTCACCTTGCCCCGAGACAGTGGCCGGGTCAGGGCTACCGCGAGCACGAAGCCAACGCCGGTCGGGCTCTGATCATGAGGGAACAAATGGGTGGCCGTGATATGCAGATCCAGCTCGCCATTCTCGGCAGAACGGCTGTGGGTCCAAAGTTTGGCCCCGATGGCGGGCGACTGGCTGCCGATCAGGTCAGGCCTGGCGGCATAGGCGTTGTAATAGAACGGGTGATCCACCAGGTTCTGCCCGACCGCCAGCTCAGCGACTTGTGGAATCTGCAAGGCTCGCAGGTCCTCGCCAGGACCAATGCCGGAACGCAACAGGATCGCGGCACTGCCGTAGCTGCCAGCCGACAGGATGACTTCACCGGCCAGCAGCTTCTCACCGTTGCCCAGTTGCACACCGACCGCACGAGTACCGTCGAACAGCACTTTGTCCACCAGGCTGTCGGTGCGGATATGCAGGTTGTCGCGTGCGCGCACCTCATCGGTGAGATACGCCATGCCGGTGTTGACCCGCACGCCATTGACAATGTTCATCGGGTACGGACCCACGCCGTGGGCGTCAGCGCCGTCAAAGTCCTCAATCACTCTGTAGCCGTTGGCGAAGGTCGCGTAGATGAAGGCCCGCTGCATGGGGGTGACATCGGCCTTGCCCAATTGATGCACCGGCAGCGGCCCTTCATGGCCGTGCAACGGGCTGGCACCACCGCTGTGGGTTTCCAGTTTTTTGAACGAAGGCAGCAGCTCTTCATAGCTCCAGCCAGGCAGATCCCAGCGCTTGAAGTCGCTGGCACGGGCGCGGATGGCCACCGCGCCATTGATCGCCGAACTGCCTCCCAGCACCTTGCCGCGCAAGGCGCCGATGGGATGATCGATGTAGCCCGGTCGGGTCTTGTAACCCCATTCGAACTCAGGATTGGCATTGGCACCGACGATGTCACTGCTGGCAATGATCTCGGGGTAATTGTGCGAACTGTAGCTGTGGCCCGCCTCAAGCAATACCACCTGACGCTGGTTGTTCTCGCTCAAACGACGGGCCAAAACCGCACCTGCCGAGCCACCGCCGACAATGATCACATCAACCGGGGCGCTGTGAGCGGCACGCTTGCCGGTACTACCGCTTGACTCCAACGCCTGCGCCAAACCACTGCCCGCCGCCAGCGTAGCGGCAGCCACAACACCGCCGGCCAGAACAGCACGGCGAGCAGGATTGTTAAGGGTACTCTTCATCCGTCTTCTTCCCTGTCAGACGCCAGATTGCGTCTGTTGGGAAAAAGCATATGGGAGGGTGCGCAGACTCATAAGCCGGCAAAAGACGATTCCACGTTTCGTTATTCTCGAACGAATCAACGCTGTGGTTGCGAGTGAGCCGTCAGCATTTGCTCCCACACCGGCGGGCTACCGATCTGTTCGATGAGGAAGTTGATCAGCGCCTGAAGCTTGGGCGAAGCTCGCTGAGATCGCCGGTAAACCGCCGAGATATTGCCGCCTCGAGGGGCATAAGGCGCGAGCACCTCCTTAAGCTCACCGGCGACAATCGCCTGCGCCGCCAGGAAGGTCGGCAAAATCGCCAGGCCCATACCAGCCTTGGCGGCTTCCAAAAGTTGATGGCCATTATTGGTGCGCATACGGCAACGGACACGGAATGATTCCAAGGTGTTGTTCACCGGCAGCGTCCACATGCCGTGGGGTTCGCGATTCACATAGAGCATGGCGAAATGCTGGGCCAGCTCTTGCGGGGTTTGCGGTGTGCCGTGAGCGGCCAGGTACTCCGGACTCGCACAAATGATGTGCCGGTTGGGCGTAATGGTCTTGGCGACCAGCGTGGAGTCAGGCAACTCGCCGATGCGGATGGCCGCGTCATACTGCTCTTCGTGCAGGTTGACGTGGCGGTCATCAAACTCGACGTCCAGCCGCAACTCAGGGTAACGCACCGCGAATGACGACAGAATCGGCGTCAGGTAGCGAATGCTGAAGGCCATCGGCGCTGCAAGCCGCAGGACCCCGCGCAAACTCGATTGAAACGCCAACACTGCATCTTCGGCATCTTCGACATCGGCCAGAATACGTACGCAATAACTGTGAAACACCTCGCCCGACTCAGTCAGCCGGGCCTGACGACCACGCTCCAACAAGATGCTGCCCAGGCGCTTTTCCAATTGCTGGATCCGCAGGCTAACCATTGACTTGGCGATACCCAAACGCCGGGCGGCTTCGGAAATACTGCCGGTGTCCACCACCATGACGAAAGAATGCATCTCGGACAGTTTGTTCAAGTTTTGGTAATCCAAAGAAAAGTCGGGGGGCATACCTTTCAGAAGGCATGCCCCCTCAAGGTTTTTTATGCGGACTGGAGGGATTTTTTAATGGCATCGGACAACTTTTCCGCCGTCATGATGACGGTCGGGTTCAAGTTGATCAGCGGGATCTCGGGAAAAATAGACGCATCAATAACGCGCAGCCCTTCTATGCCGTAAACGCGCCCTTCCTCATCCACCACGGCGTTTGGGTCATCCGGCAACCCCATCGGGGCCGTCGAACAAGGGTGCTGCAAAGTGCCCACACCTTTTGCCAGCGCGGCACTAATTTGCTCATTACTGTCGTCAGTGGATGAGCCTGGATAGAGCTCTTCCACGATGATGCTTTTAAGCGGTTCGGTGTTGGCCAGTTTTCTGGCCAGACGGAAACACTCAATCATCCTGTTCATATCATCCTCACTGCTCAGATGATTCAGTTCGATCACAGGTGCCTCTTCGGGATCGCGACTTTTCAAACGCAGGCGGCCGTGGGACGTGCAATGCATCAGTTCCAGCCCCAGCGAAAACGCGACACCGGTCGGACTGCTGGCGGGATCGAGCAAATGCGAGGGAGAAATAGCGATATCCAGTTCCTTATCCGAACCGGCATAGGATGAGTGGGTCCACCACTGCGCCCCCACCACCGGATGATCCTGCCCCTTCAACGCTTCTGTTCCACTGAAATTCATCCAGAAGAACGCATGATCGAGCAGTCGAACACCGACCGGCGCCTCTTTGACCAAGGGAATATCCAATGCTTCAAGGTCTGCCCTGGGGCCGATACCTGAACGTAGAAGAATGGCAGCAGAGCCATAGGCGCCAGCACAAAGAATGACTTCTCTGCCGTGGACTTTTTCACCTCCAGCCAACAGCACGGACTGAACCTTGCCGCCTTCAATCAACACTTTGTCGATGAGGCTTTGATCCAGGATTGTCAGGTTTTGGCGAGCGCGTACTTCACGGGTGAGATAGGCCATCCCGGTGTTAACGCGCACACCGTTGATCACGTTCATTGGAATGGGGCCGGCGCCGTTATTGGCCTCTGGGTCATTAAAGTCGTCAACTTTGTTGGCTCCGCAAGCCCATGCCGCCTCGACCATTGCGCGCTGTACAGGAGTGATGTACTCCAATGACATTTGGTGAATCGGCAGCGGCCCGCTGCGGCCGTGCCATTCTTCTTCACCGTGCGGGGTGCGCTCCATTTTTTTGTAATAGGGCAGCACCTCTTCAAAGCTCCAGCCTTTCAGGCCTTTGGCAGTGAAGCGCGCAAAGTCAAAAGGCAACGCACGGCAGGCAACGGCGCCATTGATGGCGGAACTCCCGCCCAATACTTTTCCACGCGGAACGTAGACCGCTTGTGGTTGATCGACCGGCGTTGCGAAATACCCCCACTCATAACGTCCATCCGCGTTGGCGGCGATGATATTGCTGCTGTAGATCGCTTCTGGATATTCATCGGGTTCAAAGGCTCGACCCGCCTCAACCAACAGAACACTAAGTTGTTGGTCTTCCGACAAACGTGCCGCCAATACGGCGCCGGCAGAACCGCCACCCAGAATGACAAAGTCGAATACCTTGCTATTTACAGTCATCTTTCATATCCCTATTTATTGATCTAGCGACTTTGATTTACATCGCAGGTCATGTTCAGCGCGTGGTGTTCAGCGCTTCGGTAATGACCTTGGCCACGTCTGCCGGGCGGGACTGATGCGGCACATGGCTGGTGGGCAGCGCCGTCGTTGTGGCATTTATTTTCCTGGCGAGTGCGCGCTGAAGTTCAGGTGCAATCATGCGATCGCGCTCACTGACGATGTACCACGATGGCTTCTGCTTCCACGCGGCCACGCTGATGCGTTCGTCGAACGCTCGGGCATTGATGGCGCCTTGCGTGGAGGCCATCAATCGGGCCTGCGCGGCGGGCGCGTCCGGGGCAAAATCCTGCTCCATACCATGCTGCGTGAGCGACAGATACCCGGCCTTGTCGGCCACAAATTCGCGCATGCCCGGCGACGGCGGATAGTCTTTACCGAGCTCACCCGTGGTCTGCCCGACGTCCGGGGCGAAGGCGGCCACGTAAACCAGCGCCGCTACCTTGTCACTGGCACCGGCTTCAGTGATCACACTGCCGCCCCACGAATGCCCGACCAGCACCACTTTGCCCGGCGCCGCTTCAATAGCGCGACGGGTTGTGACCACATCATCGGCCAGTGAATTCAAACCGTTCTGCACGGCCCGTACTTGCACTCCCTTGGCCTGTAACAAGGTGATCACCTTCGCCCAATCAGAACCGTCGGCAAACGCCCCATGCACCAGCACAACGGAAGGATCATTTGCAGCATTGGCACAACACACCGAACCCAGTGCGGCCAAACCCAAAGACATGGCGAGAACTGTCCTGCGTAACATCTGTATCTCCTTAAGTGAACCAACCAAACAGCGGCAATCTAGCCGCCGTGTTGCCTGGTCAACTAGGCCCCAATAGTTGGTTTCTCTTTCCCATACAGTGGACGATCCTTCTTGTATAGTTGGCCTCCTTTGGCTGAATGAACGTCGCCCAGTGCTCGATCTCAATGACCTTCAGTACTTTGTTATGGTGGTGGACCACGGTGGCTTCGCGCCGACTGCTCGGGCGCTAGGCATTCCAAAATCCAACCTCAGCCGACGGATCGCACTGCTCGAAGAAAGACTCGGTGTGCGCTTGATCATCCGTAACACCCGCAGTTTCAAAGTGACGGAACTAGGGCTGACGTACTACGCCCATTGCCGTTCAATGCTCAAGGAAGCAGAAGCCGCTGAAGCGGCCATTGCCATGACCCGCTCAGAACCTGGCGGCTTGCTGCGCGTCACCTGCCCGACGGTGTTACTGGAAGAGTGCGTAGGCAGCATGATCACGCGATTCATGGCCATGCACCCGCGTGTCGAAGTGCATCTGGAAGCCAGCGACCGTCAAGTAGACGTGGTGGCCGAGGGCGTTGATCTGGCACTGAGAGTACGCCCGCCTCCCCTTCAGGACTCGGACCTGGTTAACCGGGTTATGTCCCAGCGGCCACAATGTTTGGTGGCAAGTCCCGCGCTACTGCAGCGCCTGGGTGAGCCTGAAAAACCGGAAGACCTGTCACGCTTCCCCAGCGTCCATCACGGCAGTCCGCAACGTGATTACAGCTGGACGTTGTTTCATCAGGATGGCGCGGAATTTACGATTCAACACCGTCCGCATCTCATCACCAAAGGACTGCCCATGCTGCGATGCGCGGCGCTGGACAGCGTCGGCATTGCGCAGATGCCTATGTCCCTGGTGCACGACTACATTGATCGCGGGCAACTGGTGATGATTTTGCCAGACTGGGCGCCGAGGACGGAGATGATTTATGCCGTGTTTGCGAGCAGGCATGGGATGCTGCCGTCGATGCGGATGTTGATCGATTTCATGGTGGAGCAATTCAAGTTGCTGGATGACCCGGCGCGAGGGATGCGGGTGAGTCCACTGGTTTGATGTCTTGTCTCAGGAACCTGGATAAACTTTAAATCATTCGCCCAGCGACAGCCGCATCCGGCAATGACGCCACCGATTCAGCCATAGGACTACATATAACCGATGAACATCGCACACAAAAAAATTTGGCCGATTATTCTAATCAGCACTGTCATGGTCGCGACATTACAAATCTTATTAAACGAAGCCATGATCCAAATCGCGCAGGCTCAATTCGGCAATATTCCTGCACAGTTGATCATGGATATTTCTCTGACCATCGCGGCCCATTCGGCCCTGATTGCAATCGTGCCGGTGATACTAGGAGTGTTTAGCAAGACCGCCGCAAGCTATGTCACCCTCACTATTCTTCTTTCACTCTATTCGACCATCACCACGGGCATTAATGCCATCGCCCCTATGGTGGTTGTTACAGTTGTTTCTTTTTTGATTTTTTATGCGTGGACGAGGGCACGGCAAATTCTTGAGTTCTTGCGTATAAAATAAGGATCAAGCGCAAGAATGGATAGAAAGCCTGGAGTTGATGTGCGGCGATGAGGGAATCTGACTTGCCACAAACACTTGTCTGCTTTGAGCATTTCGTAACCTGCAAGACCAGAATTTCAGACATAAAAAAGCCCACTGACCGTCACCGGCTCAGTGGGCTTTTTTACTGCGAGTCGCGTTGAAACAACGCCCTAACCTACTTCTGCGGATCTACCTGATCCAGCACCCGATTCACCAGCAACTCTGCCAGGGAAATCATCTGCTGGATGGCTAGCGCCATATTGCATTGCGGGGGCCGGTGAGACTGAACGCCAATTCGCCAATTCGCTGGCCATGACATTGGCTGAAGTACAAAAACCGGGACTACAAAAACCGGGACAGATTTATTTTTCAGAATAATGGTGATGGATTATTTTTTCCCGGGGCGTCAGACATTCAGTTTGAACACTACTAATGCTATACATCCTGCACTCCAACAAAAGTAGAACCCTCGATGCCCAAAAGGTACTACCACGAAATCCGGCTTTCTCCTGACGAAGAAGGCCAACTGCTCCCCTCCTGCATCCCCCTCGGCCCCACCGGAGATGCCGCCCGCAACCTGAACGAGCCTGGCAGTGAATGCGTGTGGGTTTTCTGGGCTATGTCCCGCATTGAAGCGATGCAGATTTACTAGGACTTTCTTGATTTCGGAACGTATCGAACCGAGTTTCCAGAGGACTCGGAGCCCTACCCGGATGCTTGGATAGCAGAGCAGCACGCCTATCTGTCAGCGCCCAGAAATGGGCAAAATTGATTGGTCATCTCAAGGATCGAGGATAGGGAATGAGTATTTTCAGTCGAATAAAAGCTTTCGTAAGACGTGGCCAGGAAGAGCAAGTTGCCGGCTACTCCATACCAGAGTTGAAGTCGGTTTTTGCTGAGCCTCTATCACGCCTCCCTCGGTCTCTGACCGACTATCCGCAAGTGGTATCTTTGGACGATATCGGTATCTCGGCCTATTACTCTGCTTTCTTAATCGGCAATGAAGACGCTCATACGTTTTCGGCACTCGTCGAATCGAATTTCAGGTTCAAGACTGAAAAACTATTCAACGACCTTCCCGTAAAACGTTATTCAGATATCCGAGAAAACAACCACCTGATCTATTTCAGTTCCGACGGAGAATTTAATGCCACAACGATACGGATGGTTACGAACAGCGTCGAATTCCTGAACATCATTCAGCTTGAGAAGTTGGCCGTTCCACCACCCTGGATAGCGTTTGAGGGGTACAACCCTTTGTGGTGGGGAGGAAATATGCAAGGCGCTCAGGGCTACTATAACGACAGTTACTTCTCGCTGTTTTTTACTAATTTAAGCGGAGCAGAAAGGGAGATTTATTACGCAAGATACAATGCGCCGAATGAATGGATAAATAGCCTGGAATTGATGTACGACGAATGATCGTTCACCTTTCTGGAACAATAGCCGGAGCCGCCACCTGACCAATCACCGGCGGCGGAGTCCGACTTTTTCTGCTTAACCGCTACGCGGCAAGCTCGACGTAGCTCGACTCCCCTCCTCCCGTCGCGCCCGACAACCAACCCCATACAAAGGCCAGAGTAGTACGTCCTGCGTGATCAACGCCCACCGTGCCCCGAGACCAGCCGGCAAGAGTCTCACCCTCCGTAGTCAAGCACTGATAAAGAAGCTCAATGGTATCGGGGCCTGTCACGCGTCCGACTTGATTACCCATGCGGATATGGCCGCCCTGGTAAGTACCCCAAATGGCATCTTCCTCGACATGGTAGTGAAATACGGTGCGCGCATCGGACAGTCCGTGGGCGTTGTCTGCTACCGAAAATCGGCGATTGTTCAAACGCTCGCTGATTTGAGAAAAAGGGATTTCCATAAATGTCGCGTCCTTTAGTCGAGATGTTCCATTCCAGCCTTCGCTTAGCTTAAGCCATTTTGTCGCGACGGATGAAGGCACTGCCTTGGCCATCTCTGGAGCTGTGAACTCAGGAGCCACCACCGCTTGTCAGCTTCCCAGCACCTTCCCATTCCCGGTTATTCCAACGTTGTACACCCCCTCACATGGCTGGCCTAAATGATGAACAGGACAATTGCTGCTCTCACGATCGCGGGCCTGTTCGCCTGCTCGCTTTTCGCACTGGCTGCCGAAAAGGTGACTGAAGACTCTGCTGTGCCACCTGCCGCGCTTCCCGGAATCCACCAGGCTCAGGGCTCTGAATCCAAGGAGGACAAGGCCGACAAAAAAGGTGAGGAAGCTGCGGGTTCAAACTCCGGTGCCGACTCGGAAGAGACGGACAAAGATGCGGCCACCTCTAGCGGCTCGAAGGACGTTGAGCAAAAACCAACGCAGTATTGAGATAGCGGTCCGCCCGCTTCGGCCTTAAGTGTTGCGTAACCTGCAAGAACTGAATTGCGCCTACAAAAAAGCCCACTGACCGTCACCGGTTCAGTGGGCTTTTGATTTGGCCTCTAGTTACAGAGCCATATCAGTCGCAGCATTAGCCTTCGGCGCCTTGGCCGGAGCAGCCGGAGCAGCAGCCGGAGCCACCACCTGACCAATCGCCGGCGGCGGAGTCAGCTGCAACACCTTGGCGGTGTAAGCCCACTCCTCAGCCACCTTCTCAGGACTGCCATTCAACTGAGTGCCATAGCTCGGCACGATCTGGTGCAGCTTTTCCTGCCAGGCAGGACTAGCAACCTTGTCCTTGAACACTTTCTGCAGCACGGTCAGCATGATCGGCGCAGCAGTCGATGCACCCGGCGATGCGCCCAGCAAACCAGCAATGGTGCCGTCTTGCGAAGCAACAATCTCAGTACCCAACTTCAGCACGCCACCCGCGGCTTCATCACGCTTGATGATCTGCACGCGTTGGCCGGCTTGCCACAGGCGCCAGTCTTCGGCTTTGGCGTTCGGGAAGTATTCTTTCAGGGCGTTGAGGCGGTCTTCGTCAGACAGCATCAGTTGGCCGGCGAGGTACTCGACCAGCGGGTATTCCTTGATGCCGACTTTGGTCATTGGCCACACGTTGTGCGTGGTGGTGGTGGTCAGCAGGTCCAGGTACGAGCCTTCTTTCAGGAACTTGGTGCTGAAGGTCGCGAATGGGCCAAACAGGATGACGCGCTTGCCGTCCAGGACACGGGTGTCCAGGTGCGGAACCGACATTGGCGGTGCGCCCACGGAGGCTTTGCCGTAGGCCTTGGCCAGGTGTTGCTCGGCGATGGTCGGGTTTTCGGTCACGAGGAACGAGCCGCCTACCGGGAAGCCTGCGTATTCCTTGGCTTCAGGAATGCCAGACTTCTGCAGCAGGTGCAGTGCACCGCCGCCCGCGCCGATGAAGACGAACTTGGCGTCGGTTTCGGTTTTGGTGCCGTCTTTCAGGTTTTTGTAGCTGACGCGCCAGCTGCCGTCTTCGTTCTTGGTGATGTCTTGCACTTCGCTAGACAGTTTCAAGTCGAACTTTGGCGTGGTTTGCAGGTGCGCAACGAATTGGCGGGTGATCTCGCCGAAGTTGACGTCGGTACCGATCGGAGACCAGGTGGCCGCGACTTTCTGGTTCGGGTCACGCCCTTCCATCATCAGCGGAACCCACTTCTTGATCACAGCCGGGTCTTCGGAGTACTGCATGCCGGCGAACAGCGGGCTCGCTTGCAGGGCTTCGTAGCGCTTCTTCAGGAACTTGATGTTGTCATCGCCCCACACAAAGCTCATGTGCGGCGTGGAGTTGATGAACGAACGCGGGTTTTTCAGCACGCCTTGCTGAACCTGCCAGGCCCAGAACTGACGGGAGATCTGGAAGGCTTCGTTGATTTCAACGGCTTTCGGGATCTGGACGTTGCCTTTATCGTCTTCCGGGGTGTAGTTCAACTCGGCCAGGGCAGAGTGACCGGTACCGGCGTTGTTCCAGCCATTGGAGCTTTCCTGGGCGACGCCGTCGAGGCGCTCGACCATTTCCATCGACATACCCGGTTCCAGCTCATTGAGCCAAACACCGAGGGTCGCGCTCATGATGCCGCCGCCAATGAGCAGCACATCGACTTTCTTTGCCTCTTCCGCTTGCGCGGACGCGATCCCCATCGACAAAGCCAGCCCCAGCAGGGCCGTGTTCATTTTTTTAAACATGTGTAGCACCTATGATAAAACGCCATCCGCCCTTCCATCCCCATGCTTGAGGCCCCTGGCTCACGGCATGCAGGCAGCATGCTGTGGGTTCCGCACTCATAAGGATTGGAGGGTGGGCACACAAGGCCGACGTGTCTCCATCGACCTCAGTTTATATGTCCCTACTGAACTGACTTTTTATCTTTATTGGCTTCAGCTACTTGAGCGACAGTGATTCTGTTGGCGCGTCTCAAGGACGCGCAAACTGAATAGGTCAAAGCAAGTTAGGGCGAAGAATATCACGACACGGCAAACCCGCGCGTCTGTTCCCGACTTGATAGTCCGGGCACGGGCGCTGAGCCCACTATACTCATCGTGATTTTCTCGACGAGCCTATGAGGAGCAGTCATGAGCGACAAAGACGATTTGCGCAAATATTCCTCCCAAGTGGTCGACGGCGTGGAGCGCGCGCCCGGCCGCTCCATGCTGCGTGCCGTGGGTTTCACGGACGAGGACTTCAAGAAACCGCAGATCGGCATCGCCTCCACGTGGGCGATGGTCACGCCCTGCAACATGCACATCGACAAACTGGCGATTGAAGCCGAAAAAGGCGCGAATGCCGCCGGTGCCAAGGGCGTCATTTTCAACACCATCACCATTTCCGACGGCATCGCCAACGGCACCGAAGGCATGAAGTATTCGCTGGTGTCACGGGAAGTGATTGCCGATTCCATTGAAGTGGTGGCCGGCTGCGAAGGCTTTGACGGTCTGGTGACCGTGGGCGGTTGTGACAAGAACATGCCGGGCTGCCTGATCGGCATGGCGCGACTGAATCGCCCTTCCATCTTCGTCTATGGCGGCACCATCCGGCCGGGCGCCGGCCACACCGATATCATCTCCGTGTTCGAGGCCGTGGGTCAGCACGCGCGGGGGGATATCAGCGAGATTCAGGTCAAACAAATCGAGGAAGTGGCGATTCCAGGCCCTGGTTCCTGCGGCGGCATGTACACCGCCAACACCATGGCTTCTGCGATTGAGGCGCTGGGCATGAGCCTGCCCGGTTCCAGCTCTCAGGAGGCCGTCGGCAGCGACAAGGCGTCGGACAGTTTCCGCGCCGGCCAGCAGGTCATGGAGCTGCTTAAACGAGACATCAAACCGCGCGACATCATGACCCGCAAGGCCTTTGAAAATGCCATTCGAGTGGTAATCGCCCTCGCCGGCTCGACCAATGCCGTGCTGCATCTTCTGGCCATGGCACATGCCGTGGATGTCGAGCTTACGCTGGATGATTTCGTCGAGCTGGGCAAGGTGTCCCCGGTGGTGGCCGACCTGCGCCCCAGCGGTCAATACATGATGAGTGAACTGGTGGCCATCGGCGGCATCCAGCCGCTGATGAAACGCATGCTCGCCGCCGGCATGCTGCATGGCGATGCGCTGACGGTCACCGGCAAAACCCTGGCCGAAAACCTGGAAAACGTGCCCGACTACCCCGAAGGCCAGGACGTGATCCTGCCCTTCGACCAACCGATCAAAAAAGACTCCCATTTAGTGGTGCTGCGCGGCAACCTTTCGCCCACCGGCGCCGTGGCCAAGATCACCGGCAAGGAAGGCTTGCGCTTTGAAGGCACAGCTCGTGTGTATCACGGAGAGGAAGGCGCGTTGGCCGGCATCCTCAACGGCGAAGTCAAAGCCGGCGATGTGATCGTGATTCGCTACGAAGGCCCCAAGGGAGGGCCCGGCATGCGCGAAATGCTTTCGCCGACGTCGGCGGTCATGGGCAAGGGGCTGGGCAAGGACGTTGCGCTGATCACCGACGGCCGTTTCTCCGGCGGTTCACATGGGTTTGTGGTGGGCCATATCACGCCCGAAGCCTTTGATGGCGGGCCGATCGCGCTGATTGAAGACGGCGACAAGATCACCATCGACGCCGAAACACGGCAGATTACGGTCGATGTCTCCGACGCCGAACTGGCAGAGCGCAAGACCCGCTGGGTGCGCCCGGAATCCAAGTACAAACGCGGGGTGTTGGCCAAGTACGCGAAGACCGTGTCCAGCGCCTCGGAAGGCGCGGTGACGGATAAGTACCTCTAGATCAAAAGATCGCAGGCTGCGCCAGCTCCTACATCGATCGCGTACGTCCCGGATGTACGCAAACCCCGTAGGAGCTGCCGAAGGCTACGATCTTTTAGCCCCGCATCAAAGCCGAAACCGATCCACCGACTGCGACAGCTTGCCTGCCAGGGTGGACAACTCATCGGTGGTCGAGGCGGTCCGGCCAATGACTTTGCTGTTGCCTTCGGACATGCCGGCAATCATTTCGACCTGATGGGCGATTTCATTGCTGGCCAGGCTCTGCTCACCGATGGTGCGGGTAATGTCATTGACCAGTTGCGTGGTGTTCAGCGTGGCGTCGAGGATTTCGCGGATGGCGCGCTCGACGTCGGCAGTCACGGCCATGCCTTTGTCGACCTGCGCCACGCCCGCCTCCATGCTGGTCACCGCCTCGCGGGTGCTTTGCTGGATGCGTGACACCATCGTGGCAATTTCCTGGGTGGAGGCGCTGGTGCGTCCCGCCAGGCTGCGCACTTCGTCGGCCACCACGGCAAATCCACGGCCCTGCTCACCGGCACGAGCGGCTTCGATCGCGGCGTTGAGCGCCAGCAGGTTGGTTTGGTCGGCGATGCCCTTGATCACCTGGATGATGCTGAAAATCCCTTCGGACTCCTTGTCCAGCGTGCGGATCACCTGGGCCGATTGCTGCGCCGAACGCGCAATACCGTCCATGTCGTTGACCACCTGATGGATCACACGACCGCCATCCTTGGCCAGTGCCTCGGCCTGATTGGCCATGTTCAGTGCGCGCTCGGCATGCCGGGTGATTTCCTCGATGCTCGCGGTCATTTCGCTGGCAGCCGCTGCCATGGTGCTGGCGGCTACACTTTGCTGCTGGCTGCTGCCGGCCACTTCGTGGCAGCCACTGCTCAATTGTTCACTCATGCCACTCACGCCGTGGGCGTTGCTGCGCACGACTTCGATCATGCCGCGCAGGTCGCGCTGCATGGTCGCGAGGCTGCGAATCAGGGCGCTCGCTTCGTCGTTGTGAATGGGCTCGACAATCGGTTCGCTCAGGTTGCCATGGGCGATGCTCTCGGCGATGCGGCTGGCGGTTTTCAACGGCCCCATGATGCTCAGCATCACCGAGCGCCCTTGGGCCAGCAGCAATAACAGACTGGCGATGAGGACACCGCCGAGGGTGAAATTGGCGTTGCTGATGACTTTCTGAGTGTCGGCACTGGTCTGTTGGGTGTTGGTTTCGATCAGTTCGCTGAGCGCGGCCATCTGATCTTCCAGCTGGCTGAATACGCTACTGAAATTGCCCAGTTGTTGCTGCGCGGCTTCCGGATTTTCCAGCGCCAGCGCGACGATGCGTTCGGCTGCGCTGATGTAGGTATCGAGGCTGGGCTTGATCTTATTCAGGCCCGTTTTAAGGGTGTCGTTAACCGGCAGCTTGAGGTTTTCACCGAGCATTTCACGAAAATTCGCTGCATGTTCCTCGGTGGAACTGCGCACCTCGGCTTTGCTGCTGGTGCTTTTGCCCAACCCAACCAACATCGCGGACAGCACGTCGGCGCGTAATGCATCGTGCATCATGTCGGCTTCGAGGTGATTGCGCAGCACGGCCATACTGACCTCATTGTCATTCACCGCCTCAGCCATCTGGGTGTTTCCCAGGTAACTGACCAGACTCATGATCAACGCGGTAATCAGCCCGGTGCCAATCAGCAGAATCAAACGTAATTTTATGGACACTCTGTGGATCCTCTCTCAGCACGTTTGTCAGTGGCGTAAAGCCAACTGCGGATTGGTTTGCTGAAAAGGTTATCGACCGGCACGAGTGGTTAATGAAGCGAATGTCCATACGCGCATGTCTTTACGACATGCGGTATGTTTTTTCGGTTTTGAGGGCGCCTGAATCAGGCAGCGGAGAAGAAGTATCGCGTCAGGTGAAAGAAGATCGGCGCGGCGAAGCAAATCGAATCCATCCGGTCGAGCATGCCGCCGTGGCCCTTGATCATGGTTCCCCAGTCTTTGGCGCTCAAACTGCGCTTGATCGCCGACATGACCAGCCCACCGAGAAAACCCATCACCACGATGACGAACGACATCATCAGTGACTGCCAGAAGCTGAAGGGGGTCATCCAGAACATGCAGCCGCCAATCAGCGTTGCAGACAGGCCTCCACCGACCAGTCCTTCGATCGTTTTTGACGGACTCACCAGCGGCGCTACTTTGTGCTTGCCGAAGAGCTTGCCGAACACGTACTGCAACACGTCACTCAACTGAACGACAAACACCAGATAGAACAGCAGCAGCGCGTTTTGGCCCGTGAATCCTTTCAGATCCAGGAGCAAAAGTGCGGGCGCATGGCTGATGCAATAAATGCAGATCATCACGCCCCACTGGATCTTTGCCGTTCTTTCCAGGAAGCCGTCAGTGTCCTGGCTCAGCACCGCAATCGCCGGCAACAGCAGGAATGAATACACCGGAATCAGCAGCGTAAACATCGAATACCAGTGCGTACCGATCAGAATGTATTGCAGCGGGATCAGGATGAAAAACGCCGAAAACAGGGCGTTATGGTCACCTCGTCTGGTCGGCGTCAGGGTGATGAATTCCCTGAGCGCAAACAGTGAGATGAAACCGAACAGAACGACCGTTGCATTGCCGCCCAGCAGGTAGGAAGCGAAGAAGATGATGACCATCCCCCACCAGGCATTCACGCGCTGATTGAGGTTTTCGATGGTCGAGACAGCGCCTTCCGTTTTGGCCCGCCGGGCCAGCAATCGACCGGCCAGCGAAGCAATCGCCAGCAAGCACGCCAATCCAAAAAAGAACCACAAAAACTTTGCTTCAAGACTCATTTCGACAGCCCTACAATGGCGTTACGCGCGCGTTCCAGAAACACCTGTTTATCCTCGCCAGCAATCCTTTCCATCGGATTGCCGATACGGATCGTGCAGATGATCGGCAGAGGGACGTGTTTGCCTTTGGGCATGGAGCGATGAAGGTTTTCCAGGTAGATCGGCACCAGGTCGACATCGGGGAAGGTTTCGCTCAACCGGTAAAGACCTGATTTGAATTCCCCGGGCAGTGCCTCGGATGAGCGAGTGCCTTCCGGAAAAAAGATGATCGAATGACCCGCCTGCACCACATCGAAAATGGGCTCCAGCGCGTTTTTACCGGGCGCCGGTTTACGGTCAATCAGCACGGCATTCAGGCCTTTCTGGGAGATGTACGACAGAATCCGGTTCTTTCCCCAGTAATCGGCAGCGGCGATCGGCTTCACATTTAACCTGGCCTCGGGCGGCAGGGCCGCAATGATGGCCAAGGTGTCCATGTGACTGGTGTGATTGGCGAAATAGATTCGCTGACGCGTGAGATCCGGCGGGCTCTCCCATCTGGCCGTGACGCCAATCAGCAGTCGAAGAACAGAAATCAGCGCATTACTGATCCACATGGTCGGCCCCTTTCAGCTGCCTGGCGATCGCCAGCGTTCGCCTGACGCAGGTTGCGACTGAGCCAATGGCGATGACAGCCAGCGCGATCAACAGTACGTAGTGAGTGCCATAAACGCTTGCTTCGATGGCATTCAGCAGCAGTCCTGCGGTCATCACGGCCATTCGATGCTGCTTGGCCATAGGGCCGATGAAGGTCTGCTTGAGGCCAATCGAGCCGCCGAACACCCTGACATAAGCAGTCAGTGCCGCCGCCAGGGCAGCAAACCACCCGAGGTCGGATTGCCCAATGGCATACCCCAACCCTACGATCAGCAGGCTGTCGGCAATCCGGTCCGGGAATTCGTTGTAGAGACTGCCGATATCGGACTTCTTGCCGCCCTCTATCGCCACCATCCCATCGAAGAGGTTGCACAGAAGGCGCAACTGAATGCCGATCGCGCAGCAGATCGATCCAATGACACCGCTATCAATATTGAGCGCCACGACGCCGGCAAACGCGAAGACGATGCTGGCGACGGATATCTGATTGGGGGAAATGTCTCTTTTCACCAGAATGTCGGTGATGCGTTTTGCCCAGCCCGCAGAGCGCGTCTTGATGGGCCTTCTGTTGTCATCCACTAGCCAATATCCCTATAAATGATGAGCTACTACGTGTTGCATTGTAATGGCGAGTCGCGCTGACTACACCCAGCAATATGCAAAACCGCTGGCGGTGTTATCGAATTTTTTGGAACTCTGTTCCGAGCTTAAACTTCGGGGGGCACCGGTTATCCAGGCTACGGTGCCCCTACTTTCCCCTTTTAACTTCCGTTGATCCGCGAATTTGGTCTGCGCCCAATAAAAACATATTCATATGCTTTAATTGATATTGTCGAACAATCCCATCACCAGGGGGTGCCGTCATGAATATCAAAGCCCTGGCTTTAATGCTGTTGGCGTTCTGTGCTCAACCGGCCTGGAGTCAGAACACCCCCGCCGCTCCAGCCTCCGCCGACAGCGCCGCGCTGACCACACGCCTGGTCTTGCGCGACCTTTGGGTCGAGCATATTTTCTGGATCAGAAGTTACGCGATCGCCAACCAGGCAGCGGACAAACAGCAAGCCAAAGTCGCCGCTGACGCGTTGACGGCCGCACTGGTCAAGCAGTTCCCGGACAAGTTCTGATACCGCGCGAGGGCAAACCATGCTGGAAGGACTGGGCCGTACACAGCAGGACCTGCTCAATGCGTTGCTGCACCATGCGGGCGGCATGAGCATTGACGAGTTGGCTGATCATCTTTCGGTGACACGCACCGCGGTTCGCCAGCATCTGGCGGCGCTTGAGCGTGACGCCTTGGTGCTGCGCGGCGAAACCCGGCCGACGGGCCGGCGTCCGGAGCAGCTGTATCGGCTCACCGACCATGCGCGCGAGCAGTTCCCTCGCCAATATCAGATGCTGGCCAGTGTGCTGATCGAGGAAGTGGCCGACATCATCGGCCACGATGCCCTGGCTTCACTGATGCGCAGCATGGGCCGAAAACTGGCCCAGGACCGCGAACATCAGGTGGTTGACGAAGCCAGAATCGTGCAGTACATGAACCAGGCGGGATACGAAGCAGAGGTGTTTTTTCGCTCGTCCGACGATAAGGAAATCGTCGCGCATAACTGCGTCTTCCACCGCCTGGCCGCGGCCCACCCGGTGGTCTGCGAACTGGACCTGGCGTTGATCGGAGCGTTAGGCGGTGGTGAAGTCGATCACACGGAGTGCATGGTGCGCGGCGGGAATGTCTGTCGATTCAAACTGCGACCACTCGTAGAAAAGGCCGGCGAGCCTGATAACTCCGGGCCTTCTGATCGAACAGATCGGGCTGATGATTCACCGGATTGATTCGTAAAAGCCCTTCTTCGACATATCCGCTTTTCTAGACAGCAGTTTTAAAAAGATAAAATACATCAATGATTTTTCAGCTCACTCGGTTGCGCCCGCTGCGCTTGGCTAGATAGAGCGCATCATCGGCACGAGTCAGAAGGCTTTCCACATCGTCACCAGCTTTGGCGATGGCGACACCAAAAGACGCAGTTACAGTATCTAGCACCTCATCCGTGCCACGAACCTTGATCCGCAGCGCCTGAATTTTCATGCGCAGCTGCTCAGCAAAAGTATGAGCACTGGTGAGATCAAAACACTCTTTCAGGACTACACAGAACTCTTCACCACCATAGCGTGCCGCCAGGGCCAGAGGCGGGATTGAGTTCCGTAACACCTGACCAACATGCTCAAGTACGCGGTCGCCCAAAGGATGGCCATACCGGTCATTGAACTGCTTGAAATGATCGATATCCAACATGACCAATGCCACCCCAAGAGGAGCGTTGATCAATGCATGCTCCAGCAAGCGAGTGAACGTAGCTCGGTTCAACACCTTAGTCAGCCCATCCAAAGATGCAGCCAGTTGGGCTCGCTCGAGCTTGTCTCTCAGACTCTTAATTTCATTTTGCGCTGAGTGCAGCTGGGAGAGGAACAGCTCTTGCTGATCCTGCATGACCTGGGTGCTCTGTTGCAGCTCGCTAAGAATGGCGGGTAATCTCTTGTCGACCGGCTCCGCGAGCATTTCCATGCAATGGCCAAGACTGGCTTGAAAGTTGAAACTGCCATTCACGCTACGCGAGACATTACGCTCCATGTCGTCAACCAGATCAATCGCTTGTTGTTGCCCTGCGCGCGCCTCCTCCAATTCGTCACGAATGATGTAATCGCGAAAAAGCTTCGTAGCAGATTCGGGAGGGAAACAGTCGAAGTCTTTGACCAGCCTGTCCAGATGACGATTAAGCTCTGGCTCCTGACCTTTGCTGTAGGTGTACCAGAGAGCATAGTGCACGGGATTTGGCGGAATGTTGTGACGCACCATCAGTGGTACGGCCTGCTTCAGCAGAGCCGCCGCCTCGCGGGAGTCCTCTGGATACAGCGTTAGGGCAGTCGCACGCGTCTCTGGTTGGCTCATAACGTCACTGTGGTTGGTTTTTATTGGCATATATGAAGTCGGGGGGCAGCATATCCTTACGTACGCCAAGCAGCCATACATAAGGTGTCCCTACTACCTGTCGGACTAGCTATAGACCGAACTCTCGCGTTCAAGGAGATAAGGCTTTCAATCACCTTTATCACATCACCATTCTTATGCGTTCAAGCCGATCCAGCCATGGATATCCATGTAGATGTCAACAACCAATGATCAGCACGCTGGAAATCGAAAAGGGATCGTAGCTTTGTACTCTCTCACTGCCTGCGTTCCTGTCGATCACGGAATCATCCCAGGCATGTACCCAAAAGGCATTTCACAGGGAGCTCGATCAGATGCGTGCGGATGCTGAAGCCGGAGTGATACATAAATCAGTGCGCGAGCCAATGGACGATGGTGAGTCTAGCCCTGCGCTCGATGATTACCCTGGCTTGAAAGAGGCAGGCTCTGCATCAACTCAGTAGTGATGTTTTGGCGCCTGTGCTGCGGTAATCGGTACCTAACCGCCCTCCTCTTATGCAGCCTGTCGACGCATGGTCAGGATGGCTGCTCCGAAGCAGATGAACGTCGACCCAACTACCCGGCTGACCCACCGGGATAGCTCGGGACGGGTCAACACGCCCTTGGCCCAAGAGACCAGTGCGGCATACAGACCAAGAGACGTCACCGAGACCGATCACGCGAGCTTTATGGCTGCGCCCTGGATATTGTCACGCGCCGTTCGTAAGTCAATAGCGTCCTGGTTAAGTCGGTGAATCATGTTGAGCAACCGTTGGCGTAGCACTTCGTCTTGAAGCTGCTCTACTGCGCGCATCATATCGAGCGCCGCTACCTCATTGTTAGTGGCGACGGAGTCGAGCAGTTTGCGCATGCTTCTTGATGGTCGATTCATCTCCAACTCCTTGGATTTCAGTGACGCGAATCATATGGCCAGAATGTTTCGTCAGTATTTCAGCTGCACGAACTGGCTTGAATCACCGGCTCCGGCTCATTTGACGCTAGCTGGAGGGACAACCAGAGGGGTCGATTACCCTTGTAGCAACCCGTCATTGATGAAGCTAAGCGGCTCGCTCCAGAGCATCCAGTAAACAAAAAAACTCCCGAGAAAGCTTATGCCGAGGGGCCAAATGGATGATGGGTACTGAAACTTCGTGAGATTCGCGCATCTTGACGGAGCTGCTCAGGTAAACCGGTAGCACAGGCAAACCTTCTGCCAACAGCTCATCAACGAGATTTTGGTGCAAGCCGGTATGCCCGGTGAACTGATTGACCACCACCCCTTCCACTTTCAGTAATTCATTGTGATTGATACTATCGCGTCCCCATGGAGCTGGCCGTTACCGCCAAAGTGATCGTGTCGAGCAGTGCGCCCCGGGCGCTGACATCTGTTCGGGCGCTGGGCCTTCAGCCCACCCTTATAGATGAGATTTTCTGCGAGGCGCAGTTGCCCTATGGACGATGGACACTGCCGCGCCTTTCACCGTTTACGTGGGCATTTATTCTTCGAATTTTATGGTTGTGCGGGTTCTCAGGGAAGGTCGAGTCTGCCCGTAAGGCCAGAACACGAGCTAATACGGCAGCTCAACGACTTCAGTCCCTTACCAGCGAAGGGGCAGTGCTTCTGCTCGGTCATGGATTCATGAATCGAATGATCGCGAAGCAGTTGGAAGCTGCCGGATGGACTCGCAAAAAAAGCAACGGTAACCGTTACTGGGGCGCGACGACCTATCGAATGAATCAGGGTTAAGGCACACACATCTTCGTACGATGCTGGAGTCTCAAGTTCAAGAAAAGCTACAGCGCGATCCTGAAGCGGTAACGACCTATGCAGCCAAACCTGAATCAGAACGAAAGCCCTACACCAGCAAGCCAACGGCTCAGGACAAGGCCATGGTCAGGTATGTGTTAGCAGCTCCAGTAAACCTTCCACATCAGCTAGCGCAGGAGCATGGGCTCCGGCATGGCGGCAAGATATGGATGCGCAAGCCGCTGAAAATCGCAAGCGCTCTCCCAAGTCTGCGATCCCCAGCAACTCCGCAGCCAACCAACCAGCCATACAAGCGTCTCCTGCTCCAACCGTGTCTGCCACTTTCACGGCAATAGCTGGCTGCTCGAGTTGGCTGTCCGGGGTGTGGAGAACCATCCCGTGTTCCCCTCGGGTAAAAAGGATCTGTGCCTGAGGATTAAGAGCGCGAAGTTCATCCATTGCCTGGTGCTCGGTCAGCCCTGGATAAATTTGCCGAAGGTCTTCGTCGGAAAGCTTAATCATGTCAGCAAGAGTAGTCATCGTAGGGAAGGTCTGCTCCCGATAATGGCTATCCATTAAATTGCGCCAGTTCGGATCATAGCTAATCCGTTTACCGGTTTCCTTGGCCTGCTGAGCAATTTTAACCAGCCTGTCTGCGAGTGGCTGTCGAGCCAAACTGATGCAGCTGAAATGACACAGCTCTGCTTGGTTGCTCCATCCTTCGGGCATCAGATCTGGATCAAAAAACAGATCGGCCTCTCCAGCAAAAAAGTATCTTGGCGGACGGCTCGATGGAACAATGGCGACCAAGGGATCTCGGTCTACCCGTTGGATAAATCGCATATCCAGGCCTGCCGTCTCTGATTGCCAGGCTATCTCGTCGCCCAAAGAGTCCGTACTGATAGAACCCGCAAAGGCGCTGCTGACGCCCAAGCGACTTAGCGCTCGTGCCACGTTCCAGGGAGCGCCGCCTGGATAGCCTTTCCACTGTCCAGGGACACCCTGGACAAGGTCAGTCAGGGCTTCGCCAAATACTACTGCGCGAGGCAATACCATCGTCATTTCCTCAATTTTTTGTCGTAGGGATAACTGCTGGCTGATCGGCCGGACGCGTTCAACTATTAAAACCAGGTTTCCATTTGTATCCCGTATTGCCACACACCTCCGGCGTTGAAGTCCGTCTTGCCGAAGTTGTCTGTGGAACTGTATCTGTCCAGATCCGAAGACCAGTTCATGAAACTTGCGAACACTCGCAATTCGGGACGTGTGAGAAGGTCTCCAAAGTCAGGCTTGAATGTCGGAGCGACCGTGAATTTCCAGAAGTTACCGTCGACCGCATTGCGTTGCATGTAGCCCTTGGGGTCGAGGTCCATGGTTTGCCAGCTCATTTCGTAGGCCATCTCAAAATTGCTGTTGATTTCATTGGCCAACCGCACGTTCAGGGTCATCCAGCGGTAGTCGTCACCCTTGACGTATCTGTCCTTGCTCTGTTCGGCCAACAAGCTGGGGCCGATACGCCAGCCCGGTGCAATTGGTGTCTCACCATAAAGCGCCAGACGCAGAGCGCGGGCGTCGTCGATCAGTTCGCCATCCGAACCGATGTTCTTGACCTCTGCCCCCAGACCTTGCCCATAGAGCAGTGCCGTTTTGAAGAAGCCTTCCCTGCCGAAAAAGTTTTTCTGGTGATTGGCCAGCATGCTGTGCAAGCCGGAATCCGCAGGCGTCAGGCCCGCTTCATTGCGGCGAGTGCCGAAGTCGTTTTTCTTTGAGCCAATGCCATTGAACATCCACTGCCACTGACCATTATCGAAGAACTGGTTGGAGGTCAGGATGTAGCTTTCCACATCGGCATTGACACCGCCCTCACTGAAATCTCCGTAGTTACGCCCGATCAAGGAGTAATTCGAGCTCCAGTTCTTGTTCATCTGCACGTCGTAGATACCACCCCCCGTACCGGCCAGAAAGACGATGTCCGAGTCCAGCCAGTGGATATCGAAATTGTCTCTATCGAATCGCTTGCCCGCCCACAAGGTGGCGTTCTCGAACACTGAATTGCCCTTGAAGGCAGCGAGATGGTCGAGCTCTGTAAATACCTGCCGCACGTTCAGGTTGCTTTCGTCGGCCGTCCAGTCATTGGAGCTTTCCACTCCATCGGCGATGGACACCGTGAATTTTGAACGGGTGCCGTTCTGCGCATAGGATTCTTTCGAGAGGTCTATGCGCATGTAGGTGTCGTCTTCGTTACCCAGTCGCCCGACGGCACCACCGACTGAACCAGCAGGGGTTGTATATGGGCCGCCACGACCGCCACCAAGCCCATCGTTAATCAGCAATCCGGAGCGGGCGTAGCCCTTGAAGCTGAAGCCGTCAGTGAGGTGTCCGCTGCTGCCCTGCTTTTCCATGCTTTGCTGACGGGCTTCGAGTTTTGCCAGTCGAGTGTCCAAAGCAGGCGCCGAAAGGGCTGCTGCGGTAGACGCAACGGACTGCAAGGCGGGAGTGGTCAGTTTGATCTGCTGCAGCTCCCTGGCAAGTGCCTGGGTTTGCTGTTCGGCTGCGGCTGCACGCTTTTCCGCTGCGCTGGTACGAGCTTCAAACGCGGCCATGCGTTCTTCCAGAGTCGCGGCCTGAGAGGTTGCCGCCGATGTGCCGAGCACGCCTGCGAGTAGCCAGCCTGATGCTTTCTGCATGTGGATTTCCCTGTTTTGTTTTTATTGTTTTGTTCCCGCGACCGGCCATTTTTCGTGAGTTGTGAATTGTCGCAATCGACGAAAAAAAGGATGCCTCATCGCAAATACGCTGCTACATTTGGCGATGTTAACGTTAACTTTTCTAAAAACAAAAATAAAGGGGGCTCTATGAAACAGCTGAAATCTCTCCTTCCAGCAGCACTGCTCACCCTCTGTGCCGGATTTCCGTCTGTCTCGAGCGCAGTGGATTTGACGATCTCGTGCGGTGCGGTGGGTGCTGAATTACAACTCTGCAAGGAGGCTGTCGAGGAATGGTCGAAACAGACTGGCAACAACGTCGAGGTAGTTTCCACGCCTAACTCGGCGACCGAGAGGTTGTCGTTCTACCAACAGATCCTCAGTGCGCAGTCCACTGACATCGACATCATTCAAATCGATATGGTGTGGCCGGGAATGCTGGCCAAACATCTGATGGATCTGCGCGAGGTGCTTCCCGCCAACGCGACCCAAGGCTATTTCCAGGCACAGGTGGATAACGCCACGGTGAACGGACGGCTGGTGACGATGCCGTGGTTCACCGATTCAGGCCTGCTGTATTACCGCAAGGACTTGCTCGAGAAGTACGACAAGCAGGTTCCCCAGACCTGGGAGGAAATGACCTCTACCGCAAAGGATATTCAACAGGCTGAGCGCAACGCCGGGAACGCCAATGTGTGGGGATACATCTTTCAGGGACGCGCCTACGAGGGTCTGACGTGTAATGCGCTGGAGTGGATCAGCAGCCAACCGGAAGGCGGACTGGTCAATCCACAAGGTGACATCGTGGTCAACAGTCAGGCCTCAAGAACTGCTTTGGCCCTGGCGAAAAGCTGGGTAGGAGACATCTCCCCGCGTGGCGTACTCAATTACACCGAGGAAGAAGGACGTGGCGTATTCCAATCGGGAAATGCGCTGTTTATGCGTAACTGGCCTTATGTCTGGGCCCTGGTGCAAAGCCAGGACAGTGCCGTAAAAGACAAGGTTGGGGTCGCTCCCCTGCCCCGGGGCGGCAAGACCGGCAGCCATGCATCCACCGTCGGTGGCTGGGGCCTGGCGGTATCGCGTTACAGCGCCCATCCAAAACTTGCCGCAGAGCTGGTGAGCTATCTGACCAGTGCCCAAGAGCAAAAACATCGTGCCCTGATCGGTGCCTATAACCCGGTTATCGAGTCGCTCTATCAAGATCCCGAACTGCTCGCGGCAATGCCTTATTACAGTCAGCTGTTCAGCATTCTCAACGATGGGGTCATGCGCCCCGCATCCATAACTGCCGATCGCTATCCACGAGTCTCCAATGCGTTCTTCGATCGAGTGCATGGCGTGCTGGCGGGCGAGTTGCCTGTCGATCAGGCGCTGGCCGAACTGGAAAGCGAACTCACGCGCATCAAACGCCGGAACTGGTAAGCCACAAGGAAGGAAATCACCATGTCTGTCTCTACTACCCATGCCCCCTGTGACGAGCTCCTGCTCACCAGAGAAACGCCCGTACAACGTCGCCGCGTACGCGCTGCCTGGCTATTTCTGACGCCGATGTTGCTGTGTCTGGCCCTGGTGGCGGCCTGGCCGCTACTGCGCACATTCTGGTTCAGCCTGACCGACGCCAGCCTGGCGGACACTGGTGGCGGATCCTTCGTCGGCTTGAGCAATTATCTGTTCCACAACGGTTCCAGCTGGTCGGGCATCCTGGTCGATCCTCAATGGTGGAACGCAGTGCGCAACACCTTGCATTTCACCGTGGTGTCGGTGGGACTGGAAGTCGTACTGGGACTGCTGGTGGCGTTGCTGCTGAACATCAAGTTCACCGGCCGCTCTCTGGTGCGCGCGTTGATTCTGATTCCGTGGGCAATTCCTACCATTGTCTCGGCGAAGATCTGGTCATGGATGCTTAATGACCAGTTCGGCATCATCAATCACCTGATGCTGAGCCTCGGCCTGATTGACGCGCCCCTGGCCTGGACCGCAGATGCGGACCTGTCGATGTGGGCGGTGATTATCGTCGACGTCTGGAAGACCGTCCCTTTTGTCACGCTGCTGATGCTGGCTGCCTTGCAGATGTTGCCGAGCGATTGCTACGAAGCCGCCAGGGTCGATGGCATTCATCCGCTGAGGGTGTTCTGGCGTGTCACGCTGCCATTGCTGATGCCCGCGTTGCTGGTGGCGGCGATCTTCCGCATCCTCGACTCCCTGCGGGTTTTCGACGTCATCTATGTGCTGACCTCGAACTCATCGAGCACCATGAGCATGTCGGTGTATGCCCGCCAGCACCTGGTGGAGTTCCAGGACGTTGGTTACGGCAGCGCGGCCTCGACGCTGTTGTTTCTGGTGGTTGCGGTAATTGCCATGCTTTATCTCTACCTCGGACGCCGTCAACTGGAGGTCCGGTCATGAACCTGCGCCTACTGAAAAAAGCGCTGGTGCGCCTCGGATTCTGGTGTCTGATCGGGGTGTTGCTGCTGTATGCGGTTTTCCCCTTCTACTACGCCATCGTGACTTCGCTGAAGCCGTCCAGCGCTTTGTTCGAGGTGAGCTACTGGATCGAAAGCCCCGACTTCTCCAATTACGCGGCGGTACTCCACCAAGCCTCATTCCTGCGGGCTATCGGTAACTCGCTGGTGGTTGCGCTTTGCGTGGTGACGCTGGCGCTGTTCCTCAGTGTGACTGCCGCCTATGCCTTGGGAAGGGTGAAATTCCGTGGGCGTGGCACGGTACTGATGATGGTTCTCGGCGTGTCGATGTTTCCCCAGGTCGCTGTACTGTCGGGGCTGTTCGAAGTGATCCGCGCCCTGGGCCTGTACAACACGTCCTGGGCATTGATCCTGAGCTACACGATTTTCACCCTGCCCTTCACCGTCTGGGTGCTGACCACGTTCATGGGACAACTGCCCCATGAACTGGAAGAAGCGGCAATCATGGATGGCGCCTCGCCCTGGGTCACGCTGACCCGCGTGCTGTTGCCGCTGCTCTGGCCCGCACTGGTCACCACCGGCTTATTGGCCTTCATCGCAGCGTGGAACGAGTTCCTGTTTGCCCTGACCTTCACCCTCACCGACACGCAACGCACGGTTCCGGTCGCCATCGCCTTGATTTCCGGTGGCAGTCCCCATGAGTTGCCTTGGGGGTTGTTGATGGCCGCCTCGGTGGTGGTCACCGTCCCACTGGTGATTCTGGTGCTGATCTTCCAGCGCCGAATCGTTTCCGGTCTCACTGCCGGCGCGTTAAAGGGTTGATGCCCAACAAAGACAAGGAACAGCATCGTGATCAAATTGAAACTGGACAATGTGAACAAACAATTGGGCGGCATGCGGATTCTTCGCGACGTCAGCCTGGAAATCGCGGTGGGTGAATTCGTGGTGTTCGTCGGCCCTTCGGGCTGCGGGAAGTCGACCCTGCTGCGACTGATCGCCGGACTGGACTCGATCTGCGCCGGCGACCTGCTGATAGACGGGCGTCGGGTCAACGACCTCGAACCGCGCGAGCGTGGTGTCGGCATGGTGTTTCAGTCTTATGCGCTGTACCCGCACATGAGCGTCTACGACAACATCAGCTTTGGCCTCAAACTGGCCAAGACTGAAAAGAGCAGCTTGCGCGAGCGGGTGCTGAAAACGGCGCAAATCCTGCAATTGGACAAACTGCTGCAACGCAAGCCAAAGGAACTGTCCGGTGGGCAGCGTCAGCGTGTGGCCATGGGCAGAGCCATGGCCCGGGAACCGGACATTTTGTTGTTCGATGAGCCGCTTTCCAACCTGGATGCGTCCTTGCGGGTGCAGATGCGCAACGAAATTGCCCGACTGCATGATCGGCTGGGCTCGACCATGATCTACGTCACCCACGATCAGGTTGAAGCGATGACCCTGGCCGACAAAATTGTCGTGCTCAATGGCGGCCGCGTAGAACAGGTCGGCTCACCGCGCGAACTCTATGAACGCCCGGCCAGTCGCTTTGTCGCCGGTTTCCTCGGTTCGCCCAGAATGAATTTTCTGCCGGCGCGCCTGCAGACGTCAGGCGAAACCAGCCTGGTCGATACCCTCGTATGGGGTATCACACCCCTGCCCTTCGACAGCTCGAACCTGACGACGGGCACGCAGCTGAGCCTGGGGATTCGCCCGGAGCATGTGTCGCTCAAGGCGGCGGATGGAGCCGCTGGCGTCGTCGTTACCGCGGTCGAATACCTGGGCAGCGAAACCTATGTGCACCTCGAGACAGGTCAAGACGAGCCACTGATCTGTCGTTGCGAAGTCAGCGCCGGATGGCAAGCGGGCGATCGGGTTGAGCTGCAGCTGGACATCGACAACCTGCACCTGTTCGACGCCGACGGCGCGGCCTTGAGGCGCCACCCACAAGCCATTGAAACCCTGCCGGATGGCGTCTCTCTGCGCTCGGCACGAGCAAGCGCCCTATGACTGTGTATTTGAATCCCATGAACGACCCAATGTCTTCCGCCCTTGACCTTGCGCAGCATGCGCTGAGTGATGGTCTGTCTCACGTCATCGACGATTATCGGCCCGGTTATCATCTTGCCCCTCCTGCGGGCTGGATGAACGACCCTAACGGGGTGGTGTACTTTCGTGGCGAATACCACGTGTTCTATCAACACCACCCCTTCGAAGCGAAATGGGGCCCGATGTATTGGGGGCATGCCAAGAGTGCCGATCTGGTCCACTGGCAGCATCTGCCCATTGCGCTGGCGCCCGGCGATGACTTCGACCGTGACGGTTGTTTTTCCGGTAGCGCGGTGGTGTGTGGAGATACCCTGGCCCTGATCTACACCGGGCACACCTGGCTGGGGGAAGTGGGTGACGAGCGCTCGATCCGTCAAGTCCAGTGCCTGGCCACTAGTATCGACGGCATCCGGTTCGTCAAGCATGGCGCCGTCATCGAGACCGCGCCGCAAGACACGATCATGCACTTCCGTGACCCCAAGGTATGGCAGGAAGATGACGATTGGTACCTGATTGCCGGCGCACGTCTGGGCGATGTGCCGTTGCTCCCGCTGTACCGTTCCACCGATCTGCACACCTGGGAGTTCCTCGACTATGTGTCTAGCGGCAGCGAGGGCGATGGCTATATGTGGGAGTGCCCGGATCTGTTCCGACTGAACGGGCGCGATGTGCTGCTGTACTCCCCCCAAGGCATGTCACCCCAAGGTTACGAACGGCTCAACAAGTACCAGACGGGTTACCGAGTGGGCGGACTCGACAACGAATGGCACTTCACGGGCGGGCCTTTTATCGAGCTGGATAACGGTCATGATTTCTATGCAGCGCAAACGCTACTGGCCGCCGATGGTCGACGCCTTGTGTGGGCGTGGCTCGACATGTGGGAAAGCCCGATGCCGACCAAGGCCCATCACTGGTGCGGCATGCTCAGTTTGCCGCGCGAACTTGAACTGTGCGCCGATCGCCTTTGCGTGTATCCGGCACAGGAGCTCACCGCTCTGCGCAAAGCGCCATTGCCGGGCACGCTCTGGTGGGGTGAGTCGGGAACCCAGTGGGTGCCGGAAGTGAATGGTGACATGCTCGAAATCCATGTGCATCTGGATCTGCTCGGCTGCAGCGACGGCCATCTGGGAATTGCCTTGCGCTGCAGCGATGATGGCCATGAAGAAACCCTGCTCTACTACGATGCATCACTGCAGCGTCTGGTGCTTGACCGCAGTCGCTCGGGTGCGCAAGTCACCGGTCAGCGCAGCGTGGCGATAGACCCAACACAAGGGCAGCTGGAACTGCGTGTGTTCCTCGATCGCTCGTCCATCGAGGTGTTCGACGAAAACGGACGCTTCAGCCTCAGCAGTCGCCTCTATCCGCGGCCTGACAGTCTGGGCGTGAAGCTCCTTGCAAGCGGGAGTGGCGGACGTGTCTCCATTCCCAGAGCATGGCCGCTCGCCTCGGGATGGCTATGAGCAGCGTCATTCGAGTCGCGAGAAGCGCGGGCCATGTGTCATGATTCTGCGTCAACCTGACCGGTTTCGCCTCGCATGACTTCAGTGAAAGACGTTGCACAACTGGCCGGCGTATCCCTGATGACGGTTTCTCGAGCGCTCAACAACCCGGAAAAACTGAGCCCCGAAACCCTTCAGCGGGTACGTCGCGCCATTGATGAACTGCAATTCGTACCGAGCCTGTCGGCGCGCAGGATGCGCGGCGACAACCTCCAGTCGCGCACCATCGGTGTGTTCGCGCTGGACACCGCGACCACACCGTTCGCGGTCGAGTTGCTGCTGTCCATCGAACAGACCGCACAGCAGGCGGGCTGGAATGTGTTCATCCTTAACCTGTTGAGCAACCCGCCCACCGACCAGAACATCGACCTGATGTTGTCGCACCGTCCCGACGGGTTGATCTTCAGCGCCATGGGATTTCGCCAGGTGTGCATTCCCGAGCGCTTGAAGAGCAAACCCCTGGTACTCGCCAATTGCCTGGCGGATGACAGTCGCCTGGTGAGTTATGTGCCCGACGACGAAACGGGGCAGTATCGAGCCGTACATCACGCGTTGAGCCAAGGCTATCGGCGCCCTCTGTGTATCAATCTGCCAAAACAGAGTCTGGCCTGGGACCTGCGACAAAAAGGCTTGCTGCGTGCCTGTCAGGCATTCGGCCTTGCGCCTGACGCACTCCTGCAATACGACCTTTCCGATCATGATGCCTATGGTGAAACCGGAGCCATCCTCGACCTGCACATCATTGATGGTCGTCCCCAATTTGACATTCTGATCTGTGGCAACGACCGCATTGCGTTTTGTGCCTATCAGCTGTTGTTGGGCCGAGGCCTGAAAATCCCCGACGATGTCGCCGTGCTCGGCTATGACAACATGATCGGTATCGCTGAGCTGTTCATCCCGCCGTTGACGACGGTGCAACTGCCGTACTACGAGATCGGTCGTAAGGCTGCCCGGCACCTGATCGAGACCATTGAGGTATCGGGAGCTCAGCCAGTTGATTGTCCATTAGTGGTCAGGGCATCACTATAAGAATTAGCTCATTCGGTGATTGCACGCCCGCTTGCTTTCGATTTGCCAGTTCTGTGGCGACTGCGGCTCTTCGCTGTTCTGGTCTGATTCCAAAGGTGAGTATTCGGATTGGATGTCCGTGGCGATAGGCACGGTGGATACGCCGTTTCTGAGTGAAAAACAGAAACACGTGTGCGTTGCATCGAAAGCGCCGTGGTATGCAATCGAGGATCGGTGGCCGCGGACGGAGTGAGCGCTTTCGGCCAAAAAGCGAAAGCGCATGAGGTACATTGATACCTGATCCCAAATTCACTGATGGGAGGGACCGTATATGACGACGAGAACTGAAACTGCCATCCTGGCCGGTGGCTGCTTCTGGGGCATGCAGGATCTGCTAAGACGCTACCCCGGCGTAGTATCCACGCGGGTGGGATACTCGGGCGGCGATGTACCCAATGCGACTTACCGCAACCATGGCACGCACGCGGAAGCGATCGAGATCGTATTCGATCCGGAGCAGATCAGCTATCGCCAGATCCTCGAGTTTTTCTTTCAGATCCACGACCCGACGACGACGAATCGTCAGGGCAACGATGTGGGTATGAGCTACCGCTCGGCACTCTTCTATCTCAACGATGAACAGAAGCAGGTGGCCGAGGATACGGTGGCCGACGCTGATGCATCTGGCTTGTGGCCCGACAAGGTCGTGACTGAAATCGTTCCCGCAGGCCCGTTCTGGGAAGCAGAGCCGGAACATCAGGACTACCTCGAACACTACCCCAACGGTTACACCTGCCATTTCATTCGGCCAGACTGGAAACTGCCTAAACGAGGGTGATGGTGAGGCCAAAAACGGCGTAACGGCCCCTCGCGAATAACGGCTTCACGCGCATCTGCGAAGGGTCAGGAGGCAAGATGATTTGTATCGCTCTGTATGTTCGCTGGCGATCTTACACAGCAATACACAATCGCCGGATCAGGACACATACGGATTACATGAAGGTGAAAAAGTGGGCGGCGTCGCACACCTGGCGTTCTCCGATGAACCCAGGCTAAAGAGCCCAACACACCAGCAGGAGCCACCTCATGATCAATGAAATCGATACCGTGCTTTACACCGGCAAGACCCACACAACCGGAGGCCGTAACGGCGAGTCGCGTAGCGACGATGGACGTTTGGACGTCAAGCTTTCCGCGCCTGGCTCGCCAGGGAGTGGCACCAATCCCGAACAGCTGCTGGCTGCGGGTTGGTCGGCCTGTTTCATCGGTGCAATGGGTAAGGCGGCTGTGGCATTAAAGGTGACCCTGCCGAGCGACGTTGCCGTCGATGCCGAAGTGGACCTGGGCAAGACCGAGGACGCCTTTTTCCTCCAGGCGCGCCTTAATGTCAGCCTTCCGGGTCTGGACCCTGCTGTCGCACGGGCGGTGGTGGATGGCGCCCACCAGCGGTGCCCGTACTCCAAAGCGACCCGTGGCAACATCGACGTCACGATCAATCTGGTTTAGCCAAAGCACCTCGTGCGGCCTAATGCTGTTCACTTAAGGTTGGGGTACATATCCGTTTCTGCGGTCACGGCGGCTAGCGGTTTCGCTTTTACAGCGAGTCACTTTCGAAAAGCGCGAAAGTAACCAAAGCGCTTTGCCCCGCCATTCGGTGCCTCGCCCAGGCTCGGCATGCCGTAACGAAGGCATTGCTCCGGGGGCCCGCCGCCATCGGCCATCCATGGCCGGGGGCGGCTACCGCGGCATCCTTGCCGCGGTGCCCCCTGCGCAACGCCTGCGTTCGGCCTCTGGGAAAGGGGCAGTAGATCAAAATCAAAAGCCACAGCCACAGCCACAGCCACAGCAAGATCAAAAGATCGCAGCCTCGCTTCGCTCGACAGCTCCTACAGGGAAATGCGTTCATTTGAAGCCAGGTCGGCCGGTAGGCCGCCTCGCTTTGGCGTTTGCGGTGCACGCCCCCTCGAGAGGCCGAATGGAGGTTCTGCGCAGTGGGCAACCCGGCATGGATGCCGGGTTAGCCGCCCCCGGCCATGGATGGCCGATGGCGGCGGGCCCACGGAGCAGGACCGGAGCGAGGGCACCCTGAGCCTAGGCGAAGGGCCGAACGAAAGGGGCAAGAACCCTTTGGTTACTTTGGGCTGGGCCGGCATTCCGGTTCTTTTCCAAAGTGACCCGCCGTAAGGGCGGAACCCTAAGCAGCCGTTACCGCAGGAATGGATATGCACACGATCAACAAAATACAGGTCGGCCGCCTCGCTCTTGATCCACCGCCCCCTCGCTACGCATGTGTATGCCTGGAAACACCGAGCTTAAGCGAACAGCATTACCCGTGCAGCCTGCCTTCCCGGCAGGCTGCGCTGGCCAGTTCGCTCAATCGTCCTCATGCAACTTGATACCGCGGGCGTGAAGCAGGTGCGGGATCACCAGCACCAGCAGCGTCAGCGCGAGGAACGCGGCCGATATCGGTTGCGTCACAAACACCAGCCAGTCTCCCTCGCTGATGGACAACGCATTGCGCAGCTGCTTTTCGGCCATCGGCCCCAGCAGCATGCCGACGATCACGGGTGCGACGGGAAAATCGAAACGGCGCATCAATACGCCGCCCCAACCAATCGCCAACATCAGCAAAAGATCGAAGGAGGAATGGCGCATGCCGTACACGCCAATGGTGGCAAACACCAGAATGCCGGCGTTCAGGTACGGCCGGGGAATCTGCAGGAGCTTGACCCACAGGCCCACCAGCGGGAGATTCAACACCAACAGGATCACGTTGCCGACATACAGCGAGGCCACCAGGGTCCAAACCAGTTCCCCTGAAGTCTGGAAGAGCATCGGCCCCGGCTGCAGGTTGTAGTTCTGGAACGCGGCCAACAGAATCGCCGCGGTGGCGGACGTCGGGATGCCGAGCGTCAGCAGTGGCACCAAAGAACCCGTCGCGCTCGCGTTGTTGGCCGCCTCGGGACCGGCAACCCCCTCAATCGCCCCCTCGCCCTTGTTGCCCGCAAACTCTTTCGGGTACTTGCTCAATTTGCGTTCCGCCGAATAGGACAGGAACGTCGGAATTTCAGCGCCACCGGCCGGAATCGACCCGAAGGGAAAGCCGATCAACGTGCCCCGTAGCCAGGCGGGGACCGAGCGTTTCCAGTCAGAGCGCGTCATCCACAACGAGGTCAAGCGGTGCCGACCGGACGCTTCTTCTTTTTGATAAAGCAGGCTGTACAAGGCTTCACCCACTGCAAACAAACCGACCGCCACGAGCACGACTTCGATGCCATCAACCAACTCCGGCACCGCCAAGGTGTAGCGGGCAATGCCCGATGTCGAGTCCAGGCCGATCAAGCCGATGGTCAGCCCAATCCCGAGCGAGACAAAACCGCGCAGCATCGAAGCGCCGAGTACCGCAGACACCGTCGTGAAGGACAACACCAGAATTGCGAAATACTCGGCAGGACCAAACTTGAGCGCCAGCGTGGCAACAATCGGGGCAAACAACGTCAGGAACACCGTCGCGATGGTGCCGGCAACAAATGACCCTATCGCGGCCGTTGCCAGGGCCGGTCCTGCCCGGCCGTTGCGCGCCATGAGATTGCCTTCCAGGGCCGTGACCATGGAGGACGATTCACCGGGCGTATTGAGCAGGATGGAAGTGGTCGAGCCTCCGAACTGAGCGCCATAATAGATACCGGCGAACATGATCAGGGCGCCCGTGGGATCGACCTTGGCGGTGATCGGCAGCAGCAGCGCCACCGTCAGCGCCGGCCCAATACCCGGCAAGACACCAATGGCGGTGCCGAGCAAACAGCCGATAAAGCCCCACATCAAATTGATCGGTGTCAGCGCAGCGGAAAAACCAATGGCCAGGTTCGCGAGAGTTTCCACCTTGATTACCTCCTTTGGCCCGGGTCAGATCCAGGCGTTGACAAGGGGCGGCAGGGAAACCCCTAGCCCGGCGTTGAACAGCCAGTAAATCGGCAGGGTCAAGGCAATACCGATAGCGAGGTCCTTCACCGGTCGACGACTGCCAAAACCCCGCGCCGAACAGGCAAACAGCAGCCCGGCGGCCAATACGAAGCCGATGAGGTTAATCAGCACGGCCACCCCCACAAGCCCCGCCGTCACCCAGGCTGCGCCGAGTTTGCCGCCGGGCAGCGCTTGGGCAGCTTCGTCGCTGTGGTCTGCCAGCTCGCGAAAACCACCGGTGACGGCCTGATAACACAGCAACAGACCGACAACGCCCAGGAACACCGCGACGGCGTACGGATAGACGTGGGCTCCCAGGATGACGAAGCCCATCTCGGGAGGAAACCGGAATGCGCCCACCGCCAACACGGCGCTGATGGCAATCACTCCGACGCCAATCGCCAGTTGCACCGGCACTATTGCGCGAGGCTGAGTCATTTCGAAACCAGCCCGACCTCGACCAGCATCGCCCGCAGTCGCACATGCTCTTCGTCGACGAATTTGCCAAACTCATCGCCGGTCAGGACGTTGGGTGACCATTTGTTGGTGTCGATATTGTCTTTCCAGACTTTGCTGTTGGTGGCGGCCACGACAGCGTCGATCACTTCTTTGCGCTGCTCAGGCGTGAGGTTCGCGGCACCGTAAACACCCCGCCAATTGCCGATGGTCACGTCGTAGCCTTTCTCCTTGAGGGTCGGTGCATCGATGCCTTCAATGCGTTCTGGCGCGCCGATGGCGAGTACTCGGAACTGGCCGTTCCTGATGTATTGGCCAAGCTCGGCATAACCACCGGTGATCACCTTGATCTGCCCGCCCAATGCCTGAGCAACGACTTCACCCCCGCCCGCGAAGGCGACGTAATTCACCTTGTTGACCGGGACACCCATTTTTGCGGCCAATTCGGCAATGCCGATGTGATCGATCGACCCCTTGGAGCCACCGCCCCAGGAGATACTGGTCGGCTTGTCTTTGAAGACTTTCAGCAAGTCCTCCAGGGTTTTGAACTCAGACTCCTTGCGGACGGCGATCACGTTGTATTCGGTAAACAGCCGGGCAATCGGCGTCACGTCCTTCAAGGTGATTTGCGGCTTGTTCTGTTCAATGGCAGTGACCATGATCGCACCGACAACCAGCAGCGCATTCGGATCGCCTTTGGTGCTGTTGGCGAACTGCGCCAGCCCCAACGTCCCCCCTGCTCCGCCCTTGTTCTCGAAGGTGGTGGATTTGGCCGTGTTGGCCTCGATCAAGGCTTTGCCCAGAACCCTGGCGGTCTGGTCATAGCCGCCACCCACAGAACCCGGGGCCATGAACTTGACGGTGTCCAGCGCAAAGGCCGGTGTTGCGAGCGCAGCTGCGGTAACGGCCGTTGCGATGCAGCGGCTGAATCGACGGAACAAAGCGGACATAAGTTGTCTCCCGATTGCATTGTTTTTATAGGTGCCGGGGTGAACGTCGATCAGGGAGCGAACCCTGTTCAATGAACATTGGCCTGCGGATAAGCGTAGGCCATGGTTAGAGAGACAGCATTTAACGAATTCACTATCGTCACGCGACGATTGAACCGGACCCGCTCGAACCAGGCAGGTGAACCTCGGGCGGGATACGCCGGGGCACTGGTCGCCCTGGTTGCACTGATGTTCTGGAAACTCCCACCGTGGCTGGTGGTTGTCGGCTGCGGGGTGGCTGTGGAGTGTCCTGTTGTGAGGAACAAGAAAATAGCCGACAAGGAAGCTATTGATATTCAAACATCTACTTCTTCAGAAACATTTGCTCGGCGCAGTGCTGAAAAATGTCGGGCTATTCTAAAAACCCTCTGTGGTGAAAACACGTCAGGACTCACGTTGATCAATGATCTGCAACAGGAGACTTGTCATGAAAGGCATGCTCGGCAGCATTGGATTGTCACTGTTACTGGCTGCAACGGCGGCGTTCGCGCATCACGGCTGGAGCGAATACGACTCGAGCAACCCCCTGCAGTTGAACGGCACGATAGAAGAATCCGGTTACTCCCATCCACACGGGTTCGTGCGCCTCAAAACGCAAGACAAAACCTGGAACGTCGTCCTGGCGCCTCCCTCGCGCATGGAAAACCGCGGCCTTTCCCGGGACATGCTGAGTGTGGGTAACACGGCCACCGTGGTCGGCTATCAGAATCGAAACAACCCCGATGAAATGCGCGCCGAACGCATCACCGTCGGCGACAAAACCACAGAGTTGCGGTGATGCAGGCCATTGATGCCAGCGCAGGATCGAGTCCGAACAGCTGGCTGGACTGGGCGGGTGACTCGCAGCTTGGCGCGGCCATGCGGGGCGACCTGTGGCTGTATCCGATGGTCGAGGTGGTTCACATCATCGGGTTTACGGTGCTTGTCGGCTCCGTCGTGATGTTCGATCTGCGGGTGCTCGGGCTGTCGAAAGAGATAGCGGTTTCAGCCCTGGCTCGCCACCTCCTGACCTGGTCCATCCTGGCCCTGCTGTTGATCGTGCCCGCCGGGCTGATGATGTTTTCAGCCCATCCCCATGACTTCGCATCGAATGACATCTTCATCTTGAAGCTATGCCTGATCGCTACTGCCGGGCTCAACGCTGCTCTTTTCCACGTCGGGGTATACCGCTCGGTCACCCAGTGGAACACGGGTACTGCGGCGCCTGGAATCGCAAAAATCCAGGCGCTGCTTTCGATTGGGTTATGGGTCAGCGTGGTGATGTGCGGTCGGCTATTGGCGTACACCTGATCATCAGGTATTGGTTTTCAACTTGGTCCACAGGCGAGTAGTCAACCGTGCGATGGCCGCGGGAAGTTCCTCGACGGTGAACAACTTGTCCAGCACGCTTTTCGGCGGGTAGATCGCCAGGTCCTGCTTCACTACCGGAGTCACATATTCATCCGCCGCAAGGTTGGGGTTGGCGTAATGAATGCTGTTGCTGATGTTGGCAATGACCTGCGGCGTCAGCAGGTAGTTCATGTAGGCGTAGCCATTCTTCTCGTGCGGCGCACTCTTGGGCATGACCACCATGTCGAACCACAGCGTCGAGCCTTCGTCAGGGATCGAATAGGCGATGTCGATGCCGTTGTTGGCTTCCTTGGCGCTGGCAGCCGCCTGCACAATGTCGCCATTAAAACCGATCACCGCGCAGACATTGCCGTTCGCCAGGTCGCTGATGTACTTGGAGGCGTGGAAATACTGGACATAAGGTCTGATTTTGAGCAGCGCCTGCTCGGCTTTCTTGTAATCCGCCGGCTCGTGGCTATGGGGCGGCAGCCCCAGGTAATTCAGGGTGATCGGCAGGATCTGCGTAGGATTATCGATAATCGCCACACCGCACTGGCTCAGCTTTTTGATGTTGTTTTCATCAAAAAACAGATTCCAGGAATGGGTGACATCGGTGTTGCCGAAGATCGCCTTGATCTTCTCGACGTTGTAGCCAATACCCGCCGTGCCCCACATGTACGGATAACCGTATTGATTGCCCGGATCATTGACCTCGAGTTTTTTCATCAGTGCCGGGTCAAGGTTTTTCCAGTTGGGCAGCTGGCTTTTATCGAGTTTCTGAATCGCCCCGGCTTTGATCAATCGGGACAGAAAATGGTTTGAAGGGCTCACCACGTCATAGCCGGTATTGCCGGTCATCAGTTTGGATTCCAGCACTTCGTTGCTGTCGTGTATGTCGTACGTTGCCTTGATCCCCGATTCCTTGGTGAACGTGGTCAAGGTGTCGTCGGCGATGTAGCCGTTCCAGTTCGAAATATTGACGACTTCGTCAGCGTAAGTGGCTGCCGAGAACGTCGACAGCACGACCATCAGGGAAATGTTATTGACGCGCATGTTCAATCACCGTGTGTTTGATGAGTTTTTATTCTTTGATCGCCGGGTGTTCTAGATTTCTGTTTTGGCCCTGACCGCCTCCACGCGCATTCGAAGCATGGCACCGATATCGAGCAAGGGCCGCGGTGGCAGCCAGCCCGGCTGGGCTCTGCGCATCACTGATTCGAGGATTGGCGAGCTGGCACCCGACGCCAGTTCGGCGAGCAAGCGTCCCCAAAGGGTGCCGCGTGCGACGCCCGAACCATTGCAGCCGGCCACCGCAAACACACCTTCGTCGACCTTGGCGAAATACGGTTGCCCGGTGCGCGAAGCACTCAAGTGTCCGGTCCAGGTGTATTGAATGTCCTGCTCGTTCAAGAACGGGAAGCGTCGTTGCAAGCCGAGCACATGGTGTTTGCGACGGTGCAGCAGCTCACTGTCGGATAAATCCCGAGAACGGTATTCCGCCGTATTGCGGATCATCACGCGGCGGTCCGGGGTCAGTCGCACCGTGGCGCCCAAGGGCCGGGTGGACAGCACGCCCCAAGGCTCAACCGCGCCGATGGACTTGAACTCGGCGTCGCTGAGTGGTCGTGTCAGGCTGGCGCTGAGTTCCATCGGGAACGTCCCGCTGTCTTCTATTCCGGAGCGCGGGATGAACGCGTTCAGGCACACCAGGACTTGCCTGGCCTCGATGCTTCCATCGGTGCCATTGGCGCGAATACGCCCTTTGCCCAAACGCTCCAGGCCGGTGATATCGGTGTTCTCAAACAGGGTCACCGTGTCCGGCAGCGTATCCAGCAGGCCCTTCACGTATTTCGCGGGTTGCAGCAGTGCGTTGCCATTGCCGCACCAGATCGCGGCCTGGTAATGCGCGGTGCCCAGTTGTTTGCTCAGCGGTTCACCTTCCAGAAACTGCGCAGAGGCGCCGACAGCGCGTAGCGTTGTCAGTTTGGCCGCGACATCGGTCAACTTGCCGGGATCGTTGACGGCGAAGTAGTAGCCCGATTCCCTGAATTCACATTCGATGCCCAGACGAGCGATGCGTCGGCGCACTTCGTCACTGGCGGCACGGGAAATCGAGGTGTCGACTTCAAATCCGGCAAACCCCGGGTTGCCGATCAGCTCATCCTTGGCCGGATGTTCGTGCCCCACCACGAAGCCTGAATTGCGCGCCGAGGCGCCCTGTGCGGCCCGTTGTCTGTCGACAATCACGATCCGCGCCTGAGGGTGCATTTCAGCGAGTGTGTGAGCGGCGCACAGGCCGGTGATACCGGCACCGACAATCAGCCAATCGGCTTTTTGCGTGCCTTTGAGAGCATCGCGAGCGGGTGAACTCCCCGCCTGCGCAATCCAGCCACATACATTGGTCATGCATCACCTCATCTTCCTGTCGTTCCGCAAGCACCGCACATGACGTCATCGCATGAGTATTTCCGGCTGGCGCTGGCTAGAGCTAGAATCTATAAGGCCTGTAGTGATACAACCAACGTTATAAACTCATCGAGCTATTCAAAAAACGCATGGATAAAATTCACCACGTTCCTTCTCTCCAGGCCTTGCAGGCGCTGGTCGAGGTCGCAGGCTCGGGCAGCTTCACGCAAGCGGCGCAAAAGCTGTGTCTGACCCAAAGCGCAGTGAGCCGAAAAATCCAGCAGTTGGAGAGCCACTTCGACTTGCCGATGTTCGTGAGGAATAGCCGCAGTGTTCGACTGACACCGGAAGGCGAACAGGTGCTTGCGACCGCCCGAAGTATTTTGGCGCAACTGAAGGCACTTGAAGATCGGCTGGCACCGCAGAAGCGCCCTTTTCGGATACGCATGCATGTGTCGCTGGCGGTTCGATGGTTGCTGCCAAAGTTGAGCGAGTTCTATCGAAGTCATCCGCAGGTTTCGCTGTCGATCGAAACCGTGGCCACGGAAGTGGTGGAGCCAGCCATCGACAGCGACGCCTACATCCTCTATCTGCCCGAGCCGTCCCTCGATCCTGACTGCCTGACCTTGTTCGAAGAGGCGCTGGTGCCGGTGTGCGCCCCAGGCTTGGGCAGCGCCACCCAGCCGTTGGAGTCGGTGGCCGATCTCGTGCGTTTCCCGCTGTTGCATCGCTCGGCGGACAAACATGACTGGTTCCGGTGGCTGCATGCCAATGGCGGCCAGTCACTCGAGGACTACCGCCACATCCCCTTCAACCTCGACGAGTTGGCGCTCGATGCGGCGGCGCGAGGGCTGGGGGTCGCCATGACTGACCTGACCCTGGCAGGCGAATCACTCGAACGCGGCGTGCTCGTCGTTCCGTTCGGTCACCCCTTGAAGACCCGCGGCATTTACGCCTTGAACCTGCAACCTTCCGCCGCCGCTCATCCAGCCTGTTCGCTGATCATGCAGTGGTTCGCTCAACAGGCCGAACAGCCAGCAGGCGACGTTTGATCACCAGGGATTGACCACTACGTTCCGCGCCCCAACCCTTGTGTCGCATTGGCAAAAGCTGCGCTCGCCTCTTGAACCAGCTTGCGCCATTCAACGCTGTTGATGAGACCGGTGCGCTCCATCTCATCGGCAGCCTTGAGCAACTCGTCATACTGCTCTTCGGCATCCATCCGGATTTCGGGCACTTTCAGGAGCTGATACCAGGCCGCCAGGGCTTCGCTCTTTTGATCATCACTCATGCTCAAACTCCCAAAGACAGTCTTCGTTTTGAAGTTTTTTCATGGGTGGCGTTCCTCACTCCCGACATACGGCAGGCAGGCATAAAGACAGGCGCGCCGTGCATTACAAACTTGTCATTGAGTTGTCAGCGTAGCCAGCCCCCTCGCCTCATACAGTGGCGTCGCCAGTCACCGGTTCCGCCATGGCCAGCAACATCGCCCCGGTCAAGGCCAACAACGTCGTGCTGGTGCACGGATCCTGGGCCGATGGCTCGAGCTGGTCGGTCGTGATGACCCGGTTGCAGGCCGCCGGCTTGCACACGCGGTCTCCAGCCTCGATCAAACCATCAACCCAGACCTGGAACGCTTCCTCGACAAACGCATGAACGCGACCACCATCGAGCTGCCGTCGAGCCATCTGTCTTTGGTCTCCCACTCAAAAGAAATCGCGGACCTGATCCTCGAAGCCGCTGGTCGCCAACCGTAACGTCGGCGCCGTTTCATTACAAAATTGTCATTCAACTGTGGGTCGGCTGTGCGGATCGCCTGGTTAACCTGAATTCACTGCCAGGCAACCCATCGGCAGCCAACCCGCCCCTGAATAGAGGGAATCATCATGAAAATGTTAATCCTCGGTTTTGCTGCTCTCCTCGCCACCGGTTCGGCGTTTGCCGATACCCAGACCGCCGAACCTGTCATCCACGACAAGACCGGTTTCTTCGTCAACCTGGATATCGCCAAAGACCTGTCCAGCAATATCATCACGCAAGAATGCGGCATCGTCCCCGCGCAGCTGATTTATCTCGACCATCAGGGTCGCAAGCACGTGCTGGATTACCAGGTCCAGGGCATGGGTTGCATTGGTGATAACTGATCAGACGCCTGTACTCACAGAGGATCGGGCTACACTGGCGCCACTGGCTGACCTCTGTAGCCCGCCGCCGCGACAGGTATGTTGCTGACACCGAACCAGGCAGATCCCATGAACATCCTCGTAGTCGAAGACGAACCCAAGTCCGGTAACTACCTGCTCAATGGCCTGCTGGAGCTCGGCTACTCCGTCAGCCTGAACTGCTGCCGATGATCGAGGCGTTCAACGCAATGCTCGTCCGTCTCGGCAAGGGCTTCGTGCAACTGGGTCAGGTGTCGACCGACATGGCCCACGAACTGCGCACGCCGATTAACAACCTGCTCGGCGAAACCCAGGTCGCCCTGCAGCAAAACCGCAGTATTGAGGCCTATCAGCAACTGCTCGCCTCCAATGTCGAAGAGCTGGAGCGCCTGGCCCGGATGCTCGACAACATGCTGTTTCTGGCCCGCACCGACCGGGCCAGTGCTTTGCGCCAACGGCAGGAACTGGATGCTGCCGATGAAATGGAACGCATGGCCGACTATTTCGAAGGGCTGGCGGCGGATGCCGGGATCAGCGTTGATGCCCAGGGCAGCGGAGTGATCTGGGCCGAACCGATGTTGCTGCGCCGTGCCCTGGCCAACCTTTGCGCCAACGCCATCAAATACGGCGCGCCCGACTCCGAGCTGTTCATCCGCGCCACACCCACGGCCGACGGCATCAGCCTGCACGTGCGCAACCACGGCCAGACCATCCCCGCCGAACACTTGCCCAGACTGTTCGAGCGCTTCTACCGCGTCGACGAATCCCGCGCACGCTCGGCGCACTCCAACGGTGTGGGCCTGTCGATCGTGGCGACGATCATGCAGCTGCACAATGGGGCTTAAAGCGTTAGCAGCAGCGAAGGCATCACCTGCTTCGAGCTGTTTTTTCCGGCGCGGCAATTGGATGAATGAGGTCCCGGCACCCACTGATCGTTCCCAGGCTCCGCGTCACCCTTGCGCAGGACTCAAGCCTTGCGGCGATAGCGGGACGCGGAGCGTCCCCGGCGGCATTCCCACGCGGAGTGAGAACGATCAAGCCCGGACCCTTTTCTGCGCTTTTGACCGAATCAGACGGGTCAAAAAGCGACTTCAACTGAAATGGCCAAAAACGCCACCCCCCTTGAGCAGTTTTGGCATAGGCCAAAATCATCGCTGTGTCTAGACTCACCCCCATATAACAGTGCGAAAGCACACTTGAGTCCAGGACTGTTCCAGGGGAACCCGCATGAACCCATCCGACATTTTTGTTATCAGCGCCGTCCGCTCGGCCATCGGCAGCTTTGGTGGTTCGCTCAAAGATGTGCCACCTATCCAACTGGCCACTGACGTTTGCCGCGCTGCCATTGAACGTTCGGGGCTGGCACCTGAACACATCGGTCACGTGGTGATGGGTCATGTGATCCCGACGGAAGCACGCGACGCCTACATCTCTCGTGCCGTGGCGATGAATGCCGGCCTGCCGAAAGAGACGCCCGCCTTCAACGTCAACCGCCTCTGCGGTTCTGGTTTGCAGGCCATTGTCAGTGCAGCTCAAAGTTTGATGTTGGGGGATGCCGGCGCTGCGCTGGCGGGCGGCGTCGAATCCATGAGCCGCGGGGCCTATCTGTTGCCGCAGGCGCGCTGGGGCGCACGCATGGGTGATATGCAAGCTATCGACTACGTGCTCGGTGCTCTGCAAGACCCGTTTGGCGGTTTCCACATGGGCATTACTGCGGAAAACATCGCCGAGCGCTATGGCATCACTCGACAGGCTCAGGATGAGTTGGCGCTGCTCAGCCAGCAACGGGCGGCCCGGGCGATTGCTGAAGGGCGGTTTACCGACCAGATCGTGCCGATCGAAGTGGCGTCCCGCAAAGGTACCGTGACGTTTGCGACGGACGAGCATGTCCGCGCCGAGGTCAATGCCGAGCAATTGGGCAAGATGAAACCAGCCTTCAAAAAAGACGGCAGCGTCACCGCCGGCAACGCGTCCGGCCTCAATGACGGTGCCGGTGCACTGATCATGGCCACGGGTCAGATGGTTCTCGATCAAGGCCTCAAGCCCATCGCACGACTGGTCGGTTATGCCCATGCCGGTGTGGAGCCCGAGCTGATGGGGTTGGGACCGATTCCCGCCACCCGCCTGGTCCTCAAACGCGCCGGCCTGACCGTTGCCGACCTGGATGTCATCGAGTCCAACGAAGCATTCGCTGCCCAAGCGTGTGCCGTGGCTCAGGAACTGGGCTTCGACCCGGAGAAGGTCAACCCGAACGGTTCGGGGATTTCTCTGGGCCACCCGGTGGGCGCGACCGGTGCGATTATCGCCACCAAAGCCATTCACGAACTGCACCGTGTTCAGGGTCGCTATGCCCTGGCAACCATGTGCATCGGCGGCGGCCAAGGCATCGCCGTGTTGTTCGAACGCGTCTGATCGGCCAAAACGAAGACGGCGCCCAATGTGGGTGCCGTCTCGTTTTACCCCGATGGAATCAGTGCGCAATGCACTCCGATTTCAGCTCGGTGTAAGCCTCGATCACTGCGCGACCACACTCGCGCCCCATACCCGATTGCTGACAAGGAACGACCTTGCTGCAGACACCGCAGACGGCGCCCTGCGGTAGGCCGGTCGGTATCTCGACGGGCTTCATTTTTTCAGGCCCGGAGGTTCTACTAAACTACGCAGAACTACGCAGATTCAGTGAATGATTTCACAGTACTGCTAAAGTGAAAGCACGCGTCGCCACATGCTCCCAAAGCCTGTAATTTTCGAAGGTGGGTGGCTAATCACGGTGACGCCAACGCTCTCAAGCGAGGGCAGCATGAACTGAATCGCGTCATCATCGAGCGCGAGGGGCGGCAGACATGAGGTCTAAATATGATATTTGAGCCCAACAGTACCCGTTCCGTTCTCCAGCGAAGAAGCAGTACCAGTATCGTTATTCAAGCTGGTCTCGATTGTGTTGCGGTGACCGGTGTTGCATGGTTTTTGATCAATTATCATATCGGCTTCATAACGCAGTCCTATGTCATCCTGCTCCTGTTGCTGCTGGGGGCTTTGGCCGTCGTGTACGACCACTATGCCATTTACCGCAGCAATGTTGGTTTTACCGTCAAAGCCTTCAAGCTTTTGAAAGCATGGACTGCCACGTTTGGCTTTCTCGTTGCCATGGCCTTTCTTACCAAGCAAAGCGAACAGTACTCGCGTTTATTGGTCGGGCAGTTATTTGTTCTTGGATATTTTGCTCAGTTGCTTTTGCACCTCGCGACACGCGAGATGCAGAAGAAGTTTTTGGCCCACCCGACTCAATTGGAAAACTCGCTCATCATTGGCTCGGGCGAACTGGCCAGCTATCTTCACAAGAAGATCAGCAATAATCCCTGGCTCGGTGAGCGCATAGTCGGCTGTGTGTTGATTGGCGCGGACGATGATCGGGGAAAGGAAAGTCTGGAAGGCGCGCAACGTCTGTCGATACTGGGCGATATCTCCGACCTTGATGAGTTAGTTGTTAAACATGCCATTCGTACCGTCTATTTCGTGACCCCTCTGGGTGGCTCAGAGGTCATCCAGGACGTTTATTTAAGGCTGTTCGATAAACACATCTCTGTTAACTGGGTGCCTGACATTTTCTCGTTGCGCCTGATCAACCACAGTGTTCGCGAAATTGCCGGCATTCCCGTGCTGACCTTGTCTGAAACTCCGCTGATGGGGATGCGTCTGTTTCTGAAGAATCTTGAAGACAAAGTCCTGGCCTTTCTCATTTTGGTTTTTGCAACGCCAGTCCTGGTAGCCGTCGCCATTGCCATCAAGCTCGATAGCCCCGGCCCCATATTCTTTCGTCAGCAGCGCATGGGGTGGAGTGGAGAAGCTTTTCGGATCTGGAAGTTCAGAAGCATGGTCGTCCATCAGCCTGAAGACGGCATCGTCAAACAGGCGCAAAAGAATGACCCGCGCATGACCAGGGTTGGGGCCTTTATTCGGCGGACCAGCCTGGATGAGCTACCGCAGTTGTTCAACGTTTTGATGGGGGAAATGTCTCTGGTGGGGCCTCGCCCGCACGCTATTCAACACGATGTGCAGTACTCGCCCGATGTCTCGGGCTACTTTGCGCGTCACAACATTAAACCGGGCATCACAGGCCTGGCTCAGGTACGTGGCTATCGTGGTGAAACGAGGGATATAGATCAGATGATCCGGCGTGTTGACTCGGACATTGAATACATCAACAACTGGTCGCTATGGCTCGATTTCGTCATCCTTGTACGAACGGTGTTTGCCTTCTCCGGCAAGCATGCCTATTAGCCAGTCCTGAGTGCCTGGACGATCTCAATGGAGGTATATTTTGATAAGGCCGCCAAAACCCATTTCGCGATATCGATTAGCGATTTCCTCGTCACTCGGACCGTCCGGCAACCCAAGATGCCCATTCAAGTGCCATGAACGTGGTAATCGAGTTGATTTCACGCAACTTCTTGGCATCTGAAAATACAACATCGGGATAGCCGAAACGGATCGTGCTCCAGTAGCGTTTTCCTGCCCGGGTAATTACGCTCCCAAGATGGCATGCAACAATTTCATCCTCCAGCAATACCAGATCGAGCCGTCCGGCATTTTTTGCCACCCTTTGAACCTCATGCGATTCAATTTGAGAGGCGGCTGCTCCATGCCTTGCTCTGGCATAGGGCTGAAGCATTTCCCGATCTGCGATTTCAATTTCGTCGTCGTTCAAGGCCTGTTTCATACGATAGCGCAGCCGGTTTTTGCGCAGATTTCGACGTAACTCGGTATTGTATCTGGCCGTAATATCCTCAATTGACCTGCTCAGCGGAACGACAGCACTCAAATATTGAGGCACATACAATGCCCCCAAGGTCGGCATTTCACTGACCCACACCGTCCGGTCTGACGTGTCCAACTTCAACTGACTATCAACCGCTTGAGATTCAGCGCCCAGTAGAACCTTCACAAACTCCCGCTGTGTTTTCCTGCCCACATAGAGAATGTCGTGGAAGCTGTCTTCCCGCAGTCTGAACCTGACAATTTCCCAGCGCCAAAAACAGGCTCGCCCAAGAATATCCCGCAGCCAGGCAACAGCTTTCCTTAGCTCAAATCGCATCGAAGGCGATATTAACTTACGCATCAACTCTGCTATGTATTCTTTCATTTGGTTATTAGCACAATTCAAGGAAGGGGTATTTGAGCTTACAAATCAATAACCTGACTACTCGAAATGAGAGCTCGACAACTGAGCACATTATTCAAAATGTGCGGTAAACCCTAATTACGACACTGATACAATCCGCCATCTATTTTGAACACGTCACCTTTCCTTTATTCCTGCAGATCAATGTGCGCAACAGGAACATCGGATTACCCACCACATAGCGTCTGAATAATCGCTTTGGCTCACCTATCAGCCTGAACACCCACTCACAACCGAGACGACGCACCCATTGCGGAGCACGAGTCACCTTGCCGCCGAGAAAATCCAGAATTGCCCCTCCGCACACGACCAGACAGGGCACGCCGCTGACGGCTAACCTGGCAGCAACGGCTTCTTGCTTCGGCATGCCCATACCCAACACAACCAGTTCCGGCTGAAACTGCCGGGCAAGGTTTATGTAAGTATCCGCCGACGCGAAACCATGGTGAGCAGAGACTACATTGGCCGCAAATAGCGCCTCGCTACGCTGCACCGCGTTGGCTAGAAAGGGCTCTTCAGTGCCCCAGAAAGCCACGCGCCGGCCCTTGAACGCGGCCAGCAATTTGGGAATGAAATCGGTGCCATTCATATTTAACCCCGGCTCTCGGCCGAGGCGACGAAACAGGATGGCCATGCCGGAGCCGTCCCGTAATAACACGTCCGCAGCCAGCAGCGCGTTAAAGTAGTCGGTATTGGCCGCCACCAGATTCATGGCATGGGCATTCGCGAACCCAAGCACTGTCGTCACGTCAGCTCTGGATAACGCATCAATCAAGGCTTGCTCGTCATCAACATCGCTGACCACCCTGAGTTTCTGGGTAATCGTTTGCCAGCTGTGCTGCCAGGATAAAGCACGCATTAGCTGTCATCTCGCTTCGAACGCACCCATTCAACCTGGCGCTTAAGCAAAAATCCGAGATACAGAGGGATTTTCTTCAGCGCGTAAAACGGCGCATACAACAAGGCTGAAAAAGAAATAATCCCGCGACCAAATTGGCTCCATGCCAGCAAAATAGTGACACCCAATATTGCCACCCCGGAAGAAGCTACCAATGCTGGCGCCAACGCTCCCGACAGCATAAATACCAACCATGACAGACCAAATGCCGCCGCCAAGGCCAACGTCAATAACGCCAATGGAGGGACCAGCAAATCCAGCGTCATCGCCAGCAGACTCCCGTTACGCTGGCCAATCGACTCCACCAGCAACTTTGGCGTATCCCCAAGGATTACCCCTAGATGACCATGTTCCCAGCGCGTACGCTGGGTAGTTAAGCCTTCATCGCTGCGTGGAAAATAACTGGTCACCAGCGCATCGGGGCAAAACAATGGCGGCTTGCCGCTTCGGCATAAATCCAGGCCCATCTTCAAATCTTCAACGATGTGGCCACTGGCTAAATTGATCAACGTCAGATCCCGCCAGACGAAAGCCATTCCCGTGCCCATTAACTGACAGGGCAAACCAAGCCGGGTCCAACCCTGCGGCCGTACCCGATTCTTCACACACCAGGCAAACTCGGCAAGCCGCACTTTCAGCCCGGAACCTGCTGGAGCAAGCATTAAATTAAGTGCTTGCGCTGGCCGCCCTGAGTCGATGCAAAAGATTGCCAAACGCTCAATAGAACCCTCGGCCACCTGGCAATCCGCATCGATAACAATCATGACGTCCGGCGCATCGCTCGCCAAATGACGCACCCCACAGTCCAGCGCATAACCCTTGCCACGCTGCTGATCATTGCTGCGCTCCACCACCTCGGCGCCCGCCGTGCGGGCCAGCGCGGCCGTGTCGTCAGAACAGTTGTCCGCCACCACCAATAGGCGATCACCCGAAAGCAACTGCGGCCGAATGCTATTTAACGACGCGACGATGATCGAGGATTCATTGTGTGCCGGTATCAACACCGCCACCCGCGGTCGCGATCCTTGCGCCGACGAGCGCGACCGTGCAGGCAGGCAAGCCATCAGCACCTGCACAAACAGCACCAACACCGGCAGGAGGATGAGTATCAGCAGTGAGCTGAACAGCCAACTAAGTAATGTGATCATGCTTGCGCCCTAAACAAATTAGCCAACTTGGTCGCTTCGATATCGATGTCGTGTCGCTCCAGCACTCTCTGATAAGCCGCCTCGCCCATCCGCTGCAACACCTCGACAGGTTGCGCGAGACAGTCCGCCAGTGCCGCCGCCAACTCATCCACCGCTCCAGCGGGAAACAACCAACCGTTCTCACCCTGTCGCACTAACTCGGGAATGCCCGCCACATAGCTCGTCAGTACGGGTCGGCGCAACGCCATGGCTTCCATGATGACCACCGGCAATCCCTCGGCGAAGCTCGGCAATACCAAGGCCCGCGCCGCAAGAATCTCCGCCCGCACCTGTTCGCTGCTGATCCAGCCGGTAATTCGCACCCGCGCCTGCAAGCCATGCAGTGCAATAAGGGCTTCGATTTCCGCGCGCATTTCTCCATCGCCGGCCAGTACTATCTCGAACTCCACGTCTTGTGCTGCCAGAATGCGGGCGGCCTCAAGCAGCAAAAGCTGACCCTTCTGCTCACACAAACGACCTACACAAACCAAGCGCGGCGTGGATGGCACAGCAACGGCCGGCACATCGTGAAACGCGCGCTCCAGCCCACAATGCACCACCTTTACCCTTGCCCAGTGTGCATGAGCCACCCAGCGAAACAGCTGACTGCGCCCATAAGAACTGATAGCAGCGACAAAGGCCGCGCGCCGAACTTTCTCGCCCAAATGAATAAACTGCGGTTTGTCGAACTCTTCCGGCCCGTGCACGGTAAAACTGTACGCCGGCCCACCGAGCACATTGGCCAGCATCACCACCTCGGTTGAGTTAGTGCCGAAATGCGCATGCACATGCTCGGCCCCAAACGCCTGCAACCAAGTCAGCACGCGACACGCCTCGGACAAATAAACCAAATGATAGGGCCAGGGGCGATCGGCACGCTGGCCCATGCGTAGCGCCAGCCACAGCGCCGAAAAAAAGCGTCGCGGCTGGACGCGCAGCACCTGCAGCACAGGCACTAACAGCTCTTTGACTCCGCCCTGCAGCACATATTGGGTTTTATCGCGTTCGGACACGTCTTCGGCATCCACCAATTCGGCATCCCAGCCGCGCAGAGCAATGCGCTGCACCACAAACCCCTGACGTTCCAACGCCAAAATCTCGCGACGAATGAAGCTATGGCTGACTTTAGGGTATTGATTGATGAAATAAGCGATACGCATAGGAACCAGACTTAGTTGTCGTTGCGGTGGATTATTACTGCAAGTAATCCCACAGTAGTACAGGTATCAGGAACGTCAACTAGCCACACGGCTGCTGCTATAACTACCTATTAACACGCCATCTATCTTTTTAAACGTGTCATCCAGCAATTCATAGCGCCTGCGATACATGGCACGTTTTTTTGAAGCAATACTGTCGAGCGGCTTCCTGGACAGAATCATGGGAATCTCAAAAAAATCTTCGCGCTCTGATGGAGTCGCTCCATGCTCTAACCAGATCACATCATAATTTGCCGCCAGTTCTAGAGCTTTGTGAGCGCCAAAATACGGATGACGGTGGTGGCGATACCCATCCCCTACCGCATAAATTCTTTCAACACCGATATTAATGGCAATGTATTTAATAACTTCGATCAGAAAGCTTCTTGGCCGAAGGCCTTCAAAGTCTTTTGTCAGGTCCCTGTAGATACTCAACGACAGTTCACTCTCGACGCCTTTATGTATCCCTTGAACGGCGCCGATAAAAATACATAACTCAGTGTCCGTGCGACACAAGGTGAATGCTATTGACGCAATGCGCAGGTCACCCTGAAACAAATTCAGCACCAACTCCCCTTCACGCATAAACCATATCGGACGATCCAGCACCAGGGAACAGCCAGCCGCAAACTCCGACAAGTCACTCAGCATCAAGCTGTCACTTCGCCCCAACAGCAATAGCTGCGGACAGCTTTTGGTAACCACTTCGTAATGCGAGGCCAACACACTAAGTTTATTCTTGGGGCTCCAGTTTCTACTGATGTATGGCCAATGAACAACGCCTACACAATCCCCGCCTAACTTCTCAACACCGGACTTACCCAGAGCGCTCGACATACGCCCGCAAAACAACTTTAGCTCTGACCAGTTTTTTGCAACCAGAACCAACATTTTAAATTTATTATTCAATGCCCTTACGGAATACCCAGCGTGTAAAAAAAACACGCTCTTTAATATCAACCAATTATTCATATAAGTCTCACTTGTATTCGATCAACGCCGTCTTGCCGGCGCCGAATCTGTTCAGTAGAAACTTGACTTGCCCGAGCATCTCGGGAAATTTCCCCAGCACGAGAAAGAAAGCCCGCAGCCAGTTTTCGCGCGCGGATCTATCGCCCCCGCGGGCGAGGCGCACGACCTGCAATGGATAGACCAGCAGCACAAGCAGCCCAAACCATCCCGACACCAAACTCGCGATAACAGTTGCCAGCGGGACACCCAATCCCCAGAACCAGACACGGCGCGACTCACGCAACCAATGTTGCTCCGGCGCGGCCCCATGCAAAAATGCGCCCTCGGCAAAGGCATAACCACCGCGCAAGGTACGCTGCCACCATTGGCCGAACCGGCTCATGGTTGCATCGTGCAAGGTCATTTCCTCGCCCAGACGCCAGATCTTCCAACCATTCCCACGCAGACGTACGCACAATTCAGGCTCTTCCCCGGCAATAAGGCCCGGTCGAAACCCGGACGCCTCGGAAAAGGCGTCAGCCCGCATCAGCGCATCGCCACCGCATGCCTTGGCCTCACCTACCGGCGTATCCCATTCGAAATCACACAGTAAGTTGTAAACCGAGTGCTGCGGAAAACGTTCACGGCGCCGTCCACAGACCACCGCGACGTCAGGATGTGTATCAAGAAAGGCCTGCGCCCGGGGCAGCCAACCGCCGATAACCTCACAATCACCGTCAACGAACTGCACATAACGCATCGCCGGCAATAAGCGTTGCATGCAGGCAAATCCTTCATTGCGCGCACGCGCAGCCGTAAAGGGAATCGTCATGTCCAACTCGACCACTTCGACCCCAAGCCTCCGTGCCATCTGCACTGACCCGTCCGTTGATCCAGAGTCGACATAAACAACCTTCTGCGCCGAACCGGCGAGGGAAGTCAGACAACGTTCAAGCCGTTGGCCTTCGTTGCGACCGATAACAACGACACCCATCCCCATAGCCATGGCGTTCACTCAGCGACGCAATTGAAGTAATCCATCGGGTGGCTCATGAAAATTCCCTCGATTCTGCGTACTTCCTTTTCTTGATAGTCGCAGGCACGCCCACTGCCACCGAGTCGTCCGGTACATCGGTCAGCACCACGGCATTGGCACCAATCACGACATTGTTACCAATGCGGATATTGCCCAGCACCTTGGCCCCTGCACCGATATCAACATTGTTACCCATCACCGGAGCAATCGGCTCACTCACATTCTTGAGGCCCACGACGACGCCATTGCGGATACGGCAATCATCGCCGAACTGCGCAAAGCCACTGATCACGATTCCGCCGAAATGATCGATGACGAAGTTGCGCCCGACCACAACCTCACACGGCAACTCGATACCCGTGACGATCTGCACCAGTTTGAAGAGCACTTTGTATATAAAGGAGAACAACTTGCGTAACAGTGCCGGTCGCACACCGTAACGCCAGCGCCCAAAGCGATAAACCACCATCACCCAAAACCCCTGAGCCCCCCAATCTCCGGCGTATGCACGCAAGTCAGCACGTATGTTTTCGAACATAAATGGCTCTACCGTGTTGGTTGGCTAGCGAATTTGGTATCACGCAGCAACGCCCAGGTCACACGAGTATGCTGCCAACATGGCCCTAAAGCGGCCCGACCGCGGCCTTTCAATAGCGCCTTGAGCGCCACAATCAAATCACCCAGACTCACCAGTAGCATATGTGAGGCCAAACCAGGCAGACCGTGGTGCTTGCGGAAGTACAAAAGCTCACTTTCGATTTGTAACGTGGGTAGCTGGCGACTAGCCACATTGAGTGTGTCAACAGACTTGGCACTTTCACCGCCGATATGCACCACCGTGGTATGCGGGTAGTAAACGACCTTCCAGCCTGCCTGTTTAACGCGTTTGCAGTGATCTATCTCCTCGAAGTAAAGGAAGTAGCGCGGATCGAACAAGCCAACCTGGTCGATGACTTCACGGCGGATCAGGTAATAGCACCCGGGTACCCAGTCGCACTCACGCACCGAAGCATGATCCCAGGCCATGTCGTCGACCCTCTTCACCACAGGGAAAAAGCGTTCAAGCCCTGTATGCGAAAGAAAGACATTCAACGGCGTCGGAAAATAGCGACAGGAGGGCTGTAATTCTCCCTCTCGTCCAACCAACCGAACGCCAAGGACACCGCAATCAGGATGAGCCTCCATGTACTCGAGGGTCTTGCTCAGGGTGTCCGCAGCAACGAAGGCATCGGTATTGAGCAGCAACGCATACTTGCCCTGCAGGTGTTCAACCAATTGATTATTGGCACGCCCAAAGCCAACATTATTTTCATTGGCCAGTTGCAATGCCTCTGGACAAATAGTTGCCAGGCACTCCAGCGAATTATCGGCAGAGGCGTTGTCCACCACCAAATAGCGCGTGCGACCCACACTATTTGACTGGCGTAACGCATTAAACATCGGTTGCAACAGCGCCGCTGTATTGTAATTAACTACCAACACGTCAAGGGGCGCACTAACCATTGGGTTGCTCGCCAAAAAAATATTGCACTCTCATTTTTTTAAGCTTCGGCTCAAGTTCCGGATCGAATTCACCGCTGCGTTGCCTGATGAGGTCAATCCACGGGTAAGCGGCGCAACGTTCTTCGACTTTCGCCAACAGATCTTCCAGCGTACAAATAACCTTGGCTGGATTACCCGCAACCACTACCCCAGGCGGAACATCTTTCACCACTACTGCACCGGCTGCAACAATTGAATCCGGACCAATAGTCACACGGGGCATGATGATAGCGCCATAACCGATAAAACAATTATCACGTATATCGATAGGGCCGACAGAGTCAAGTTTTGTACCAAAGCGTACATCGAGCAAGCCGACTATTCCATCGTGACCGAACAGTGTGCAATCAGATAAAGCTATATTATTTCCGAGTCGTACTAACGTAGGGTCAGGTATGTTGCACCCAAGATTGATCCATACGTTTTTACCGACGGAGTGCAGAGATCCCCATCGAGCCAGGTGTTTAGCCCATTCGTACCCGTCCGGTTTACAGAATCTTTTATAGAGCGAAGTTCCACGCCCCGTTGTTTTGGCAATATGAGCAATAGTACGCTTTAGTAGACCAATCATCCTGTCAGCCTCAATAATTCAGCGATAGACATCTGTGCCAGGGTTAGATACACCCTGATTCTTCATTACCACTACCCTAAGAGTAGACGCTTCCCTAAAATCAAACACTCAAATAATCCACACATGCTCCCCCTCAGGAATATCTGCCCACCCCGGGCCCCATCTGATGGTTAAGATGATCCGCCAGCCTTAGAGCAAGTTGCAAAAGGGGCATCGTGGGGTTACAGGCACCGCCTGTAGCGAAAACACTGCTACCGGCAACGTAAAGATTCTCGACACCAAACACTTTGCAGTTCTCGTCGACCACGCCAAACTCAGGCGAAGTCGCCATCCGCGTGGTCCCCATATGATGAGCATGGGGATTGAGCATCAGTGGCAAATCGACGTCATACACATATTCTTCCAACTTGACGAAGCCCAGCCCTGTGTCGGCAAAACACTTTGCCACTTCGAGCCCTATGGACTTGACGGTTTCCCTGTCTGCAGGCGTTAGCTCCCAATGAATCTTGACCTTCCTCATCCCTAACGCATCTCGCTCGTCGAGCAATGAGATGCGGCTATCGGGGTTGGGAAACTGCTCGATCAGCGTGCCGAGCACCCCATCACCAGGGCAATCGAACTTGGCAATAAATTCAACCTTGCGCTCCGCACCCACTTCGCAAATGAGGTTCTCGAAAAAGCTCTTGATGGCAGACATTCGCCCATAAGATTTCACTTCAGCTACAAGCGTGGCCGTCACATTCCCTTTACCTGACTTGTGCTCCATCACGAATGCATCGGTCGTGAAGAACTCCTGCCGAGCATCTGCACCCTGCTCGTCTTTCAGGATGAAGTTTCCCATTTCGACGTTCAGGTGCTCCATAAAACATCTACCGACGAAACCATCCTTGCTTACGATACCGCCAGCTGCCAGAGACTCGCTGCTGAGCAGCTGCCTGGCATTCTCGATCGCGCCTGTCGCCAGAATGAATTGTTTTGCCGTGACTCGCTCTCGACGCAACTGGTAGTCCGAGACGACTATCGTTGCTATACGGCCGGTCTTGCTGTCGAACTCAAGATCGACGCAATTGCAATGGATGAAGACATCCAGCCCCTCGGTCTCATTAAGTTCCTTGGCATATTTTTGTGCAAATCGCGTCGGCGGGCTCAGCAGGAAACGATCAGCGTCAAAGTCGGTGCCGTCCAAAGTCGCATTGATAGCCTTGAATCCGGAGTGCGGTGGAAGATCGACAATATCCATGGCCGCCGACAGATTGCGCTCGATCTCGGAAAACGTGATGGGCCAGCCCGGCACGGGCACCGGAGGGCCTACGGTAAAGTCCGACTTTTCGAATGGACGGCATCGCCCGGCCCAGTGATTGGAGGTCCCGCCAAGATAACGCAGGCGTGTTTCATGAGCGTACATCTCGAGGCCTGATGATGAGACCTTGTAGAGGTTCTGCGAGGCTGACGAATACTCGTGCCCGCCACCCTCGACAAGCAACACACGCCGACCATTACCGGCTAAACGCAAGGCCAGCGTAATGCCGGCCGGCCCCCCGCCGATGATGCAGACGTCATAGTGGTCGCGGAGTTCTTTCTGCGATTGGTAGTCTTTGATCATGCGTGTGTTTGCCGAAAATGCTGGGCAGGCAGCACCCATCCGTTGATGACAACAAACTCGGATTTAGCAGCAGAGGGCCGGGCAACGGCTTTGGAAAAGCCGAATGTGAGACCGCCAATACTCAACAGAACAGAAGCCTGGAGGAAGCCTCTGCGCCCCATCACAGAGGTATTCAAATCAGTTTCTCTCATGATTCAAAGCTCCACGACACCGAGATTACGTTGGAAATTTCAACTGCACATCAAGGTCACATTTTTTTGGCAACCGCCATCAACACCTCAATGACGGCGCGGTGCCACAGCTTTGGAAACATCAAGAGAAATAGATCAAATCAGCCATTTAGCAAGATCAGTCAATAATTCCCCACACAAAGCCCCCACCACCAGCATTGGCAGCACTACCAGTTCACGCTTGAGACTCAACAGCCCCAGACGACAATTGACATAAAAAACCAGGATAAGCGTAGGAAACGTGTACAGGGCAGCGCCCCAAATCGCATATTCGACCCCGCCAATTGCCAGCAGCAGGGGCAGCAGCACCCACAACGAGACCACGCGAATAATGTTATCCATGGCCTGGTACTTGGTGAGTCCCAAGGCAATCCAGACCTGATTCGCCAGCATGTAGCGCATGGTGAAAAAAGAGAGCGAAAGAATGGCCATCATGTTGCCGGCCTGAGCGTAACGCTCATCGTACAAAATGCTGATGAGCAGTGGACTGCCGGTCAGGAACAGTCCACAGAGAAACAGGCAGGCAAGATCGATCATCAATTTCAAGCGGTGGTACAAAGCGTGGAGCCGTACGGTGTCATTAGTTCTTGAAGCCTCACTGAAGGCCGGCAAGGCAACGGCACCGGCTATCTTTTGCAGCGCAAGCTGAACAGCTCCCAAAATCAGCACGGCAATGGAGTAAACGCCCAGTTCGCTGGTCGTCATGCTGCCGCCGAACCAGATACGATCACCGTACATGGCCAATACGCCCACTGCCGACGACAACAATATCCAACGGCCGAAGCCGACTAATTCATCGAGCGCAGTACGCTCCCACCGTAGACGGTTAGAAGGGCCCTCAAACCAGAAATGCCCCAGCAGCGTGCTGACCATCGATTGGACCAGACCTGCAATCACCAGCGACCAGATGGACCTGGTGAAGTAACCGATGGCCAGCATGACCACCAGCCCGACGACCTGAGACGCAAACTCGGTGAGCACCACTTTCTTTTGTTGGAAAGCGCGCACTGCCAGGTCGATTTTGGTCGACTGAAAACCAACGATGATTGCCGAGAAACCGGTCACGGCCAATACCAGCGGCAACTCGGGTGCGGCGTAGGTGGAATTGGTCGACCACAGATTGAGGATCTGTGCATACCAGGCCAGCGCCGCGAGGAGAAGTGTCAAAGCAAAAAGGATAAAGCCGCGCACGATCTGCACGGTCCAGATGGTATTGAGAAACACCGGATCGTCGCCACGCGGGCTCTGGATGATGTTCTGGCGCAAGCCGACATCGGAAAGCATGTGAAGAATCAGCGAAACGGTGATGGCGATCATCATGATGCCGAACATCTCCGGCATCAGCAGACGGGCCATTATCAGGTTGCCGCCCAAGCGAAAGGCTTGAGACGTAACCAGCGCCCCCAGATTCCATGCCCCGGCAGAGATCGCTCGCTTACGAAGGCCCAACGTCGGCGACAAATCAACTAACGACATAGCATCATCCCCGGACTCAATGGCTCAAAAGGAACTATAGTCGCGTTTGACCATTCCACTAGCCGTCGCTCATCAATCAATAAGTCCAATCATCCATGCCTGAGCATTTCCGAGCGTTAATCGTCATTCTGGTCCTTACTGGCATCGTATTTGCCATGGCACGTCGACCAGCAGCAGACCTGATTCCCGACCGTAATTTCACTCGTCGGCGCAATCTGTGGTTCGTATTGACGCTTCTGGCATTTGTGTCGCACAGCTTCTGGGTGTACGCGGGCATTGCCGCGATCGTTTTGACCTTCGCACGAAATCGCGAACGCAATCCCGTGGCGCTATTTTTCCTTCTGGTGTTTCTCATCCCGCCGGCCACGGCCGAGATTCCGGGCTTCGGCCTGATCAACTATTTTTTTGCCCTTAACCATATTCGTGTGCTGGCACTGTGTGTGTTGCTTCCGGCTTTTTTCATTCTGCGCAAGCGCGCCGACACGGTCCCTTTCGGGCGCACCTGGCCTGACAAACTGTTAACCGCCTACCTCCTGCTGACGAGCCTGCTTTTCCTGCGCGAAACCACGGTCACCGACACCTTGCGCCAAATGCTCTACCTGTTCATCGAAGTTTTTTTGCCTTACTACGTTGCCAGCCGGGCGCTGAAGAACCTCAGCGACTTCAAGGACGCTCTGTTCGGTTTTGTACTCGCCGCCATGGTGCTGTCGCTTATAGGTCTCTTCGAATATGCCAAGCACTGGCAGCTGTACAGCGCGGTTGTCTACGCCATGGGCATGCAATGGGATCCCGGCTACTTGAGCCGTGGTGGCTCATTACGCGCCAGCGCCACTACCGGCCAGGCCATTGCGCTGGGCTTCGTCATCAGCGTGGCCATCGGCTTTTATCTGTACTTGCAGGAGGAGGTACGCAGCAAATTGCAGCGCAGCCTCGGCGCACTGTTGCTCGCCGGTGGTTTGTACGCACCGCTGTCGCGTGGCCCCTGGATCGGTGCAGCCGTCATGATCGTCGTGTTCATCGGCACCGGCCGTAAAGCGATCAAACGCCTGTTGCTGCTGGCGGCCGCCGGGGCGCTCGCCCTGCCCTTGCTGGCCATCGTGCCGGGCGGGCAAAAAGTGCTTGATCTGCTACCGTTTATCGGCACGGTGGACGTCGAAAATATCACCTACCGGCAGCGCTTGATTGATAACGCCGTGATCGTTATCCAGCGCAACCCTTGGCTGGGTTCTTTCAATTTCCGCAGCACACCGGAAATGCAGTCCATGATTCAGGGCCAGGGGATCATCGATATCGTGAACACCTATATCGGCATAGCGCTGTCGTTCGGTTTGATTGGTTTGACGCTTTTCGTGGTTTTTTTCGTCAGTGTCCTGCAGGGCATCCGTAAAGGGATGCGTTCGTTCCCCAACGAAGACGATGAGGCACGCCGACTCGGACGTGCACTTCTGGCGACACTGGCCGGGATCCTGATCACCATCGTTACCGTTAGCAGTATTACGGTAATCCCCGTGGTGTATTGGTCGGTGGCTGGACTGGGCGTGGCCTACGCTCAGATGGCACGCAGGTTCAAGCTCACCTCGACGGCTGTCACGGCGAGTGCCCATCTCCAACTCAGGTAGAACCCATGATCCAGTTGTTGCGCCGCCCCCAGATACTGCTCCTGCTGTTGTTTGCTATTTGGCCGTTTCGTACCTGGGCGTCGGACTGGGTCGTCAGTGTGGATGAGCGCAACGGCCTGCCAACGCTGATGCGTGGTGGCAGTCCGGTAGTTGCTACGACATTCTCGTTCTTCGGGCGCAACTGGGAATGGACGTATTTGCACACTGAATTCAAGGTAAACACCCCTTATCGATACTCCCTTGCTGGTAAAAACAAAGCGCTGGATTTCGACTTGACTGCGCAGATTCAGAAGCAAAACGAGCAAAAGCTGATCTGGAACTTTGCCCTGGATGCACACAGCGGGAAGTCTGGCGTTTCAGGTGGAGGCATCGTCTTCGAATTCGACCCCGCTCTTTTCGCTGGAGAAATGGGCGAGCCCACTTTGCTACCCGACAACCGCGGCTGGTCCTGGGGCAATGCACAAGGTCGACGCATCGAAATGCGCTTCGAGCCCGCACTGGCGGGTGTGTACTTTGAACCGGGCAGCAAATCCGAGATCCGCGCTTTTTTCTACAAGGACACAATCAAAACTGGTCGTCAGGATTTCACAGCCACCTTGAGCGTTTCGGGCGATGTAGCGGTCGGCCCGACCACTACCGAGCGCTTCGGGCTGTCGGACCCAAAGAGCTGGCCGACTGACAAGCTCGACTTGAAAACCTCGCCGGTCGACTTGTCCTTTCTCAACGCTCAGGAAAAACCTGCAGGCAAGCGCGGCTTCATCAAAGCCTCCGGCGAGCAATTGCTATTTGCCGACAACACTACGGCGCGTTTCTGGGGCACCAACCTTTCGGCCTACACGCTGTTCCTCACGCCAGACGATGCAATCAAGCAGCAGGCCAAACGCCTGTCGGCACTGGGCTTCAATCTTGTACGGCTGCACCACCATGACTCGCCATGGGTCTTGCCGAACATCTTTGGCGACGGCAGGGTTACGCGCAGCACCCAGCAACTGAGCCCGGAATCGCAGAAAAAAATCGACTGGTGGATCAAGTGCCTGAAAGACGAAGGCATTTATGTGTGGCTCGACATGCACGTCCAGCGAGTCTTTACTGAAAACGACAACATTTATGGCTTCGATGAATTGCCAAAAGAAGCGCAGAATTTTACCTATCTCAAGGGCTATTCCTATGTGAATCTCACCATTCAAAAAGCCATGAAGCGCTTTACCGAAGCCTACCTGACCCATGTAAACAGCTATACCGGCCTCGCCTACAAAGACGACCCGGCGATCGCCGCCGTACTGATTACCAACGAAAACGACGTCACCAACCACTTCGGCAACGCCCTGCTGCCAGACAAGAATCTGCCCAAGCACAACCGCATCTATATGGCGGAGGCCGAGGCCTTTGCCAAACAGCACAATCTGTCTGCAAACCAGACCTGGCGCTCCTGGGAGCCAGGCCCCTCCAAGCTGTTCCTTAACGATCTGGAGCGGCGTTTCAACATCGACATGATTCAACACCTGCGTGGAATAGGCGTGAAAGTCCCCATCGCCACGACCAGTAGCTGGGGCCGTAATGGTCTGAACTCCCTGCCGGCCCTTACTGCCGGCGACGTAATCGACGTCCATAGCTACGGGGGCTCGGGGCAGATAGAGAAAAACCCGCTCTACAGCGACGGCATAGTGAATTGGATTGCCGCCGGCCAGGTCATCGGCAAACCCTTGACCGTCACCGAATGGAACAATGAGCCCTTCCCGATTCCAGACCGTCACTCGCTGCCACTCTATATCGCCGGCACCGCCAGTCACCAAGGCTGGGATGCACTGATGCAATATGCCTACAGCCAGGAGCCATTCGGGGGCCAAGGGATGAGTGCCAACAACTGGCACGCCTATAACGACCCTGCAATGCTGGCCACCCTGCCCGCCGCCGCCTTGCTTTATCGCCGCGCAGACGTTCACGAAGCAACAACGACCTACGTCTTCGCGCCGACGCCAGCCACCCTGTTCAACCGAATGATCACACCGGCCAGCTCTGCTTTCCTGCGCACAGCCATGGAGAAAGGCAAGCTGGAAATCGCGATGCCACAGACGCCGGAATTGCCTTGGTTGCAACAGAGCGCTATCCCAGGCAATGCACAGCAATTTCATGACCCTGACCAGTCGCTGCTGGATGCCAATGCCAGCGAGTCCACGACCGACACGGGAGAGCTAAAGCGCAATTGGAAACAAGGTGTTTACACCATCAATACGCCGCGCACGCAGGCCGCTACCGGCTGGATCGGCGGCGAATCGATCAGCCTTGGCAACATTAAGGTTCAAGTGAAGACCGCCAACGCCAGTGTGGTGGTGCAAAGTCTGGACGACACGCCTTTGGGCCGATCGCAGGACTTACTGATTTCGTTAGGCACCCGTGCCATCCCCCAGGACGGCGACAAAATACCTTTTTATGTTGAGCCCCTCGAGGGCACGCTAACCATCCAGGCGCCGCAAGGCTTGACACTGTTCACCCACGGCATTCAAAGGCAGATGAAGAAGCTGCCCGCGACCTACCTTGATGGCCGCTATACAATCAAGTTCGACGGCTTGCAGGCGTCGAACTGGTTGTTCTTGAAAAAAGACGTCACGCAAGCACAACCTTAGGCGATGCGCAGCCGACCTCAACTAGATGGAATAACACCTTGGCGGTGTTGTTCCGCGAGGGCTATTCAAAGGGCGTCAAAATCAAACGACGGAACATAGCCTGAGCCGAGCAGATGTGGACATTTCGACGATACAAAATCATCACTTAATAAATCATCCGCACTTTTATACTTGTTCGTGAAAACCCCGGTGATATTTAAAAGAGTATGCGGCAAGGAGGATATGCTGATTTTCTGACTTTCTCTTTCCTTCAATTTTAAAAGCTTGAGCGATTGCTCGCTTGAAATATTATCGGATGCCCAGATAAATGCCGAAACCGGGAGATCGTATTTATTGCCAATCCCATGCCCCAGTAGTCCTCTACTATCATCCATCATGTTTTCACCATGATCCGATGAATAAAACAAGACGGATGGTTTCTTGCTTGCCTTCAATTGATCAATAAGCATGCTTAATAGCCAGTCTGTATATAAAATACTATTATCATATTCGGCGGTAATTTTGTCTTTGAAGCTGTCTGTTGACGGCTTGAACTTATCGAATTGCTCTGGGTATCGGCGTGAATACTCGAAATGACTACCCTTGACATGAATGAATATGGCTTTCTTTTCTGTATCGCCTTTATTTAGTATTTTTTCATATTCTGCAATCAATGCACCATCATAACTTCTCTCAAAATATTGACGATATTGTGCCTCTGCAGCTATTTGTGGAATTATTCCGCCAAAACTATCAACCTCCTGTACGGACAACCAATAGGTCATGTACCCGGCTGCGCGATAAATACTCACCAGTGATTTGGTTGACGCAATGGCGCCCCAATCCGATATAGGCTCAAGGCTCAGCATTGAAGGGACCGCGAACGAGGTATAGGGGGCTGTCGTGCAGATCTGATTGAATTTGAAAACCCCCGCCTGCTTACCGAGATTCGGGGTTGTTTCCTTGTTGTAACCGTAGAGGGACCAGTTGTGCGGCCGTGATGACTCACCGATCACAAAAACAATGGTTTCTATATTTGATTGATTCGAGATGCTGGTTATTATTACGTCAGACTCCCGGCGACGCTTGATAAGTTCCTCCGTCCCCGAATACAAGTTTGCAGTAAGGGCAATTTGCGATAAATAGCCTACTGGCGTACTTTGATCTTTTGCAAGGAGATCCATGACTGCAGATTTCCCGAAAGAATTAAGCTTGACGGTTTTATAGAAATACGCCCCATACCCCACTAGCAAGGCGCTAACAACCAAAACAAAAACACCTTTGTTTTTATATAATTCGCGCTTATGCAGGCCTATTAACCCAAGCCCATAGCAAAATATGAAAATCACCAAAACAATACTGATGGGCTGCCAATAGGTCGGTAGAAATTCGCCGACCTCCTGATGATTTGTCAAGCCAATAAATATATAGGCAGCTGTTAATCTCGAATTGAAATTCAAAACCAAAAACAGATCAATGGCTGCTACTAAATAGAACGGTAGCAGAACAAGGTGAACCTTGAATTGATTGGATGAAATAAATCTAATTGCCAACAGCCATAACACCGACATACCAAGGGTGTAAAAGACCAACAAATCAATTTTAGAGTATTGATAGTTTGTTAGCGTCCTGACAAACAACGGTGATAGCAGAAATGACCACAATACTAAATTTGGCCATTCTGCTTTTATGCTGAATCCGGCAGAGTTTTTCATTTGATAATTATTCCCGCAGAATGCCCAAACCTCCTCAAAGGGTAGCTCCGATTGGCGCGCTCACTGTGTCTTGCTCGAAAATTCTCTCCTTTGGCGCTCCAAACGTAGCGAGTCTCGGCTATTGCCAGCAAGCTTGTAGCGAAAAGTCGAACTTGTCCTTTAATGTAATGGTCAGGTCGGATCGCACTGACGTTGCAGCCTCTGCTTGCACAGCAATAGTCGGAGATCAGGATGAAATTTTTGGTGGTGGGTGGCGCGGGTTATATCGGCTCGCACATGGTGAAGCAGCTACTGAGTGCAGGTCACGATCTTGTGGTGGCAGACAATTTCTCAACGGGGTATCGCAGCGCGTTGAGGGGCGGGACATTGGTAGAACTGGACATAGCCGACGAACAGGCGCTGGATGCCCTGTTTGCGGGACACCACTTCGATGCCGTGTTCCACTTCGCCTCCTTTATACAGGTGGGCGAATCCGTCGCTGAACCTGCCAAGTACTATCAGAACAACTTCGCTGCCACCCTGACGCTGCTCCAGGCGATGGTTCGCGCCGGGGTTAAAAACTTCATTTTTTCCTCGACCGCCGCCGTCTACGGTGACCCGATGTATGTACCGATCGACGAGGAGCATCCCAAGGCCGCGATCAACCCTTATGGACGCAGCAAGTGGATGGTGGAGCAGATGCTTGAAGATTTCGACCGCGCATACGGGCTGAAATCGGTCTGCCTGCGCTACTTCAACGCCGCCGGAGCAGACCCCGAAGGACAGTTAGGTGAACGCCATGAACCGGAAACCCACCTGCTGCCCCTGATCCTGCAAGCAGCCTCCGGACGGCGCGCAACCATCACCGTCTATGGCCGTGATTACGACACGCCTGACGGCACTTGCATTCGCGACTACGTCCACGTTGTCGACCTCGTTGCAGCTCACGCACTTGCCGTGGATTATCTGCTGGCAGGGGGTGCAAGCACCGCGTTCAACCTCGGTAACGGTCAAGGTTTCTCAGTACAGCAAGTGATAGATACCGCGCGCTACGTGACCGGCCAGGATATCTCTGTCAGCGAAGCGCCACGTCGCGCGGGCGATCCACCACGCCTTGTGGCCGATCCCCGCAGGGCCAACACATTACTTGGCTGGCAAGCGCAATTTGGCTCACTTGAACAGATAGTGGCGCACGCCTGGAGCTGGGAGCAGAAGTACCCTTGGCACTGAGCGTCGGCGCTAGCCAATAGCGCCGACCTCCTGCTGGTGATGCTCTAATAGTAAGAGCGGTTTTCGGGCTCGGCTTTGTTCAACACCGTGCCAATCAGATTGGCGGTCCCAAGATGATGCAGGCTTTCCTCGATCTCTTTCTTGCTGTTCAATCCATTAGCGACAACGAGCAAGACGCAGTCGAACCTGGGCAGGACGTTAATCACATCATCCGAACTCAACAACGGCGGCAAGTCGAAAATCACGATGCGTGAGTTGTAGCGCTCGCGCAGATCAGCAATCAAATGGCTCACTGCAGGCGATGACAACACCTCGGTGGAAAGAGGAATCGGCTCACGCGTCGGCAGGACCACAAAGCGCGGCAAGGTCGGATTGACCAGTACTTCTTGCAGTTCAGCTTCATCTGCCAACAATTCATTAAGCGATTTATCCATCGGCAGACCCAGATACTCACCCACCTTCGGACGACGCAAGTCGAAGTCCACCAGTAACGCCGTCTTGGTCGTGTGATGCGCGATACTCATTGCCAGGTTTATAGCCAACACCGTCTTGCCTGCCCCCGGAGTCGGCGAAGTGATGGCGAGCGTGCGCCAGCCATTTTCTTCCATGATTTTTAGAACTTGTGTACGCAGTAGATCGAATGCCCCACCCATATTCGAATTTTTGTTGTAAGCCACAATGCGGTTGCGCTCAAGGTGATCTGGTCGCAAAGGTACAACCTTGGTTTGCACATAACTGAGTGCATTCAGACCTGTGGACTGCGTGATCGGTGTCATGGCTTTTGACGAGGTCTGTTGCTCGGCTTTTTCGGTATCGGGATTGATTATTTCCATGGCTATATTCCTTATGCAAACCGGCCCAGAGCTTTAAACATCAGAAGATCCAGAGGCATGTAGAGGAAGTGCAGGAGCACCAGAAAAATCGCGATTATCACGACTCCACAGACGATCAATTGCGCTCGCCACTTCCTGCGGCGTGCCAGTTCAGCCTTGGTATGAATGTAGGGAATGGAAACCAATACGCGTCTACCCAGCACGCTGGCCAAGGCCTGGGCACCGCGCACACGCTGACTCATCATCTCGAGGAGCATCACCAGCGCGCCAGCACCCACCGGGGCAAGCAAGAAACCCATGGCAACCACTTTTTTACGGTTCGGCCGTACCGGCTTTTCGGGCATCAGCGGTGACTCCAGAAGAACAAAACGCTCGGCTTTGTTTTCCTGCTCCAGGCTTTCGGAAATTTTCGCACCCATTTCCTTCGTGCGAATCTCCTCATATTTTTTACGAGCGTTATCATGGTCACGCATCACCGTGACCAAGCCGCGCTCGACTTGCGGCGTCTCAAGAATTTGCGCCTCGTATTCGGCTATTTTTCCGAGTATTTGCTGCTTTTGATCGGCCAGCGACTTGATACGTGCTTCTGCTGCGGAGATCCGCGTCTGGGCCTTGGCAACGTCCAGATTGACCGAAGCCGCTGCACCATCAGCACCTTTGCCAGCCTTAAGTGCAGCAATTTTGCGTTTGACGGCACGCACGTCGGGGTGGGCTTGCGTATACAGCGACTGCAACCTGGTGTACTCCGCTTTGAGGCTAGCCAGATCCTGTGGTTTATCAACTGCCGCACCGGGTGCTCCAGGCTTGGTCGCTAGCCCGGCATTCGCGGCGGAAAGCTCCAACTCATTGAAGCGCAACTCCTCACGGGCAGTTTTGTAGTCACGGTCGACCTCTTTAAGCTCGGTTTCGGCGCGCGTCAACATATTCATGCGCAGCTCTTGATGCTCGGGCAGCGCGTTGCTGTGTGCCTGCTTGAAGTCCGCCAACCGGTTCTCCAGGGCTTCCAGCTCCACCCTGAGCTTGTCCGCCTCCTGCGTCAGGAACTCTGTCGTTTCACTGGCGCGTTGGGTGCGCTGCTTGATGTTTTCATCCAGAAACAGCGTCACCAGCTCCTTGGCAACTTTGTTCGCAATCTCTGGCTGCCTGTGCTCAAAGGAAAGACGGAAAGCAATCGTCACCTCTCCGCGCCCCTTGACGACAGCACTGACCAGGGAGACCGCAATCGCATTGCGCATTTCTTCGATCTTCTCGGTAACGCTCAGTTGTCGACTTTGCGAAGCAAAAAGATTGTATTTGTCGATAATCCCTTCCAGATGCTCACGGGTCATCACGCGCTGGCGAATGACTTCGATGCGCTCATCGGCAAAGGTATTGTTGTTGGCCGCCACCAGGTCTGGCGAAATCTGTTGAGACTCCACCAGAATCGTGCCGGATGACTCATAGGTCGGCGGGAGAGAGATCGCTACCGCTATGCACACGCCGAGTATGACCACGAAACTCACGATCAACAGCAGGGCGTGGTGCTTGATGATAGCTAGGTAGTCGTTGAACGACATTTCGTATTCAGAGGCCATATTTCTCACACAGCTGAATGTCAGAGACCGGGATAACTATAAGTCAACGTCAGCCCGACGACGTTTGCAGTGGCATCCGGCAAGCCATCTTGCTGGCGTTGTTTGTATGTGTAGGATAGGCGTGCAATCCAAAAAGGCGAGAGTTCTTGGCTAAACCAGGCACTGTAATTTTGCAGGGTATTCGGCGTCCGGCCTTTGGCGTCTTGCCAGGAGACATCGAAACCGGTGCGCCGGGTCTCATCGACGGCATAGCTCCATGTACCCCTCAGGGCATCAACCTCGACGAAACCACCGTCCCCGCTGGCGAGAGTGCTACGACTCGCGTCGATGCTGGTATCAATACGCTCACCGGCATATTGCAACATTAAACCGCCCTGGCCTTTGGGGCCGCTACCTGTGCCGGAGACTTGGTTGAGACCCGCGTAGGCCGTCCCCTTAAGCCGCTCGGAGAATTGGACATTCAAGCCGACCGTGGGGGTGTAGCTGTTTGAGGAAGCCACCGCAGACCCCTCCGCCGGCTCATAGCGCCTCACGCCAAGACGGGTGAACAGCTCGACCTGCTCACTCCATGCATAGTTCCAGCTGAAGCGGGTCGCCAGCTCGTCATAGTCGGTCAGTGAATCAACATCGTAAGTGACATGAGTGTAGTCAGTCTCGTTAACCAGGGTACTTCGCTCGCTGAGAGCAGTGCTCCAGTTGCCGCCCACCAAATACATCTTTTGCGTGCCATCAGAGGCAACTACGCCGGTTTCCTGAACCACTGTGGAAAGCGTAGAGTTTTCTTCATATCTCGCCGTGAGTCCAAAAGCACCCGTTTCGGTCTCGCGCTGCCACCCCAACCTTAATCTGGGATCTTCACGGTCCGAAACGATGGACGTATCCGACGAACGCACGATATTTAACCCGAGACCGAACTGGAACTCATCCCGTCCGGAAGTACCCACGAGGCTGTAATCGGGGGCGATGATGGTACGGGTCACCCCCTTCTCATCACTCGTGAGCAGCAGGGGATTGCTGTCGTACTCGACCGTCGAAGGCACTGCTATTGCTGATTGCCAGGTTGCAGCATAGGTCATGTCCGACCACGACAAAGCCAGGATCGCCGTCGCAACCCCGGTCGTTCGAAATCTAAGCAAGATAATCCCTAGTGCCTCGCGCAAGGCTAAGGCACGACCAGCGTATCGCCGGCTTTAAGTAGAAAATTGGTGGACATGTCATCCCCCGACATCAACTTGCTGTAGTTGACGCGCAGGATCTCTTGTCTGGCCCCATTGAGTCGCACGACCTTAATGTCGTCCTTATCGGCGAATTTGTCGAGCCCGCCCGCCATGCTTATTACCTGAAGCACTGACGTTTGACCCGACATATGCACGGTGCCGGGTTTCAGCACTTTGCCCTGAACATAGACGAGATTACCTTCGGTGCCGGTGACGACAACGCTCACCTGCGGGTCAGGTATGAAAGCCTCAAGCTTGGCAGCGATTTGCTTTGCGACAGCGGTGGCATCAAGCCCCGCAACATTGACTTGCCCTGCCAGCGGGAAGGTAATGCTGCCATCGGGGAGTACGCGTACATCCTGTTTGAGCTTGTCTTCGCCCCACACGGAAACAGAAAGGTTATCTCCCGGACTCAGCCGGTAAGTCGGGTCGTATTCGACGGCACTGGAAATGCTGGACCAAACAGCCAGCGCGCAGAGCACAGGTATCAATGAACGGAACATCGGGATCCCTCCGTCTAAGTAGCCATGCAAGGAGTTTAGAACAAAAAAACCTAGTCAAATCACTCTAGCCTATTTCACGCCAAAGAAATTACTAAACAGCAATCACCTTGAGCTTCTGGGCGGTCAATTCCGCCAATGCAACACACCCAAAACCGGAACGCTAGTGCAAAACAGCAGAATAGTGTTATTTAACAATAGCTTGGAGCAAGCAAGCTGCCCCCGATGTATTTCGCGCCAATATTAACTACACCATACCCGCTTGAGCTGGCTCAACTGCGACACTATCAACCTGACTATGGCTACGTTTGCCAGCGCAACTAACTGATATCCACAATTACAAACCAAGCATCATTGCAAGACCGGTATTATCCGCAAAAACAATACATAAAGTCGTGTGTCTAGCCAGCCATCAGAGTGGCCGTCTAACAGACCTTATTGCCGAAAACGTTAACAACCAACACCTATATCTTCCGTCGGTTGGCAACCACAATAAAACCAAACAATGCGGAAGAAAACAACCATGCTGCCGCAGAAAGCGGTACTGCATTGGGTTGGTTGATATCAGATACCCACACCAGACTTTTATCCTGGACAGTCGAATCAATCTTGAACTGCTTATTGTCAACCGCCGCCATTAATCCGTCACCCGAAGAAGAATTGACGGATACACCCACGCCTGAGTCGGCGTGATGAATGACACTGTTAAATTTGGCAGAAAGGGCATTATCGAAGTAAATATCGGTGATCAACGAAGGCAAGCCCAGGCCCTTTCCAAAAGTAAGCGACGCGCCACTCGCATACTCTTCAAGAGCCGTGCCAAGTTGAGGCCTTGACTCTTCACTAGTGTTGCTAATGCGACTAATTTCATAGGACAAACTGGTCGCCTCAGCACTAGCAACGGCTGCACCACTCAGGATCACAGAAAACAACACGAATTTAATGACAAGTGTTGAGCGCATAACACCGCCTCCTTGCGTAGGGGGTTATTCATTTGTCGGTTGAAGGAATCTTTATCGGCTACATTGAGCCTATAAGCACATCGCCATTACGTCAACAGCTCGTCACAATAATAAATCGAAATTTCACTTCAGGGAGGATGGCGTCAGAATAACGCCACAACGAGCACGTCAGCTCTGTGAATTCTATCCATGTGTAATAGCTTCACGCATGGGCGTTAGCCCTCATCAGGACGCTGGCACACGACCCGGCAAGCGCCCTTACCGGGCAACGAAGCACCTTGGCAATGGCATGGGCTCGACCGCCGACGACGCCTGTAAAGGCGGGTTTGTCGGCAACTTTCTGAAAGTACCCGGCGGCCGAGAGTTTTTGACGCATGAAGACGGCATGGCAGGTAAAGGCTCCCCGTGCATTCTCAGCCCTGGAACACTGTAGAAGTCTCGGCGCTGCGCCAGGGAACCATGCTCAACCTCCCTGGCACCCGCGCCGAGCAGATCAATGCAATGCGCGTGAAAGGCATCGTGATTGAAGACAGGATGAATGACTGACCATTACTTCGGTTGCGCCACCGTACGCAAATAAGGTTTCACCGTCTTGAAGCCATCCGGGTACCTCTTCCTTGCGTCGTCGTCGGATACCGACGTAGGAATGATCACGTCCTCCCCCGGACGCCAGTTCACCGGCGTGGCAACCGTGTGTTTGGCGTTTAACTGAATAGCGTCGAGCAGCCGTAACACTTCATCGAAGTTGCGCCCGGCACTCATCGGGTAGACCAGCATCGCCTTGATCTTTTTATCCGGGCCGACAATGAACACTGAACGCACCGTGGCGTTGTCCACGGCAGTACGAGCGCCGCCACTGGCGTTCGGGTGAATCATGTCGTAGAGCTTGGCCACCACCAGATTCTCGTCGCCGATCATGGGGTAGTTGACCGCATGGCCTTGGGTTTCTTCGATGTCTTTGGCCCAGGTCTGATGGTTACCGACCGGGTCGACGCTGAGACCGACAATCTTGGTGTTGCGCTTGTCGAACTCCGGCTTGAGCCCGGCCATATAACCGAGTTCAGTGGTGCAGACCGGGGTGAAGTCCTTCGGATGCGAGAACAGGATGGCCCACTTGTCGCCAATCCATTCGTGGAAATGGAGCGTGCCTTCGGTGGTTTCGGCGGTGAAATCCGGTGCTTCGTCGCCAATACGAATGGTCATGTGCGTTCTCCTCGCTGTGAAGGGTAGGGAAACTCTCGGAACGATCCAGTATAGGAGACCTTGAAGACTTCGCTCTGCACCCCGCCGAAGAGCTGGCGCCAGCGGGTAAATGCCCGGACCTATCGGAGCTTTCCGCCCGGTTCCCATTCACTGAGCACCTCTCTGACGGCTCTTCTCGAACTGGTGCTGCACGCCGATTTACGAGACTAAAACTTCATCCGGAAATGCTGCCTATACTGCAATCCGGGGTCGATAGAGAAAACGAACACACCCCAGAAGACGTAAGGGATTGCCTCCTGTCGGCAGTGCTTGCGTACGATTTTTTCCGAAATCTGCGGGTTCCCCAATCCAACTGCCCTGATTGTCTGCGCTAAGGACCTGACAGATGAATGTGATCGAATATTTTGATCGAGTAAGAATCATCAATATCTCGTCAAGAAAGGATCGCCGTTTAGAAACAGTAGAAGAATTCGCTCGCAACGGCTTTCAAATTGATGATGAAAAAATAGGCTTTTTTGAGGCTGTTACGCCCAGTGAGGGAAATGGCTTCCCGAGCGTCGGGGTCAGAGGCTGCTTTTTAAGTCATCTGGGGGTGCTGGAAGAGGCAATGCGCCTGAATTTGAAAAATATCTTGATCATGGAGGACGACATACAGTTTTCCAGACATATTTCCCAATATGGGAGAGAGGCGATCGAGTCTCTGGAAGGTATGGAGTGGGACATCGTCTATTTTGGGCATCCGTTTGAAGAAAATTCAAACTTGCCCGCGTGGAAAGCAGTCGACCGGCCAATACATTTGGCCCATTTCTATGCTGTAAACGGGAAATGCTTTGGGAAATTGAGGGATTTTTTATTCCAGGTTCTGGAGCGACCACCGGGACATCCTGACGGAGGTCCGATGCATTATGACGCTGCTCTCAATACGCTTATTCATAAGAATAAAGAAATTCTGGCTTACTACTTTACCTGGAATTGTGGCTATCAAAGGCCCTCGCGGACGGATCTGCATGAGCTTTCCATCTTTGACAGGGTGCCTCTCCTGCAGCCGGTAATGGGTATGCTCAGGAGGTTAAAGGCAAAAAACCTGAGAAGAACTCGATAGTTTTCTCTCTTTAGGGAAGGTCTGAAGTACCTAATGCCTGACGTAACCAGCCAGGCACGGCGCAGGAGCCGTGTCCGGGTGATTGTGGCGGACCGCCCTCGTCATTTGCGCGCCAACTTGTAGCGGACGCACTCCTCGTAAAAGCTCTCGCGCAGGGCTGCGGGCTTCATCCGCGAATGACTGTCATAGGTCTGCTCGGTAATGCCCATCGCCATCATGTGCATCCACGGCTTGCTGAACTTGTAGGTATGTAACTTCTGCCGCGCTGCATACAGTGAAACCCCGGACTGCTTGAGTTCCTGGGCTCTCGCCGCAGTACCTGCGCCCCAGCTGCAAAGGTAACGATCATTCGATGCCAGTTCTTTGGCCTGGACAGAAGCAGCAACGCTCGCCAAGCCTAACGAAATCAGCGCAACCATTACATTCCGCATTTGCATTCGATCCCAACTAACTGAAAATAAATTGATTTTGGTCAAAAGTTTCAGACTTCGGGGCCAGCAAAATGCCTTAAGTGCGCTATAGCCTGTTTTCTCCGTGTCTTACGGACATTTCTTGCGGCATTTCAATCCTTTGCTATAGCTAACGCTCTCTCCCGCCAACCAAAGAGGCAACGGAATGTCAGTCGCAAAGAAAATGACGGTGGGGCAACTGACAATGTTGACAGCCGTCAACATGCTGGGCTCAGGCATTGTGCTACTCCCCACAAAACTCGCCGAAGTCGGCGGTATTTCCATTCTTTCCTGGCTGATCACGGCGACCGGCTCCCTGGCGCTGGCCTATGCCTTTGCGCGCTGCGGGATGCTCAGCCGAAAGACCGGAGGCATGGGCGGCTATGCCGAATACACTTTCGGCAAGGCGGGCAACTACATCACGAACTACACCTATGGCCTCTCGCTGTTGATTGCCAACGTGGCGATCAGTATTACGGCGGTCGGCTATATCCAGGAGCTGCTCCATGTTGAACTGGGTTCACTGCAAGTGGGTCTGGCGACCATCGCTCTGTTGTGGATCACCACTTTCGCCAACTTCGGTGGCGCGCGGATTACCGGCCGGATCGGTGCGATTACTGTTTGGGGGGTGATTGCGCCGGTGGTGCTGGTGTCCACCATTGGCTGGTTCTGGTTCGACAGCAGTGTCTACGCCGCCGGCTGGAACCCCCACAACATGGGCTGGTTCGAAGCCGCAGGTGCATCGGTGGCGATCACCTTATGGGCATTCCTCGGCCTGGAGTCGGCGTGCGCCAACACCGATGCCGTGGAAAATCCGGAGAAGAACGTACCGATTGCGGTACTCGGCGGCACCCTCGGCGCGGCGGTGATCTACATCGTCTCCACCAACGTCATCGCCGGTATCGTCGATAACCCTGAACTGGCCTCCTCCACTGCACCGTTCGGGCTGGTCTTTGCCAAGATGTTCACCCCTCTGGTCGGCGACATTGTGATGGCCGCGATGGTACTGGCGTGCATCGGTTCGCTGCTGGGCTGGCAATTCACCATCGCTCAGGTCTACAAAAGCTCCGCGGACACCGGTTATTTCCTGTCGATCTTTGCCAAGTCCAACAAGGCCGGAACACCCATTGTCGGCATGCTGGTGCTGCTGGCAGTGCAGACGGCGCTGGCTTTTCTCACCATCAGCCCTGACCTGAGCAAGCAGTTCGACACGCTCGTCAACCTCGCGGTGGTCACCAACCTGGTGCCCTACATCCTCTCCATGGCCGCGTTGATGACCATTCAAAAGGTCTCCAACGTTCCGGCGGGCACGGCGCTGATAACCAACATCATTGCGTGGGTGGCGGCGGCTTACAGCTACCTGGCGCTGTACAGTTCGGGCGCGCAGGCATTGATGCTCGGCGGCGTGGCAACGATCTTTGGTTACACGCTGTTTGGCTTCGTCAACAACCGCCTGATCCGCCTCGAAGCGCTCAATAACAGCGTACCGACACAGACCGTCAGCGCTCAGCACATCACAGGCGAGCCGGTGCCGGTCAATAACTTGCAAGCAGTCAGAGTGGAGGCTTAATCATGACGGAATATAGACATTCGCTCGGGATGCTCACGCTGTTGGTCAGCAGCCCGCCGGACAAACGCACCGTCTTTGGTCGCGCCCTGCATCAGTTGATCAACGATGTGGAAGAACGCGCCGTCAGGGTGCTGGCGTCGGAAACCTTGAGCGACGCCACGTCGATCCTATGCTCGGACCCGGCCATTCAATGCGTGCTGCTCAGCTGGGAAATGGACAAAAGCGAAGGCCACGAGGAATGCATCAAATTGCTGGTCAGCTTGCGTGAGCGCAACACGCGGGTGCCGGTGTTTTTGATCAGCGACCGCAGCACCGCGTCGAGCATTCCATTGGTGGTCATGCAGCACGCCGACGACTTCATCTGGTTGCCCGAGGACACCAGCCGCTTCCTCAGCGGACGCATCCTGGCGGCCATCGAACGTTATCGCCAAGCCGCACTCCCTCCCATGTTCGGTGCGCTGGTGAAGTTTTCCCGGACTTATGAGTACTCGTGGCACACCCCCGGCCATGCCGGTGGCACAGCGTTTCTAAAGAGTACGGCGGGGCGTGCCTTCTACGAGTTTTTTGGCGAGAACCTGCTGCGTTCCGACCTGTCGATTTCGGTCGGTGAACTCGGTTCGCTACTCGATCACAGCGGCCCCATTGGCCAGGGCGAGCGCTACGCCGCCAAAGTGTTCGGGGCCCACCGCACCTACTACGTCACCAACGGTTCGTCGATGTCCAACCGCGTCATCCTCATGGCCAGCGTCACGCGCAATCAGATCGCCCTGTGCGACCGCAACTGCCACAAGTCCGCCGAGCATGCGATGACCCTGTCCGGTGCGATTCCGACCTATCTGGTGCCGACCCGGAACCGCTACGGCATCATCGGCCCGATCCTGCCGCAAACCCTGAGCGCCGACGGCGTGAAAGCCGCTATCGCCAGCAACCCGCTGGTCAAGCAAGGCATCGATCCGACACCTGTCCACGCGATCATCACCAACTCCACCTACGACGGCCTGACCTACAACGTCACCCGCGTCGAAGAGTTGCTGGGGCAAAGCGTCGATCGTCTGCATTTCGATGAAGCCTGGTACGGATATGCGCGTTTCAACCCGCTGTACCGCGAGCGCCACGCCATGCACGGCAGCCCGGACGATCACGACGACTCGAAGCCGACCGTGTTCGCCACCCAGTCGACCCACAAGTTGCTGGCCGCCCTGTCCCAGGCCTCGATGATTCATGTGCGTAACGGCCGCAACCCGATCGAACACGGGCGCTTCAACGAGTCGTACATGATGCACGCCTCGACTTCACCGAACTACGCGATCATGGCTTCCTGCGACGTCAGCTCGGCGATGATGGAAGCGCCCAGCGGGCAAATCCTCACCACCGAATCGATCGAAGAAGCTATCAGTTTTCGCCAGGTCGTCTCGCGCATGCACAACGAGATGCTGAGCAAGGATGACTGGTTCTTTACCTGCTGGCAGCCGCCGACCGTGCAAGTTGGCGCGGCCACCGTGCCGTTCCATGAAGTCGACCCAGTGCTTTTGAAAACCGAGCCGAACTGCTGGGTACTGCATCCCAACGCGGTATGGCACGGCTTCGGTGACATCGAAGAAGGCTACTGCATGCTCGACCCGATCAAGGTCTCGGTGCTCAGCCCCGGCATGGGCGACGACGGCAACCTGCTCGACTCGGGCATCCCGGCCTGTGTGCTCACGGCCTACCTGGGACGTCAGGGCATCGTGGTCGAGAAAACCACCGACTTCACCATCCTGTTCCTGTTCTCCATCGGTATCACCAAAGGCAAATGGGGCACCTTGCTCAATGCCCTGCTCGACTTCAAACGCGACTATGACGACAACGTCGAACTGGAACTGTGCCTGCCGGATCTGCTGGCCGCCAACCAGACTCGTTACGCCGGCATGGGCCTCAAGGACCTGGCCGACGAAATCTTCGCTGCCATGAAGAAACACAAAACTACCGCCAACATGGCCCAGGCGTTCGGCACACTGCCGAGAGCCGAATTCAGCCCGGTGGAGGCCTACGAAAAACTGGTCAGAAACGACATCGAACAGGTGACACTCGAAGAAGCCGCCGGACGCATCGCCGCGACCGGGATCGTGCCCTACCCACCCGGCATTCCACTGTTGATGCCGGGCGAAAACGCCGGGGCTGCGGATGGGCCGTTGCTGGCCTTTCTCAAGGCGCTGGAAGCCTTCGACAAATCCTTCCCGGGTTTCACCCACGACACCCACGGGATCGAAAGCGAGGGCGGGGTTTATCGCATGCTGGTGTTGAAATGAGCTAGCGCCTTTACGTGCAGCAAAGTAAAAAACGGGCGCCCTGAGGGCGCCCGTTTTATGTGTCTTCTCCTGAGCAATTAACCCGTCGGGTTTAAACCCTCACATTGCGTCCCGGCAATGATGATCGCTGGCTGGTTTCCCAATCCTGGACCAGACCGACGGGCGCATCGGACGCCGGCAGCATGGTGCGCCCACGAACCAGATCGGAGGCCCGCTCGGCCAGCATAATAGTCGGTGCATTGAGGTTGCCGTTTGGCTCGGTCGGGAACACCGACGAGTCGATCACCCGCAACCCCGCGATGCCCCGCACACGCAGCTCGGAATCAACCACGGCCATCTCGTCCTCGCCCATGCGGCACGAGCCGCAGGGATGGTAGGTGCTTTCCAGGTTTTCACGCACGAAGGCGTCGATTTCTTCGTCGGTGTTCACCTGTGGCCCGGGCGCGATCTCGCCGTCGCGGAAGCGGTCCATCGCCGGCTGGCCGATGATCTCGCGAGTCAGGCGGATGCAGCGGCGGAAGCCCTCGCGGTCTTCTTCGCGTTGCAGGTAGTTGAATTGAATCTGCGGATGTTCGTAAGGGTCAGCGGAACGCACCCGAACATAACCGCGACTCTTCGGTTTGTTCGGCCCGGTGAGCACCATGAAGCCGTGGCCCTTGATCGGTTTGTTGCCGTCATAACGCATGGCCGCGGGCAGAAAGTGGAACTGAATGTCCGGCCAGCGCAGGCCCTTGTCCGAGCGAATGAAACCACCGGCCTCGAAATGGTTGGTGGCACCGAGTCCGTCCTTGAACAACAGCCAGCGCAAGCCGATCAACAGTTTGCTCAGCGGGTCCATTTTGCTGTTGAGCGTCACCGGCTGCAGCGCATGCGTGAGCACGATGTCGACATGCTCACCCTCGGCCAATACCTGCAACCGTCGCGCAGTCACTTGCCAGTCCAGCGTTTCGTGCACCCGGACGTGTTCGCCTGGTTCGCCGAACAAGGCACCCGGATGGGCTTCAAGAACGTTGCATCCGGTCCTCTGGTGCGCTCGTCCTACCATGCGGACCAACAAGTTCAGCGGGCAACGAGCACTGTGGATTCCCTCCTTACTGCTGGATTCGATTCCCCTTGAAAGCCTCACGCCGTGCGTTGCGCTCTTCTGTGTAGGCTGCGCTCGGCTCGCTGATCAGGTGTTGCATGAAGTCGACGGCCAACGTTTCCTGACCGAGACGGTACTTGCGCAAGAAGTATTCGGTCCTTCAGCACTGCTGGTGAACGTCAAGGATGAGGATGAACTGCTCGCCGTCGCTCGCTCGCTCAAGGGCCAGCTCAGCGCCGCCATGCAGCTTGATGAGCGCGATATGCCACTGGATCATCGCTTGCTGCCTGTCCTGGAGCGGCGCACCGGGCGAATCGTTGTCAACGCCTTCGCGCATCCTCAGGAGGTGTCTTTCGCCACCCTCCACGGTGGACCGTTTCCGGCAACGTCGGACAGCCGCTTCACCTGGGTTGGCATGACGTCGATTGAACGCTTTTTGCGCCCGGCGTCCTACCGACTCAGCCCTTGGCCGCCATCGCGGTGACTTCCACGCGCATGCCTTCAACCGCCAGGGAGGCCACGCCAACGGCGGCCCGAACCGGCCAGGGCTTGGCGAAGAAGCGCTGGTAGACCTCGTTGAAGGCGGCGCGGTCGGCCATGTCGGTGAGGTAGATGGTCAGATGCAGAACCCGGTCCATGGAGCTGCCGGCGTGCTCCAGCGCTACCTTGAGCGCCTGCAGGGTGCATTCGCTTTGCAGGGCGATGTCGCCCAGTTCCAGGCTGCCGTCGGCGCGGGTGGGGATCTGAGTGGAGACCAGCAAGCCGCCGAAACCGGCGACATCCGAGGAGATGGATTGCGGATCGGGGTCGGGGAGAAAGGTGAGATCGTGGTTTGCCATGGGTGTCTCTTGCTTGAGGGGGTAAAGGGGCCGTCGAGTATATAGCGGCTGGAAAACTCAGTGTGGAACGCCCAGTTTGATAGCGATATCTTCTGGCTGGAGACGCCGCCCATCGACTGGTGTAGCCAAAACAATCCAGGGAAAGGTCATTCCAGTAGCGAGACCAGACGCGGCTCAATTGAGGTCTCAAGCACCTCAAGCAGAGCCAGCGTCACCGGCAGCTTGAAGCGCCGTCTTCCCGCGCTGCCGGGATTGAGGTAGAGCTGTTCGCCGCGCCATTCTATGCGTGGCTTGTGCGAATGGCCGGTGATCACCAGCTTTATGCCTGCATCAAGCACGGCTGGGAGATCGGCACTGTCATGTACCAGCAAGGTCTGCCATCCGTTCAGGTCGAAACATAGGCAGTCGGCGAGGTTTTCCGCCCAAGGGGCGTCCAGATCATTGTTCCCGCGGACCACGTGCAGCGGGGCTATTGACGCCAGTTGATCGAGAATTTCGGGATTGCCGATGTCGCCCGCATGAATAATCCGTTCACAACCCTGCAGCGCAGCAAGGGCTTCGGTGCGGAGCAAGCCATGGGTATCGGAAATCACGCCCACTTTCATGCAACATTCCACACCCGGTTCAAGCATCGGCACCTACTCCTCAAAGCGACCCGTGGCATCACGATCGCGCTCGTATCGTCTTGTGAGCGGAAACGGCGGCAACCAGGACTCGCGACGCACGATCCAGCTTTCGTAGGTTGGCATCAGTTGGTCTGGGGCATCCAGGGACCCCAGGTTCACTTCGATTTCGTCGTCGGTGCGCGAAAAAACCGACGAACCGCAGCGGGGACAGAAAAACCGCCCGGCGTAGTCGCGTGTTTCGCCTTCGATCGTCACCGCACTCTGAGGGAATATCGCGGAAGCATGAAAAAGCGCCCCATGATGCTTGCGGCAGTCGAGACAGTGACAAAGGCCGACCCGATACGGGAGTCCCGACGCCTCAATTCGGACGTTGCCGCACAGGCAACCACCCGTGAATCGCTCCATGCTGCGTCTCCTCTAAAATCAAGCAGTCGGAACGTGCCCCCCCGACTCAAGGCGCATTAACCACGACATAAGTCACATCGCTGCCCTGATACTGCGGTTGATACCAGGTTGAACCGCACTGCATGTAAGCCGTGTTGTACTGGATGACTTGCACGCAACTGGGGGGCAGTTGCGCTGGCGTGAAGATCGACCCGACCACCGCCGCTGTCACCGCGACCGTTGCGGTGACGGCCGCCGCCGTGGCGATCGGATGGTAGTGATTGTCGTAGCCATAGCGGCCACGCCCGTCTACGTCGATGTCCACGTCGCGGCTGTTGTCGATGTTGACGTTACGGGTGCTGTTGTTGATGTTGGTTCGGTTGCCGACCGTGTTGCCGGCATTGACCCGATTGCCCGCGTTGACGTTGGTAGCGCGTTGCGCGGTATTGCCGGTATTGCCGGTGTTGACGCGCTGAGCCCTTTGGGCAGTGGGCGGCGGCGCACGATTGACCGATGCCCTGGCATGCCCTTGGGCGCGCTGGGGTCGGGCATCCACATAAGTGACCAGGCTCAGCGTCAGTACCGAGGTGGTTACGAGCGATAACAACAGGCTCCACGACTTCGTCCTGTTCATGTCATTCCCCTCCCTGATCACTGGCTTTCTTCAAAGGAATCGCCACATCGCCCTTACCCGGTGCGAAGGTGAAGATCGAGTCCTTGATGCCTGGCTTCAGGTTCCAGCGATACACCGCGCTGTATTCCGGAAACCCCGGTTCATCGGTGGTAGTGATCACCAGTTTGCACGGCAACGGCTTCTCGGATCGGGTGATCCACAACTGCCAGTCAACGCCCTCCTGCCGAAAGGCCAGGTGATCACACAGTTGCCCCTTGATCGTCGACGGGCCGACGTACAGCGCCTCTTTCAGCGCATCGATCTGTGCCTGATCGCTGCCAAACAGAAACAGGTCCTCCATGGGCACCTGAATCCCGTAATGGTTTTCTATCAAGTGCAGCGTATCGGAGACTTCAGGCGGCGCATCCACGGTGGTGTAGTACTTGAGAAACGGTGAATACTGGGTCAGTTTCTTGCCGTTGTAGAAGAACTCTCGCGTTCAAACATCGCCTTGCGTCTTGGCATACATCCGATCGCGACCCACCACTTTCAAGACAGTGGAGGCCTCGGTCTTGATCTTCTGGCCGGACTCCAGAACGGTATCCCGGGACACTTCGGCGTCAACCTGAAACGTCGGCAGACTGCGTAGGTAGGTGCCCATATCGATGAGTTTATCGACCACTTGCGGGTTAATTGTCGGGGTGGCGTCCGGTGTTGGCGGATCGTCGGCACGAGCCCCGGGGATCAGCGCCAGGGTGAACAACAGGCAGAAAACACTCGCGTTGGCTTTCATTGATCCCGCTCCTGGGCCTGCGCACGACTCTTAAGCCTAGACCCGGCGTGACCCGTTCGCCAGAAGGGCAAAAACCCTATGGGCAAACCGGATTGGAGCACTCTATGATTGAACCCCATGACCACCACGCCTCCGATCCGCCAACCCTGCCCGCCCGGCGCCTGCGACTGCGGGCGTGACCCGCTGCTGGAAACACCGGGGGCGGACGTGCGCATCCTGTTTCTGACCCGTTTGGAGGAAAAGCGCCTGGTCGAACGCCTGGAAAACCTCCAGAGCCTGAGTGATCTGGAACGCCTGCAACAGCGAATGTACGAACAGTTGGGCATCCGCGTAGACATCGTCCCCAGTTTCAACGAAGTACGCACCATGCGCGGTATCGGTATTAACCTTGGCGAACAACCAGGGCTATGCCGCAAAACCCGTCAGTCGATCCCGGCCGCGATTCGTCGCGCACTGGAGAAGCGCCCGGAGATTGCCTACGAGCTGCTCAATGCCAACGACCTGTTGCGCGACGCGTGAGTCCTTCCAGCGAGCCGATGTCATTGAATCCACGGACTGATAAAAAGGCAATGAAACAGGATCAGCGGTCATACGCAGAGTCTTGGCCGCTGCTATGCCTTCTCATGGGAGCAATGGTTTCAAGCCAGTCAGGGATGAAGCTGGAAACTCAAGCGTGACCGTGGTCCCGGCACCCGCCAGGTGCGCGAAGAGCAACAGGTGCCAATCCGTAGCAGGAGGTGGCAAATGTTATTCATAGTCAGTTGGTCTATCAGTTCGGCAAATCGTAACAGCGCGATCGAGCGTTTCCTCAAGACCGGGGGGGCTCCACCCGCGGGCGTCAAGATGCTGGGACGCTGGCACGCCGTCGGTGGTGCGTCCGGTTTTGGCGTGGCAGAGGCCAGTGATCCGGCGGCCATTCAGAAGTGGGTGCTGGAATGGAGCGACCTCATGACCATGGAGGTCCAGGCGGCACTGACCGATGAACAGATCGCGCCGTTGCTGGCGGCCGCTGTTGGCAAGCAATAGTCGTTGGGGCGGCGAGCCGGGCTCGCCGCCCCATGCCCTCCCCCGCACGAACTTTTACTATTCCCCTGGGCGAATCCTGGCGCATTGCGGCCGGCCACCTATGCTCTGAACAAGGTCACCGACATCAATCCATGGAGCACTCACCACAATGAACCTGTCCCGAAAACTGTTTATTGGCGCTGCGCTGGCCAGCCTGCTGCTCGGCGGTTGCACCTCGAAAGTCACCGAGCGTGAGCAGTATTCCGGCTTCCTGTCCAACTACAACAACTTGCAGCAGGTCACCACCACCAGCGGCGAAACAGCCATGCGCTGGGTGAGTCCGTCCTGGAACCCAGATGCCTATAACACCGTGGCCTTCAACAAGCTGGAGCTCTACCCGGCACCCAAGCCCACTGAGCGGGTGAACCAGCAAACCCTGGACGAGTTGCAGAGCTACATGACCAGCAAGGCCAAAGGCGTGCTGGACCAGAAGTATCAGGTGGTGTCGAGCGCAAAATCAGCGCCGGCCGGTTCAAAAACCTTGATCATGCGCGCGGCGATCACCGGGGTGAATGCCGAAAACGAAGGCATGAAGTGGTATGAAGTGGTTCCGGTTGCCGCCGTCGTGGGAGGTGTTGCCGCTGCCAGTGGTCACCGCGATCAGGACACCACACTGTTCATCGAGGCCGAGTTTATCGACGCCAGCAACAACCAGACCGTGGCGAAAGTGGTGCGAAAAGTCTTTGGCAGCACCCTGTCAAACGCCAGCCAGAAGATCACCACCAAGGATTTCAAAGTGGCGATCGACAAGCTGACCAGTGACCTACAGGCGTTCATCAAGTAACCCCTGTAGGAGCTGCCGCAGGCTGCGATCTTTTGATCTTGATGTTGTCGGTGTAACCACTATCGCCAAGATCGCAGGCTTCGCCAGCTCCTACACCTATCGTGTTCACCCCAACCGCTACTTCTTCATCCCAACCCGCCGCCGCATTTCGGCGGTGATCGACTGCCGGGTTTTCTTCAGGTCGGCCCAAGGTTCATCACCGACCTCGGCCAGGCGTCCATGCACAGTGTGCACGTTCCACTGATTGCCACCCTTGAGCTCGCCCACCTCTTCGCGAAAGATCGGCACTGACACCGGCAGCCCTTCGCGGGTGCGCACGGCGTAGGCGCAGATGGTCGTGGCGCCAAGGCCGTTACGCAGGTAATCGATGAAGATCCGCCCGACCCGGTTCTTCGGTCCCGACACGGCGGAAAAACGCTCCGGCAGCAACTTGGCCATGTGGCTGACAATCGCGTGGCTGAAGTCTTTCACCTCATCCCAACCCAGCTTGCGAGTCAGTGGTACCACCAAGTGAATCCCTTTGCCGCCGCTGGTCTTGAGGAACGCCTTGAGCCCCAGTTCATCGAGTACCGAGAGGGTCAGCTGGGTGGCTTCGACCATGCTTTTCCAGGGCAGCGCCGGGTCCGGGTCGAGGTCGAGGACGAAGCGGTCGGGTTTGTCGAGGTTGTCCGAGGTGGCGTTCCAGGTGTGCAGCTCAACGGTGCTCATCTGCACGGCGCCGATCAGGGCTTCGGCGTTGTTGATGATCATCACCGGTTGCCCGGTGAGTGCCTTGTCCAGGGTGGTGATCCCCGGAATGGCCAGGCGCTCGGCGTTCTTCTGGAAAAACAGTTCGCCGGCGATGCCGTCCGGGGCGCGCACCAGCGCCACGGGCCGGTCCTTGAGCTCGGGCAAAATCCATTCGGCGACGCTGGCGTAATACTCCGCCAGTTGCACTTTGGTGGTGCCGCTACTGGCGTCGATCACCCGGTCTGGATGGGTGATTCGGACCTTGCCCTCGCCCAGGCCGATTTGTGAGGGCGCGGGTGCGGCTTTCTTTTTGGCAGGGGTGGAAGGTTTTTCGGCAGTGTTTTTTTTCGCGGCTGAAGTCTTCACGGCTTTCGGACGCTCCTCGGTAATGTCTTCGGCAGGTTTGTCGTCACGCAGGCCATGGAACACCGCATGACGAACTGAACCTTCTTTGGTCATTTCGGCAAAAGCGACCTCCGCCAGCAGCGTGGGCTTGAGCCAGTGCACACCCTTGGCGTCAAAACCGCTCGGCGGATTGACCACCGAAATCTTTTTGGTTTGCAGCGGTTTCAGTTGCTCGTAGATGCGCTTGAGCGTCGTCTCGTTGAACCCGGTGCCGACCTTACCCGCGTAACGCAACTCACCGCTGTCGCGGTCATGCAACCCCAGCAGCAGCGCACCGAAGGCATTGCGCGAGCCTTTCGGGTCGGTGAAACCGACGACCACAAATTCCTGCCGATGCTTGCACTTGAGCTTTATCCAGTCGCTGCTGCGTCGCGACACGTAAGGCGAGCCCAGACGTTTGCCGATCAGCCCCTCCATCTGCATTTGGCAGGCGCTGTTTAGCAACGCTTCCGGTTCTTCGCTAAAGGCATCGGAGAAGCGCAGCAGCCGGTCTTTGTTGGGGTTGAGTACTGTCGACAGCGCAACCCTTCGCTCCTCGACAGGCACTTCGCACAGGTCCACGCCGTTGAGGTAAGGCATGTCGAACAGGTAGTAGACGATGTTGCCGCTGCGGCCTGAGTCGAAGGCGTTTTGCAAGGCCTGAAAGTCCGGCACGCCCTGCTCATCGGCGACCACCATTTCCCCGTCGAGCCAGGCGGATTCGAGGCCTAGCGCCGCCAACGCCTCGGCTTGTCTGGGCAATTTATGGGTCCAGTCGTGACCGTTGCGGGTGAACAGTTTGACCTCGTCGTGGTCGATGCGGGCCATGATCCGATAGCCGTCGAACTTGATTTCATAGCTCCACTCCCCGCCCGGGGCCTTTTCGACCAGCGTCGCCAGTTCCGGTTTGAGTCCCTCCGGCAATTTGGCTTTGCGGGCGCCCGTCAATGGCGCCGGTTTTTCCTTGCGCGCCGGGGTAGCGGGTTTTTTGATGGATTTGGGTTTGGTAGCGGCCTTCGGCTTTTTGGCAACGATGGTCCGGTCACTGAGCACACTGTCGGGCTCGGCGGCGACCACGTCGTAATCGCTTTCGGGTTTGGCCGCGCCGTCCTGATGCTTGATCAAAAACCATTGCTCCTGCTTGCCTGGCAGGTGCGTGCGCACCAGGTTCCACAGGCCGCCGAGCTTCTCGCCCTTTAGCTCGAATTTAAGCTTGCCCTTGGCGTACGCCTTGACCGGATCGTCCTGAGGAATCCACACCCCCCGGTCCCAGACGATCACGTCGCCGGCACCGTAATGCCCTTCGGGAATGCTGCCCTCGAAGGTTGCGTAATCAATCGGATGGTCCTCGACGTGGACCGCCAGGCGCTTGACCGTTGGATCCAGTGACGGGCCTTTGGGCACCGCCCAGCTTTTCAGTGCGCCATCGAGCTCCAGGCGAAAGTCGTAATGCAGGCGCGAGGCGTCGTGCTTCTGGATGCAGAACTGCAAGGCATGGTCTTTCGCGGTTTTTTTGCCCGAACGTTTATCGGCGGCCGGTTCAGAGGTCGCCGAGAAATCGCGCATGCGATTGTAATCGTCCAGGCTCCTGGTCATGGCGCACCTGCGGACGACGTAACGGTTCCCCCGATGCCTGGGCCGATGCGCGTGACGATCAGAGCGACGACGGCAATGCGTTCCACCCGCTGATAGCCAGGGGTCAACAGTTCTTCACCGAACACATCGGGGTCGAGTTCGTGGTAAGTCCAGCCGAACATCGGCGATTCCAGGCGCGGCGTCACCGCGTCCAGAAAAGGATCGAGGCCATCGATCATCGCCACGCCGGTGTACAGCACCAGGGACCCACCGGGGGCCAACCGATACAGGGCTTGCTCGACAATACGCAACGACAATTGCGCGCCCAGCGCGCCGCCGCCATGCCGGTAAGCACGCTCGGCCGGGTCGGCCATGTAGGGCGGATTGGCGACGATCAGGTCAAAGTGGCCGTCGACGTCTTGCAGCACATCGCTGGCCTCGATGCTGACGTTAGCCACCTCGGCGAGCGCGGTATTGACTGCGGTCATGCGTAACGCCAACGGGTTGATGTCGACGGCCAGTACTTCGGCCTCACGGCGGGCGCGGGCAATCACAATCGCTCCGACGCCAGCGCCGCAACCAATGTCCACGGCGCGCCTGATCGGCGCGAAGCTCTGTTGCAGATGAGCGTGAATCAGTTGTGCAAAACGATAAGTGTCGGGGCCGAAGAACACCGCGTCAGCGGCATCAGTGGGGTAACCCGAATGCACGAACAACAGATCATCGAGGCTTGACCAGCGCACATGACTTTTCAGTCGACCATTGCATTCCTCGAGGACACCTGCCTGTTGCAACTGCCGCTGCTCATCCACCGACAACAGACCGGGCTCAAACGGCCGCGACCAGCCGAATACTTCGCGCAGGGTCCGAGCGCTTTGCCCGAATACGCGATCATTGACCCGTTGATGGGTCAGCGGCGTTGGCGTGATGAAACGGTAACCGTCGGCCTGCAAGCGGCGCCCCAGTTGCAGCAGAGCCAGATCGGCGGCGCTAAGGTGTTCTTCCTGATTCATGAAGGGCTCCCTATCGAAAACCGGATTTGAGTTCGATGAACCGTCGCGTGGCCATCAGGCCAGCGGGATGGGCGTGCCGATGGGCGGACAACCACGGAATCAAGACCTGCATTTGCTCGTCGGCGGCAAGCCCTTTAAGTGTAGCGTGCAGGCTTTGGACATCCGGGTCATTGACGGGCACTAGTGGTTCGGTCGCGGCACTGCTACCGCGTCGAACCGCGGCCGGCGCTCGCTCAGGTCGCCAGTCCCCGGCAATCCAGTCGTGCAGCAGTTGTTTTTCGTAGGGGCTGAACACCCCGAACATGGCCGCGCCGTTGCCATCGACCAATTGCCAGAAACGGCTGGCTTGCGGGTCCTGGTGACGCTTGATCCAGCCCTTGTTTTCCATCGCGCTGAGAAAGCCTGGCAACTGCTCCGGCGACGACAACCATTGATTGACGGTCTTGCCTTCAAATCGGCAATAGTCGGAATGCATGTGCTGACCAAACGGGCGCTTGCGCTCAAGCATGCTCAGCAACTCGCCGTACAGGTCGAACGACTCGATGATCGCGCGACTGCCCTGCCCCAGATCGTTGAGCCGATAACCCAGCGCAACCCTGCGCAGAAAGTCTTCACGGTCGGCTTCCACCGGCAACAATTGCAGCACCGATTGCACGGCCTTTTGCGCGTGGCCGGTGCTGGCATTGTCGATGGTCACGTGCAGGGTGAAGTAATACGGATCGATGCCCAGCTCGCTGAGTTCATAGGCGCTGATCAGCAAATGCAGCGGCAGTTGTTCATAACCGAGGTTGTAGCCGATCACTTCCGGCAAAAAATCGTCGCTGCAATAACCCAGCGCCAATTGCACCGCGCCTTGCAGGTAACGCTTGTCCGGGATGAACGCGTTGTCCTGCAAGCCATGTTCGGCGAGCAGCTTGCGGTAGATCACCACATGATTTTGCGCCGGGTTGCCGTCGCCCAGCTCTTCCAGGTAGGTGCAAATCAGCCCTTCAAAACGAGGGTCATGCCAGTGCCGCAGCAGGCCATACAGCCACGCGCCGTCCACCAGTTTGGTCGGGGCAACGGCTTGCAGGAAAAACAACGCGTGCGCCTTGTTAGTGAAGAACTGCCGTGGCGCCCCGTCCTTGCGCTTTTGCAGGTAGTCGGCGTATTGGCGTGCCACGTCGGCGCAGTGCTGTTCGACAAAGGTTTGCAACGCCGACAGGTCTCGCGGCATGTCCTCAGGCAGGTCCGTTGCGTGCGCAAGTTGAGCCTCGAGAAAGGATTGACCAAGTGCACGCTGGTGCTCGATATCGTCGCTCAGCAATAACTGTTCGTAGATAGGTTTCAGGCTGCCGGCGGTCAGGATCGCGCGTTGGTGGGCCGGCTGGGATTCAAGTCGTGTCAGGGCAGTCATGGGGTCGTCTCTCGGTCTGAGGCCAGTGGCAGGACGCTGAATCAGCACGTCTCTACATCAGCAGAGCGACACCCCCCGAAGAAAATTCCATCGGCGTTGAAATCGCCCGGACAGACGGGCTTGTGTCGCGGCACCCGGCGCCAGATCAAGTGAATATACTCAGCGAGTGTAGACACACCCTTCGGAGAGCAATCATGCGAACGGTTCATGTCATCGAGCCCGAAAAAACCCCCGACCCGGTCAATGTCGTGGGTGAGGCCATCACCATTCTCGCGGGCGGGGATCTGAGCAAACCTTTTGAAATGCATATCCAGGAAGGCGTGCAAGGCGGCGGGCCGCCTCCGCACTTTCACCCTTGGGACGAAGCGTTCTACGTCATTGACGGGCAGGTGGAAGTGACGGTTGCGGGCAAGGCCACCACCGTTTTCCCCGGGGGTTATGTGCATATTCCTGCTGGGACTGTTCATGCTTACAAGAACATCAGCGCGACGGCAAAGATGATCGGCGTGGTCTCTGATCCGCGCGGTGGTCAGTTCTTTGCCGCGGTGGATCAGCTCAAAGTGCCGCAGGATTTGCCGCGGATACTGGCAATCGCCGAGAGCTTCGGCGTTACGTTTCTGGTGCCGAATAACGCCTGAAACCCGGTAGAGCCCAAGGCTTCAGCTGATTATGATCGTTCCCACGCAGAGTGGAGCGCGGGAACGATCATCAGGCCACACCACCTTTGGCCTGTTGCTCCAGATGCACTTGCAGCTGCGGATCGATACTCAGCGCCGCAGCCAGTTCATCCAGATAGCTGCGTTCGGCGTCCTGCTGATCGTCCACCAGCATCACACTGGCCAGGTACATCTCCGCCGCCATGCCGGAATCCGTGGCCGACTGCGCCACATCGGCGGCGTCCAGTGGCCGCGCGACTTCATCGTCCAGCCATTGCTGGAGCTCTGGGTCGTCGGTGTGGCGGCCGATTTCGGTGCTGATCATCTGCTTCTCGGCGTCATCAATCCGGCCATCGGCCTTCGCCGCCGCAATCAATGCACGAAGAATCGCGCGGCTGTGGTCCTCGACTTCCGGGCCGGACAACAGGTCGACAGTGCGCGGTGCCTGCTGCGGCGCCGAGGCCTGGCTGCGTTGCCAGGCTTGATAGGCCTGGAATGCCATCATTCCGAGCGAAGCCAGCGCCGCGTAGTTGGTGCCGCCACCCGACCGAGTCTGGGTCGAGCGGGTCTGGGTCGAACCGCCCATGGCGGAGCCACCGCCCAGCAGACCACCGAGCAAACCACCCAGGCCACCGCCCCCGGCGCTTGAACCGGCACCACCGCCCAACAGGCCACCGAGCAATCCCCCGAGTCCGCCGAGACCACCTTGAGCCGACGCGCCACCGCCACCCTGTTGCGACATTGAGCCTTGGCCGGCCCTTAGTAATTGTTCGAGCAGATCGCTGGTGTTCATGACGATGTCCTCATCGGTTGGAGTGATCCAGTCAGGCAACGATAGTCCTCGCCGACAAATGCGCCACCACCGTTTGGCTGACGGGAAACCCTTATCGCACTTGACCCCGATGACCCTCGGCTGCGAGTGTTCCACCCTCGCAAACCTCCACAGGATCAACGAACACATGGACCGCCATCTGATTGTCGTCAGCGACGTCATCGAACCTGAAGTCGAGCAAGTACTCAGCGCCGGGCTGAGTGCCTTCAATGATCAGATGACCGGAGTCAACGACCGCCAGTCGCTGGCGGTCACGGTCCGCGATCCGGACACACATCAAGTGCTGGGCGGTATCACCGGGCGTACGTCGCTCGGACTGCTGTTTCTTGATCTGTTCTACTTGCCCGAGTCACTGCGCGGCTCCGGGCTTGGTTCTCGACTGCTTAAAGCGTACGAGGACGAAGGCCGTCGTCGCGGTTGCCGCTCGGCGGTGCTCTATACCCTCAGTTTCCAGGCCCCGCAGTTCTATGAAAAACACGGCTGGCAGCGCTTCGGGGAAGTGCCTTGCGACCCGCCAGGCACGAGTCGGGTGTTCATGAGCAGGGCGCTGTGAATGAGCCAGTCTGTACAAGGTCAATCCGCCGATTACTGCGTTTGGGTAAAAGGTATCGCCTGTGCCGATGTTTCATTTAACACCCCGGATTTATCCGGGGTATTTTTTTGCGGCCCAGCTAAGATTTACAGATGGTGAACCTTATCCCCGGATACCCGGTCGATACATGCAACCTGACTTGGTTTGCCGACACCCCCAATTGAAGGGGTGATAACAGGCTTGCTTCACTTTCTGGAGAACGCCCCCGTGATATCGACCCTACACATCGCCAGGCTCAAAGCATGGGGCGCCCATGGTTTTACCGCCACCGGCGTGGTCACTGCCTTCCTCGCGACCCTCGCCCTGCTGGAAAACCAGGCCGCAAACTGCCTGCTGTGGCTGGGCGTCGCCCTGATCGTCGATGGGCTGGATGGTGCGTTGGCACGCAAGGTCAATGTCCAGTCGGTGCTGCCAAGTTTCGATGGCTCGATCCTCGATCTGGTCATCGACTACCTGACGTACGTGTTTATCCCCGCGCTGTTCATTTATCGTTACATCCCCTTGCCGGACTACACGCTGCTGCTGTCCGTGTCGCTGATTCTGGTCTCGTCGCTGTTTTGCTTCTGCAACGTCAACATGAAGAGCAAGGACAACTACTTCCAGGGCTTCCCCGCCGCCTGGAACGTGGTCGCCCTGTGCCTGTACATCATCGCCCCGTCGCCGTGGATCACCTTTCTCACCATCATCGGCCTGGCGCTGTTGACCGTGACCCGGATGAAGTTCCTCCACCCGTTCCGCGTGCGCAAGTTCATGCCGATCAACATCGCGGTAACGGCAATCTGGCTGCTGTGCAGCTTGTCGCTGGTGGTCAACCATCCGGTGATCAATCCACTGGTGATGGGGCTTTGGCTGCTGATGTCGGCTTACTTCCTGGGGATCTGCATCTGGCGCACGGCGCTGGAGTGGTTCGAAAACTCGCGGTAATAAAGGAATGTAGAGCGTGCCCATCCATATCGTGCGCCTCGGTTCACCGCGCGCAGCCAATGAAGGCCTGCGCCTGGGCACGGTGCGTCGCCCGCCGCGTGGCGTGCCGAAAGCCGAGTTTGCCAGTCGGGATTTTTATGACGTGTGGCAGCCGTTGCTGTCTCCCAGTGCCGAACTGGTCGCAGAAGCCAAAGCGGCAGAAGACGCCAAGGCGTGGGAAGCCTTCAAGCGCAAGTTCAAGACCGAAATGAACCACCCGGCGCCCAGCCAGTTGCTCGATTTGTTGGCGGCGTTGTCCCACCAAACGTCACTGGCCATTGGCTGTTATTGCGAAGATGAAGCGCATTGCCATCGGTCGGTATTGCGGGCGCTGTTAGAGGCGCGTGGTGCGCAGCTCAAATAGTCGCTGGCGCAGGCTATTGCGACATTGACCGCTCAAGATCGGACTAAAGGATTTTGGTAAGGACACAAGGATCGAGGTCTTAAAAATGAATAACCAGATTCGACTCGCCACCCCTGACGATGCGGCAGCCATCAGCCAGGTCATCATTCAATCGCTGCGCCAGTCCAATGCCCTGGACTACCCGCCCGACGTCATCACCCAGGTAGAGAAAAGCTTTTCTACCGAGGCCATCCGCGCCTTGTTGAGCCAACGCCAGGTCTTTGTCGCCACCATCGATAAGCGTGTAGTCGCCACGGCCAGCCTTGACCAAAACGTTGTGCGCAGCGTATTCGTTGACCCAAGCCATCAGGGGGGCGGACTCGGCAGGCAGTTGATGGCAACGATTCAATCTGTCGCCCAAGAAGCAAAAATCGAGGTACTGCGCGTTCCCTCCTCCATCACCGCAGAAGCCTTTTACTTCAAGCTGGGTTATCGAAAAGTTCGCGACGAATTTCACGGGGTCGAGCGCACGATCATTATGGAGCGGCGTTTGAGGCCCGTTGTCGACTACACAAACTGACGCCAGCGAATGTCCGTCATTGAGCTGTTCTCGTTACCATCCAAAATAAGTAGGAGTTGATCGATGCGCATCGCCTTGCTGTCAGACATCCACTTGTCCGTCAACGCGTTACCTTTTCCCGATGTGGATGCCGATCTTGTCGTCCTCGCCGGAGACATCTCCCGACCGGCTACGGCCATCGAGTGGGCCAAATCGTGCCCTGTTCCGATCGTGTACGTGGCAGGGAATCACGAGTTTTATGGCAGCGACTTGATCTCTACCTACCAGCACTTGAACAGGTTGTCGGAAGGTACACAGATCCACGTATTGGAACGCTCGGAGTATCTCCACAACGGCGTGCGGTTCTTGGGTTGCACGCTGTGGTCTGACTATCGGCTTTTCGATTCTGCAGAGGATCGGGCACAGGGTGTTGATCTGGCTACGAAGCTCATGCGGGACTTCACCCACATAAAAATCGCACCAGATTTTCCAGATCTGTTCAGCCCGGCAGTTTCCCAACTGGTTTTTTTACAGACAGTCGCCTGGTTGGAAGACTGCTTCTCCCGCGACAAAACCACTCCCACGGTGGTGGTTTCGCATTTTGCACCGACACGGTTGAGCATAGGCCTGCTGTTTGAGAATTCGCCGATTAACGCGAGTTTTGTTTCAAACCTCGAAGACCGGATCAACGTCTGGCAGCCGGCACTTTGGCTGCATGGCCATACCCATGGGAGCTTTGACTACCAAGTGGGCAAAACTCGTGTCATTTGCAACGCCCGGGGCTATGCAAAAAATGGCATTAATGAAAATCCGGAATTTAATGGCTCATACGTGATTGACCTGGATATCTGAGGCAACACGGCCCTGCCTCCTGGAAGCTGGGTCCAGAAAACCGAGCAAAGCCTGCCGGGTGTCATGCCAGGCCGCCGGATGTTCCAAATCGAGGAAGTGCCCGGCATTCTTGATGGTATGGAACCGGGACTGAGACGCATGATCGGCGAACAGCCGGGCGTCTTCGGCCGAGGTGTACTCATCCCATTCGCCGTTGACAAACAGCAGCGGTATTTCGATGGCAGCGGCACAGGCGACATAGCAATGGGTGTCTTGGGTCAGCACCTCATTGACGTGGAAATGCATCTGCCTGTACTCGTGCTCGGCCAGGCTTCTGACATGGCGGTCATTAAAGCGTTTGAACAGCGATGGCAGGTGCTTGCCGATCGTGCTGTTGATCAAGTGACCGACATTGAGGCGGTCGCAAGCCTGGAGATGGTTCATGCCGTGCTCCAGGTAATCGCGCATCGGCGTATTGATACGCGCTGCGAATGAATTGATCACCGCCTTCTCGATTCGTCGCGGCCGCTGAGCCAGCGCCAGCAAGGTAGCCGCACCGCCCCAGGAAAAGGACAGCACATGGTGCGCACCAAAGTGTTCGATTAAATCCAGCAGTATCGCGGCCTCGTCTTCCTTTCGGATCGGTTGGCCGTGGAGGTTGTGTTGCTTCGACTGACCGGCGTAGGGCTGGTCGTAGAGAACTACATTGAATCGCGGCTGCAGGTAACGCACCGTTTGGGCAAAAGATGCGGTCGTTGCCAGTGAGCCGTTGACCAGAATGATGGTCTTGTCAGCGGCAGTGTTGAGATAGTGCTCGGTGTAAACCTTGTACTTCCCGCAGATCTCGACGATGGCAGTTTTCGGCATCATGACATTTTCTTCCTTGAACCCATTGGACTAAGCGCACAGCGTTTGGGATGCCCACAGGGCCCTATCGCAGATAGCAGTACACGTGGACCTGACAGTGAAGTGTCAGGCCAATACATTAATAACTCAGGGTGATTTTCAAGCGTCAACGCATAGGCCTCCTCGGGCTTAATCTGGCAACACGGACAAGCAACAACAGCGCGAGGGTGCTCGGATGGCGACCGTGACCAATGAGTCACTGACTGACCATGTGTTCAGAGTTAAGCAGGGATTTCCTCGTCTGCAAGAACGCAGACGAGTTATTGCGTCGAAGACGTCGTGATGGTCGAACGATGTCACCCAAGACGAGGCGACGCGCGAAAGCTGCGCGGGCCGCTATCCCATGTTCGGGGATCACTTCCCGGGTGACGCCCCCGAGTCATCGGTCTCGTCGAAATACTTGACTATTGGCCCAGGCCTTGCTTTGGCATCTTTTGCGGTACCTGGCTATCTTTGCGGAATTTCGAATGTTTATGCCTGATAGGGCTTGGTAGGCGACCGCTGGTGCTGATGCTGACCGCAAGCCTGGCGACGATCATGGCGTTTATGCAGGACCTGAACAGTGTGTTGATTGTGGTAAGCATCTAGACGACAGACCGCCCCACTTTCAGGAATTACCCCAAGGTTGGGGCAAAGAGTCGAAAACGGACGTTTTGGCTTCCTCAAAACTACTGAATGATGACGGCGTAAATCTGCACAAATCACGAGTAAGCATCGACTCAAAAAGCCGTTCTATTTGACGAGACGCGTTTCCTTGGAAGGCCTGTATCCGAAGTACGAGCTATAGCACTTGCTGAAGTGGCTGGGCGATACAAAGCCACACGCAACCAACACGTCCACCTGGGACAGCTCTGTGTGCTGGAGCAGCCGACGCGCTTCGGTAATCCGCAATTCCATGTAATACCGTTGCGGCGTTGTGCCCAGTTGCTCCTTGAACAAGCGCTCGAGTTGTCGACGCGAGCGGCCTGCGTAAACGGCCAACTGCTCCAACTCCAGAGGCTCTTCGAGGTTGGCATCCATCAGCTTCACCACCTCGCGTAATGGCGCACTCACGCAGACATTTTCAGTCGGTTTTATTCGCCGATAACGTGACTCCTCGAAAGCCAGGATGTCCTCGATACCCTCGACAAGTGCTTTGTCGTGCAGCCCTTTGATCCAGTCCAACGCCATGTGGAACGCCCCCGAGGGACTGGAAGCCGTGAGCCGGTCTCGATCGATGACGTAGGGCTCACTGGTGACATGCGTCGCCTTGGAGATTTCCGCGAGTGCGGGTCGATGTTCGGGATGAATCGCGCAACGATATCCGTCAAGCAAGCCTGCCCTCCCCAGGAACCATGCGCCATTCCACAACCCGGCCAGACTGACGCCCAAGTCTGATGCAGCCCTCAACAGAGAGATGAGTTCATCCGTCGCTTTGAGTTCTGTCCTGTAGCCGCCACAAATGACCAGAAGATCCAGGTCCTGGATCGTTGAGCCATCGAAACGGGTATCCGGCCGAATGACCAGGCCCAGGTCACTGATGACTTCCTCATCGGTCAAGCCGAACGTTCGGGAAGAGAACAACCCGGGTCGCAGAAGATTCGCGGTGACAATCGTATCCAGTGCTTGCGTGAATGCGGGCAGCGAGAAATGCTCAAGCAACAGAAATCCTGCCCGAACCATTTGAGTTTTCTCGTTGGGGTTCTCATTCAGATAGCGGAGATTTTTCCCCTTCATGCCTCCGCTGAATTGGCGTCGCTCGATCAATGTTCGGCCTACTCGGTTACGTTACCCAACCTGTCGTTGGGTGCGTTGATAAACCTCAATGCTAACTGTAGAAGTTTCAAAACCACTAGCGCCATTTTGCGATTGATCAGGCCAGCTGAAAGCCGTGACGTAGCGTTGTATCACTCGCAAGCTGCACCTAAACGATGGCCGGATACCCATCGACACTATCGGGCCAACGGGTCAGAACCTCGAAGCCGTCGTCAGTGACCGCGACCATATGCTCCCACTGAGCAGAGAGTGAGTGGTCCTTGGTGACCACGGTCCAGCCATCAGCCAGCGTTTTCACATGGCGTTTGCCAGCGTTCAACATGGGTTCAATGGTGAAGATCATGCCGGCTTTCAGTTTCAGGCCCTGGCCTGGATAGCCATAGTGAAGCACCTGCGGCTCATCGTGATAAATCTTGCCGATACCGTGACCGCAGTATTCACGCACGACGCTGAATCCGTCTCTTTCGGCCACCGTCTGAATGGCATGGCCAATGTCACCCAGGGTAGCGCCGGGGCGGACGACGCGAATACCGGCACACATCGCTTCATAGGTCGTCTCTGCCAGACGTCGGGCATCCGGGCCGGGCTCACCCACGAAGTACATGCGGCTGGTGTCGCCGTACCAACCCTCCTTGATAACGGCAATGTCGATATTCACGATGTCGCCATCCTTTAGTGGCGTTGCCGAAGGAATCCCATGGCAGACCACTTGGTTGACCGATGTACACACGGTTTTCGGGAAGCCGTGATAGCCGACATTGCCCGGAATGGCTTTCTGCACGTTGACGATGTAGTCGTGGCAGAGCTGATCGAGTTCGTCGGTGGTGACCCCCGCTTTGACATGCGGAGCAATCATGGCCAGGACCTCGGCGGCCAGCGTACCCGCAGCACGAGACATGGCTATTTCTGCCGGGGTATTGAGCGTGACATTGGCCTTCATTGCTTGGCTCCTGATGCTGCATCAACCTGGGCGCTTTGCGAAAAATCGGCGAGTGCGCATAGCTGTTTTACATCGAGGCCGCCAGCCAGTTCGGCACGAATCAGCAAGCGGCAGATGTCGCTATGGTCCAGGTTGGGATGTAACTCCGCAAGCATCCCGATGCGCATCCAGTGCTCGGCTTGTGCGTTGATCGAGCGACTCAACGCATCGCTGGCGACGCGCAGATTCTCGTGCATGGCTTCTGAAATTTTTACGATACCCACTGATCAATCCAATATGAAATGTATATGGATCGTATATTAATCGGTAGTCGTGTGAAAATGCAATTTCACGATTTGTAGCCACGCCTGAAGCGCGCGACAGCATAAATGTCACTGGGCGACTTGAAGTCCGACTTCAATAGCTGAGGGAATGAAGTGCTGAGCAATCATCGTTTGTACCCCTACTCGATGATGCTCAGAATTCGTGGCGCAGACATTAGCCGTTGTTCTTCCAATTGATCGAGTCAATACCTGCCAGAAAGAGAGCGATTCACCCTTTCACACCGCACCATTCGACTCAGGAGATAACAATGAATAAAACCATTTCTCGTCGTAGCGGAGGTCAGATATTGGTGGATGCCTTACGCATCCATGGCGTCAAAAGAGCTTTTTGTGTTCCGGGAGAAAGCTACCTCGCGGTTCTCGATGCATTGCATGACGTGCAAGAAGAAATCGATCTGGTGGTGTGCCGCCAGGAAGGTGGGGCGGCCTATATGGCAGAAGCCTACGGCAAGCTCACTGGAGAGCCAGGCATCTGCTTCGTGACCCGAGGCCCGGGTGCAACGAACGCCTCGGTTGGCGTTCACACGGCGTTCCAGGATTCATCGCCGATGATTCTGTTCATTGGCCAGGTCGCTCGCGATCAGCAGTATCGCGAAGCCTTTCAAGAAGTTGATTTTCGCCAGATGTTTGGCCCCTTGGCGAAATGGGTCGTGCAAATAGACGACACCCGCAGAATTCCCGAACTGATCAGCCAGGCGTTCCACCGAGCGGTCAATGGCAGGCCTGGGCCTGTAGTGGTCGCACTGCCGGAAGACATGCTGACCGAAATGGCGGAAGTCAATGATGCAGGGCCTTTCAAACGCGTATTGATGACCCCGGCAGCCGAACAAATGGCCGCCATGCAGCAACTGCTTGAGCGATCAGAGCGGCCATTGATGGTGCTGGGGGGCAGCGGTTGGGACACCGAGTCGGTGCACGACATCCGGCTTTTTGCTGAACAGCAAAATATCCCGGTTGCCGCCTCCTTTCGCTGCCAGGACCTGTTCGACAATCGACACCCGAACTATGTCGGTGACCTTGGTTTCGCCGCGTCAGCGCAGCTGTCCTCAGCGGTAAAAAACGCCGATCTGCTGTTGGTCGTAGGCTCCAGAATGGGGGAGGTTTCAACGGGCGGATATGTGGCCTTGGACATCCCGGTACCGAAGCAAACCTTGATCCATGTTCACCAAGGCATTGAGGAGTTGGGACGGGTTTACCAACCTGCGTTAGCGATAAACAGCAGCATGTCGACCTTTGCCAAATCAGCAGCAAAGCTTCCGGCGGCGACCAGCCAAATAAAGAGTGAATGGACGCGCACCCTGAACAAAAACTACCGTGAAAATCTGCAATACTCGCCCTCCCCTGGCGACGTGCAAATGGCGGAAATCATTGAGTGGTTGAATCGCAGACTTCCGGACGACGCGATCCTGACCAATGGCGCCGGAAATTATGCCGTTTGGCTTCAACGCTTCTATCAGTTCCGCCGATACCGCACCCAGCTAGGCCCTACCAATGGCTCCATGGGCTATGGCGTTCCTGCTGCTGTGGCCGCCAAACTGACGTGCCCTGATCGAGTGGTGGTTTCGTTTTCCGGGGATGGCTGCTTCTTGATGAACGGTCAGGAGATAGCGACTGCAGCGCAATATGGGGCCAATGTGATTTTCGTTGTGATCAACAACGCAATGTACGGAACCATCAGAATGCACCAGGAACGCAATTACCCTGGACGCGTGTCAGGCACTGAATTGCGCAACCCGGATTTCGCCGCACTGGCCCAAGCCTATGGACTGCATGGCGAGGTGGTAACCGCCACGTCCGACTTTGCGCCAGCGTTTGAACGCTGCCTTGAAATGTACCGGCCATCCTTGATTGAGGTCAGAGTCGACCCAGAAGCATTGACACCTCGACTGAGCCTGACTCAGATCAGAGAGCAATCAAGCAAGAAGTGAGCGGCAATTTCTTCTGTTTTGGGCGCCTGGTTCACGATTTATAAGGCGCCTTTTTTTTGATTTTCCCTCGCGCTTCATTGTTCGCTGGCCCACTACTGAAGTGGCAGCGTTGCATGACCACTTCAGCGTAAACCAGAGATTGCTGCGTGTGACTCGTGAGTTCGTCGACCTGTCCCACCTACAACAGCAGTCGATCAATGGCCTGAACAGCATGCATCCGCAAAGACAAACCCTGCACAACGAACTGCACGCGCGCCCGTCACTGTATTTCGACGAACCGGCCCATGTGTTTCATCTGGCCTTCCTTGGCGGGGAGCCGGAGTGCAATGCCCTGCTGGAGCGCTGCTGCCCTACCCCGATCGATCCTCATGCCGCCCAAGGCATCACCCAGCTCGATGGCCACGCCCTGAAATGGGAACGCCACGCCGAGTTCTTCACCCTGACCCTGGTGGTCACTTCATCCTGCGATGACCTGTTCTGGACATCGCTGCCCGAGGTGCTGGCGCAAAAGATCGAAACGCATTTGCCGCAGCTGATCAACTCGGTGCAGATCGTCGTACGTGGAGAGTCCGGCCTGGACCTCGCCGGCTACAGTTTCAAGGACCCGTGCGGTTCCTGCGTGGGCGGTGGCGATGCGGTGGTCTGGAGCGATTTTCGTCTCAGCGAGGACGGCAACAACCACATCCTGTTCGTCAACCGGCGCCTCAACGCTTACCGCCAAGGGCGGATGATCCGCCGTCTGCTGGAAATCGAGACCTACCGCATGATGGCCTCGCTGTCGTTGACCACGGCCAAGACCTTGAGCGCGCAACTTGATGTCTTTGACAAGACCTTGGTCACCCTCTCCGAGCGTAACGCCGACGCTGACAGCGGCAACGCGAAAGCCCTGCTGGCGGACATCTCCAACCTGTCAGCCCAAGTGGTCAGCAGTACCGCGAAAACCCGCCACCGCTTCAGTGCCACCCAAGCCTATGCCCAACTCGTGTACGAGCGCCTGGGCGAATTGCGGGAAAGTCACGTCGGTGATTGCCAGCGCCTCGGGGTGTTCATCGAACGCCGTTTCAAACCCACCGTCAGGTACTGCACCGCCACCGAACAACGCCTGGAACACCTGGCCAAAAGCGTGGCCAACCTGGGCGACCTGTTGCAAGCCCGGGTTCAAGTGGAAATGGAAGAACAGAACTCGGAAATTCTCAAAAGCCTGAACGCCCGCGCCGATGCCCAGATCAAGATCCAGCGTGCCGTGGAAGGTCTGTCGATTATCGCCATTACTTACTACCTGCTGAACCTGCTCAAGCTTGGCTACTCAGGGTTGCACCTGCTCGGCGCCGAGGTGGCCCCGCGAGAGGCGATGCTGGCCATGACGCCCCTCGCGATCGCGATCCTTGCGCTGATTATTTTCCGCATCAAGAAAGTCAAAGAGCACTGAAACGGTGAATCGCAGGGAGGCGCCATCACCCATCAGGATGGGAACAGATCCAGTGTGCGCTCAACCTCTTGAATGTCGATTTTGAAGCCATCACCCTCTGGCGTTCCGACTACAAAGCCAAAATTCTGGTTGTCGCGATCCGTCAGGTACTTGAAGTAGCTGACGAAACGGTTCGGTGGCTGCAGTACCAGCAACGAACCACCCTGCGGCAGTACATTGACACCATGTACAAGCTGGCTCCCTTCGACCCCCACCACGGTCCGCGCCCCGGCACACGTCGCCACTATGGTCGGGACATCGGTTTTCAAAGGATCGACTATGCGAAACCCTCTGCTCTTGCGCAGATGTTCAGCGAGCTCCATTTCATTGCGCAAAAAGCGCAAGTCACCGTCGCCACCCCGGAGAATGAACACGCCAGGGTGAGACTCATAGCTCACGTGCGACAGTAGCTTTTCACCCATGGCACGGAAACGTAAATGCCTGCTTTGATTGTTGCTCACATCGTCGAACAGCACGAGCTCACGAAAAAACGCACTGTGCAAGCGAAGCGGTTTCATATCAAACCAGTCCTCATAGGCGGGAGCCTGGGTAAATAGAGGAAACCTGGCGGATGGCGCGGTGGTTACCGGGACGCCTTCGTCGCATGCCAATGAATAGGTCGGACAGTCTTCCATTAACCATGTACCAAACCATGTGTTTCCATTCTGCGTGCAGTAGGCGGCACCGCGCTCGATCTCGTTTTCCACGAGAATTCGCGGAAACAAGCCAGGCTTGAGAGACAACCAGTGACTTGCCTTGTTCTTGTAGAGCGCTCCATCGATCAGCCAGACATCCTTGATCAGGTAGCCACGTGTCGGGCCTTGTACTACGTTGCCCAGCCCTTCCATTGTGCGAGCGGGATGCTCGAAAGGATAAAAGCGCTTCGCCTCCCATCCTGTGACGCGGTCCATTTGATTGGGCAGGAAGAAAGCCGGCGGAGAATAAGATGTCCCACCCGGAGCAATATCCCAGGTTTTCGCCGCCAGGCTTTTTAAGTTGATCTCCGCCTTTCGTGCGAGTCTTTTTCTTGCCATATACCTGTAGGCGGCAAGGGTCCATTTTTTCCGATTGCCAGTGGTCGAAGTGCTTATTTGCGAGACATCGCTTTCCATGAAGAGTCCTCCCTGCGGGACAGGGTCAATAGTCAGACGCGAAGCGCTCTATTTATTTCAGTCCTGGAAATTGCTCAGCTGGATGCAATCCTTTTCATAATGGGTGGGGTCTGCAAATTGGCGTAGCGACTACGCAAGGTTTCGAGAAACTGTTCGCCCGAGCTCTTGGCGCAATAAAGATAAATCTTGTGTAGCCCGCCAAATACCATTTCATGATAACGACTGGCGACCTCCTCATCGCTTGGCCCGTCCGGCAAGCCAAGGTGAAGGGTCAATTCCTTTCCTTCGACAGCGAATAGCGGCGTATCCCAGAGGAATTTGGCTGCCCCTGTCTTGGGCAGCCGGACAAACATATAAGCATGGTTTCCCAGGGAATCAATATCACCGCCGCGCCTTCTTTTCCATTTCAGAAGTCCGTCATCTGGCCGTGCCAGACAAAGACCGATGTCGTAATAATCGAAGCCATTTTCTATCGCCCATTCAAGTGCCATGAAGGTGGTAATCGAGTTGACTTCACGCAGTCTTTTGGCATCTGAAAAAATCGCCTCGGTATATCCGAAACGTAGCGTGCTCCAGTAGCGCTTTCCGCCCCGGGTTATTACGCAGCCAAGGTGACATGCAACAACCTCGTCCTCCAGCATGATCAGGTCGAGCCGGCCGACAGTCTTGGCGATCCTGAAAACCTCCTGCGTGGCAAATTGCGCAGCGTGGATGCCTTGCCTTGCCGTGGCATAAGGTCGAAGCATTTCCCTGTCTGCCTTTTCAATGTCTTCATCCAACAGCGTCTGGACCATTCGGTAGCGCGGTCGGTTCTTGCGTATATTTCGACGCAATTCGCTATCGTATTTTGTGGTGATCTCCTCGATGGATCGCCCCAGCGGTACGACGGCACTCAGATACAAGGGTACATACAAGGCCCCCGAGGTCGGCATTTCACTGACCACTACCACATGACTCGACGCACCAGGTTCCGGTTCGCCGTCGACCATAGGGGAATCACCTTGGGACTTTCCCCTTATGAGAAGCTTGGCCATCTCCCGCTTCTTTTTCCTTCCGATATAGAGGATTTCGTAAGGACTTTCGTTCTGCACTCTGAACCTGGCAATTTCCCAGCGCCAGAAACACGCACGTCCAAGGATGTCTCGCAACCAGTTTGAAGCGTTTCTTAACTCATACCGCATTGAAGGAGATATGAGTTTGCGGATAACTGCCGCCAAGTTCTCTTTCATTTCTTCGTCATCCTTTGAGCTTTCTTTTGGGTAGATCAGAAAAAGATCAAGGCGGAACTTCAAGAGGCGTGCTTAAACCTTGATATAAAAGACATATTTGATGAGGAACGCTCTCACGTTCAGTGACTAGTAAAGATCAAGGTAGCGACTTTGCAAGCGACATGGAGTAGCGCCAGTCGTCTATTTCATGACGCCAATTTTTCTTCCAGGCCCAGTAGAAGCGTCGTCAGTATTGTAGTGGTCGTGTTTTCGTCCAACTATGCGCTGTATGGCGACATTGGCGCGCGGGTCAGCCCCCACTATCGTCCTTAGTCAGTGCTTGAAGCAGAGACATTAAGAAAGGCATTCCAGATCTCGTAAGCATCGTGATGCCGTTTGCTCGCCTCTTCCCACTCTGGTCCTGAAACACATTTGGAAGAGACCAGCGTCATCATGCCCATCGTTGCGGCGTCCAGTTCGATCAGGAATGCGTGAGACTGGATTCTGAAATCTTCGACCGATGGCATTACGTGTTCCCCCGGCGGATTACACCGCTATTAAGGAGCGGCTGCTCCTCGGACGGTGGAGTACCGCCTGGAGGGAAAATTCAGGCAGTCTGACCGCAGGCACGTTTCGTCAGGTAATCGAGGAGCGCCGACAAAAAACTCGAACTCAAGCCATAGCGTTGAATCCAATGTCCAGGTCAATGGAGGTCAGTGATATGAACAGCGATAACAGTGTTAACGACGTCGAACCGGACGCAACGTCAAACGCCGAAAGAGATCTTGAGGACAGGGACACGGACGCCAAAGATGTGGATGAAACCGTTACGCCCTCTTCAACTCGAACCCAGGAGCAGGAGGCTGAGGAGCTCAGTCGGAAAATAGCGGAGATAGAACGCAAAGTGGCGGACGGTAACTAGCGGGACGCCGAGGGCTGTGAGGCTATAATCTAGAAGACACGCTGCTCCTCTCCTTCGTCAATGTATTTGCATTGACATTGGAAGGGGCTGGACCGGGTTCCGGTGCTACGCTTTCATTTCCTCGAATAGAGAATGAAGCGATGTCCACCGAACTCACAATCCCCAGACTTTCACGACTGTAGCCATGAAACGGATCCTGATCGGTGGTATCACCGTAGCGATTATCGGCACGATGACGTATGGATTTTTCCAATGGAAAATCGTCGAAAGCCACAAACACGACATTCTGTGCGGAGAGGCCAAGCAGGCGCTGAAAGGCGTGGAGATCCGGGCGCGTGCGTTGGCTGCCGGACTGTCTGTAGAGGCCTATGGCAAGGCTGAAGAAGACGAAGTGGCGACACTCATTGGTGCGCTCGACGCCGCCAAGAGCGACGCTGAGGTCGACACGGTCATAGAGGCTCACGCTGCCACCATAGAAGCGGTGGATGCGGCTATTGACGCTCAAGTTGATACCCAAGGCGATCAGACATTCCTCGAACAACGACTCGTGAAACAGCGGATACCGGTCGACGTTAAACAAGAACTGCAACGCGCCGCGAAGGCCGTTAGCGTCAGGTGCAGTTAGTATTCAACATTGCCCTACCCCACGGCCCCCAAGTAATAGTTCTGGATATCCTCGCGCCCGGCCAACTCGACCGCCGAACCTTCATCCACCACCCGGCCGCTCTCCAGCACAAAGGCATATTGAGCGTAATCCAGGGCGCTCAGGTTGTGCCAACGCATCCGGCACCCGTACGAACCTCAGCCTGCACCCGGTTTACGGAAGGGAGGTAGATCATGGTCAATACTTAGAGACTGGATGTACGTCGCACGAGCCGCACGTCGGGCGGCTTATTCACGGGAGGTTCATCATGTCTGGTCAATCCCGCTTCATGCTGGTTGCATCACCGCTGATGGAACACAGCCCTGCTTTCGACAGGGCCGCTGCGCTGGCCAAGGCCGAAGACGCCGCGCTGCACATCGTCGCCTTCGATTTCCTTGAAGGCCTGGCGACCGCCAGTCTGGTCAACGAAAAGGCCCTGGAACAGATGCGCGTGGGCTACGTCGAGCGCCACAGCCAATGGCTTGAGGAGCAGGCCCGCCCCTTGCGCAAAATCGGGGTCCACGTCACCACCGAAGTGGCCTGGGTCGAACGCCCATTGGAGGAAATCCTGATTCACCTCAAAGAGCAGCCGATGGACGTGCTGATCAAGGCGCTGGAGCACGAATCGCTGCTGTCGCGGCTGATGTTTACCCCGCTCGATGTGCACTTGCTGCGCGAATGCCCGGTACCTCTGCATTTCGTGAGCCACGCCGTGCACGCCTTGCCGCGAAAGATCGTCGCGGCGGTCGACCCCTTTCATCGCGATGACCATTACAAAACCTTCAACGACCGAATCCTTCACGAGGCGGCGAAACTGGCGAGCGCCTGTAATGCCGAGCTCGATGTGGTCTACGCCTATGACCTTTCATCCATCAGCGCCGACGAATTCGGTTTCGACAACGGGTCGGCGTTTTTCTCCTCGGGCAAGGCCAAGACCGTGTTCGATTACCAGGAGGATGCCTTCAACGACTTGGCCGAGCGCAACGGCATCGCGCCGGAGCAGCGGCACATGATCATGGGTAACCCGGCCAAGGTCCTCACCCGCTATGCCGATGCCTATGACGTTGACGTGATTGTCATGGGCCGGATCGGTCATCGCGGCATGGGCCGGCTGATCGGCAGTACGGTGGAGCATCTGCTGTACAAAATGCCGTGCAGCGTTTGGGTGGTGTACACCGAGCGGCTGGATGAATAGCCGCGATACACGCCCCCCTGTAGGAGCTGCCGCAGGCCGCGATCTTTTGATCTTGACCCTATGCGTCGAATGAAGATCAAAAGATCGCAGCCTGCGGCAGCTCCTACAGTGTTCTCTTCAGATAGGTGAATGAGTTCAACGCCGGGTTATCACCACCTCCAGGTATTCACTCGGCACCACCAGCGATTTTTCTCCCGCTCTGTTCAAACGGTTGATCAGTTCGGTCATGTCTCTTTCCAGTCCCTGGGCGCCTTCAGGAGGCAGCGCTGCGAATGCTTTGTGGACCGGGCCGTACCAGGTGCGGAACGTGTCGATGAAATGCGCGGCCGAGCGGTAACGGAAGTTGAAGGTCTTGCGCGTCACCTGGACCAGAAAGTCACGATCGTCAAAGTGCGTGTGCAGCCAGGCTTCGGTGCCCCACTGCGAAGGCGGTTGAGCGCCCGGCGGTGGCGGCAGGTGGCGTCCGAGGGTCTTGAACATCTGGCCGACAAAACCTTCGGGCGTCCAGTTGGCGAGGCCGATCCGCCCTCCGGGGCGACAGACCCGCGCCAGTTCCGTGGCGGCCTTGGACTGGTCCGGCGTAAACATCACACCGAAGGTCGAAAGCACGGCATCGTAGCTGGCATCCTCGAACGGCAATGCTTCAGCGTCGGCCACTTGAAACGTGACATCCAGGCGTTCTGCCCTGGCCCGGTCTTCGCCGCGTTCCAGCAGCGCGGCCACGTAGTCGGTAGAAGTGACGAGGCAACCACGGCGCGCGGCAGCGAGCGTCGCGTTACCGTTGCCGGCGGCCACGTCGAGCACGCGTTCATCGCAAAGCAGGTCGCAGGCCTCGGCGAGTTGCTCGCCGACAATCTGCAAAGTGGTGCCGATCACGGCATAGTCGCCACTGGCCCAAGAGGCCATCTGACGGTTTTTCAAGGCAGTAAGATCAATGGGTGTACTCATGAATTCCGCTCCGTTGCGGGTTGGAACGCAACCCGGCTTATTCGGCCGTGGTGGGATCGATGATGGCCGAGACCTGGGAAATGCGGTTGGCCGGGAAACCGCTCTGCCTGGCGTGTTCCTTGATCAACTCTTCGTTGGGCGCGATGTACACGCAGTAGAGCTTGTCACCGGTGACATAACTCTGCTGCCACTGCACCTCTGGCAAGTCGCGCAACGTCCTGCAGGACTTTTGCGAAGCCGCTTTCAAATCCCTTTCTGACAGTGTTCCAGCACCTGGAATCTCGCGTTCTATGACGAACTTCGGCATGGCAACCTCTCATTCTTGTTATTGATGACAGGGTCGGCAGACCCTGTGTGCCAACTATCGCGCCGGGCAACGCTGGCGTCCTGCCCGATCGTCGGCCAACCCTGCCCGATCGTCCGGAGATTTCACGCTCTGGCGCGACAGGCTCACAATCAAGCTCACCACCCAAAGCTGCCCGCCAACACGGGAAAACCACCATGGACGCCCTGTCCCAGACCCTGCGCGTCGTCCGCCTGGTCGGCGCGATTTTCATCAATGCCAGGTTCACTGCCCCCTGGTGCTACCAATCGCCGAGCGCCGACACGGCGGCGCCGTTTCTGGAGCCCGGCAATGGCGCATGTTGCTGGCGGCCAACCTGTTACGCAGCAGTAACAGCTCGTTGATGCGGATTGCCGAAGAGGTGGGCTACCAGACTGACACGGCGTTCAGTCGGGCATTTCGCCGAGAGTATGGAGCGCCGCCAGCGGCGTGGCGGCGCAGTCAGGAGAAAAAACCAATAGCCCACGGCGCGCAGCCTGTGAGCCATTGATTTGAAGGTTTATGCGGCGGGTGCGGTGGCTTTGGCGTCGGCCTTGGCCTCTTCGAGCAACTGCTGAATCATTTTCTCCTGAGTCTCGTAGCGGCCTTCACCGAAGTGGGTGAAACGCACCTGTCCCTTGGCGTCGATCAGGTAGTGAGCCGGCCAGTACTGGTTGTCGAAGTTGCGCCAGATCGCGTAGTTGTTGTCGATGGCCACCGGGTAGGTGATGCCGAGCTTTTTCACCTGATCCTTGACGTTGTCGATGATGCGCTCGAAACCGTATTCAGGGGTGTGCACGCCGATCACCACCAGGCCATCCTTCTCGTATTTCTTCGCCCAGTCCTTCACGTAGGGCAAGGTGTGCTGGCAGTTGATGCAGTCGTAGGTCCAGAAGTCCACCAGCACGACTTTGCCTTTCAGCGAATCGTTGCTCAGTGCCGGTGAGTTGAGCCATTCGACCGCACCGGACAGCGACGGCATGGCGCCTTGGGCGTTGTCCATGGACGAATCTGCCTTGACCTTGCTGACGAAGTAATCGACGACTTTCGGTACGGTTTCCAACACATGTTTTTCAACCGTGGTAACGCCTTCGGACGAGGTGCCGGCCAGCAGTGTTTTGTCGGCACCGGTGGAGATCACCGCCGCAGCCGCCAGCACCGCAACACCGGTGCCGCGACGCAACCAACCGGTGACCGGGATCGACGCTTTCAAGCGATTGACCAGGCCGCGACCGGCGAAGATCAAGGTGCCCAGGGACAATGCGCTGCCCAGGCCGTACGCCACCAGTAACAGGCTGGTTTGAGCGTTTGCACCTTGCAGCATGGCACCCGTGAGGATAACCCCGAGGATCGGCCCGGCACACGGTGCCCAGAGCAGGCCGGTGGCTACACCGATCATGACCGAACTCAACGGGCCGGACATTTTGCGGGTGTCGGGGTCGATGCGATTGCCCAGCGCCACGAAAGGACGGGCCAGCCAGTCACCGACACGGGCGGAAATCAGCGACAGGGCGAACAGCACCATCACGATGAGGGCCACATGACGGCCGGTGTTGCTGGCGTGTATCACCCACTCGCTGCTGACCACGGCCAGGCTGGAGATCAGGGCGAAGGTCAGGGTCATGCCGCCGAGGGTGAGCAGGATCGAGGAACGTGAACGTTTAACACCGGCGAACAGGAACGGCACGACCGGGAGGATGCAAGGGCTGAGGACGGTCAATATGCCGCCGAGGAAAGCGATGAGAAACATTGGGATCACCTTGAAATTATAGAGGGCGACTCACCACCCATCCCTGTGGGAGCGAGCCTGCTCGCGAAGAGGCCATCACATTCAACATTTTCGTTGACTGACACCCCGCTTTCGCGAGCAGGCTCGCTCCCACACCGGAATTGTGGTGTTCACAAAACCGTGTTCGGGCTTCAGGCCGTCTGGTTACCCAGCAACTGACCTTGCGGCGTACGGCTGGAGCCGTCCTGCGCCAAAAAGGCGTTCCCGCCCTTCTGCGCCACCGGCGTCAACTGAAAGCAAGTCGCGCTGCCACAGCTTTTTTGTTCAACAGCAGCGTTGGCATGGGCAGCGGCGCCAGCCACGGAGAAGGCAATGGCAGTCAAAAAGCGGGTGACGTTTTTCATGATGTGCTTCCTGTTTCAAATGGGATGGGCAATGGGTCAGCGCAGGACTCAGTTGTCTGAGTTGCAGCCATCAGCAAATTTGCGATAGTCCAGAACCTGGGTTTTGTTATGGGAATCCAGGTAAGTCAGCTGGGCATCCACAACCCCGCAGGAAGGCGAGGCGTCCTGTTTCAGCGACACCACTTTCTTGATGTCCAGGTGCGTGCCGTAGGTGTAGGTTTTAGCGGAGACATCGGCTTCGGCGCGGGCCGACAAGGTGCAGATGTTCAGGGCGGCAAACAGGCAAGCGGCGTAGACGGCTTTGGTGTTCATGGTGGTTTCCTCAAGGGTTCAATAGGTCAATCGTGTATTGGGCCGAGGCGACTTGGCTTGCCTCGATGGAACCTATTAGAAGCCCGCGAGGTATCCCGACTGTGTCGGGAACAGGCGCGTGTAAATCGGTACGTATCAAAACCGGGCCGGGATACAGAGCGATACAAAAGCCCTGGAAATGAGTGTTTTTGCGTCCACGTGTATCCGCCGACATGCCAGATACACTGCAATACAAAGGACTGCGGGCGAGCGGGCCAAGGCTCGATAGACTGCGCGACATCCCCATCTACAGAGGCCTGGCCAAATGGAACACATCGATCACATTCTCATCGTGGACGATGACCGCGAGATCCGGGAACTGGTAGGCAACTACCTCAAGAAAAACGGTCTGCGCACCACCGTCGTGGCGGATGGACGGCAAATGCGCACGTTCCTGGAATCCACGCCGGTGGACCTGATCGTGCTCGACATCATGATGCCGGGCGACGATGGCCTGATGCTGTGCCGTGAGTTACGCGCCGGCAAACACAAGGCCACGCCGGTGCTGATGCTCACCGCGCGCAACGATGAAACCGACCGCATCATCGGCCTGGAAATGGGCGCCGACGATTACCTGGTCAAGCCATTCGCCGCTCGTGAACTGCTCGCCCGAATCAACGCCGTATTGCGCCGCACGCGGATGCTGCCGCCCAACCTGGTAGTCACCGAAAGCGGTCGCCTGCTGGCCTTCGGGCGCTGGCGCCTGGACACCTCGGCCCGGCACCTGCTCGATGAGGACGGCACGATGGTCGCGCTCAGTGGCGCGGAATATCGGTTGCTGCGGGTGTTCCTCGATCATCCTCAGCGGGTGCTCAATCGCGATCAACTGCTGAACCTGACCCAAGGCCGCGATGCCGACCTGTTCGACCGCTCCATCGACTTGCTGGTCAGCCGCTTGCGCCAGCGACTGCTGGACGATGCCCGCGAACCGGCCTACATCAAAACCGTGCGCAGTGAAGGCTATGTGTTTTCGCTGCCGGTGGAAGTACTCGGGGCGCCATCATGAACTTCACCGTTCGTTGGCCCCGCACCCTCGCCTCGCGACTGTCGCTGATCTTCCTGATCGGCTTGATTCTCGCGCAGGCGCTGTCCTTCGGCGCGCAGTACTACGAGCGGTACGAAAGCACGAAGAACACCATGCTGGGCAATCTGGAAACCGACGTCTCGACCTCCATCGCCATCCTCGACCGTTTGCCGGCCGAAGAACGCATGAGTTGGCTGCAACAACTGGATCGACGTAACTACCGCTATTTGTTGAACGAAGGCTCGCCGGGCATGCCCATGAGCGATTCGCCAATAGCGATGACTTCGATCAAAGAGGCCATCGGCAAGGATTACCCGATGACGGTGACCGACATCCCCGGGCCGGATAAACATTTTCAGGTCCACCTGAAACTGGCGGACGGCAGCCCGGTAACCATCGACGTGCGGCCCTCGATGGTGCCGTTGTCGCCGTGGTTACCCATCGTGTTGCTGGGGCAACTGACACTGATGCTCATCTGCACCTGGCTGGCCGTGAGAATCGCCATCCGCCCCCTCACCCGCCTCGCCCAAGCGGTAGAGACGCTTGACCCCAACACCCACGCGGTGCACCTGGACGAAAAAGGCCCGACCGAAGTCGCCCATGCCGCCATGGCCTTCAATTCGATGCAGGCGCGCATCGCCGTCTACCTGAAGGAGCGCATGCAACTGCTGGCAGCGATTTCCCACGACCTGCAAACCCCGATCACTCGCATGAAACTGCGCGCCGAATTCATGGACGACTCCGCCGAGAAAGACAAACTCTGGAATGATCTTGGCGAGATAGAACACCTGGTGCGCGAAGGCGTGGCCTATGCCCGCAGCGTTCATGGCGCCACCGAGGAAAGTCGCCGCACCCATCTGGATTCGTTCCTCGACAGCCTGGTGTTCGACTATCAGGACATGGGCAAAGACGTGCAGCTAGGCGGTAAAAGTGACGCGGTGATCAACACCCGGCCGCACGCCTTGCGGCGGGTGCTGGTGAACCTGACGGACAACGCATTGAAGTTCGCCGGCGCCGCCGAGTTGAGGGTGGAAGCGAAGGCTGACGGCAGCTTGTCGGTGAAGGTGATGGACCGCGGGCCAGGGATTGCCGAGGAGGAATTGGCCCAGGTGATGGAACCGTTTTATCGCGTGGAGAACTCACGTAACCGCAGCACCGGCGGGACCGGTTTGGGGTTGGCGATTGCACAGCAGTTGGCGTTGGCGATCGGGGGATCGTTGACGTTGAGTAATCGTGAGGGAGGTGGGTTGTGCGCGGAACTCAAATTACCGGCTCCGTAGCATGATGATCGTTCCCACGCTCTGGGAACGATCGGTTACTGTGGCGAAGGGGCTTGCCTCCTCGCCACACGTTTTTCCGTCGGGATCAGCTACACCACGGAACTGCCGGCCAACGCCAAGCGCAAGAAGTTGCGTGACCTGAGCGTGAAGATCCTGCGCGGCGACAATCGCCCCGGCACCCTGACCCTGGATGAATACTGCGAACGTCCGCACGCGCTGGTGTCGTTTTCCGGGGATTTGACCGGGGCCATCGACAACGACCTCGCGCGTATCGGCCGCTCACGCCGGGTGGTGCTGGCGGTGCCGCAATTCGCCGGCCTGCGCGCCTTGCTGGCCGGCACCGATATGCTGGCCACGGTGCCGGACTACGCGGCGTGCGCGCTGATCGAAGGCAGCAGCCAGTTGCGGGCCGACGACCCGCCGTTTGACATCGTGCTGTCCGAACTGTCCATGGTCTGGAACGGCGTCAACGATAACGATCCGGCAGAACGTTGGTTGCGCTCGCGAATTGCCCAACACATGGCCGCCCCACTGCCGGGGCATTAATCAATTTGAAAGACTCGGGGTCGGTCTCGCGCAGGTACACCGGCAAGTCAGTGACCGGCGGCATGACCGGGATTTCGAAGTACATCTGGATCACCCAGCCGCGGTGATAACTGGCGTGATTGACCACATGCATCAGTATCGCGCCGGCGCTCATGATGCCGCTTTCCCCCGAGACAAAGCTGAACTCGACGGGTTTATCCAGCGAGGCATCGGTCTGCCGTTCGCTCCAGTCGCAGTACCAGCGATCGATGCCCTTTTGCGCCAGGCGCAGCTCAGCGAGGTCGGGGTGCAGCAGATCGTGTGACGTCTTGAAGCCGTGCCCTCGGCCTTCGAGGTGAGCCTGCCAAATGCAGTCCACCACGTAGATGTGGTTCAGGGTGCCGATCATGTTCTTGAACACCGACACGCGTCCTTTATTGACCTCACCCGGTGGCAGTGCGGCCAGGCTGTCAAAGAGGCGTTGATTGGCCCAGCGTTTGTAATCGGCAAGCATGCGGGCAGTGCGTACGTTAATCATCGCAGGTCTCCCATTGTGATGGGCGCACTGCCAAGCATAGCCCTCAGGGCGAGCGGCATTGCAAACGCTGATTACCGGTACTTAAGCCATAACGCGACCCGTAGCAGCTGCCGAGCCTGCGAGGCTGCGTTCGGCTGCGAAGCAGTCGTGAATCCTGTGCACGCGGTTTGTCTGAGACACCGCAGCGTATGGTTTAGCGACGGCTTCGCCGCCGAACGCAGCCTCGCAGGCTCGGCAGCTGCTACACCGGTCGTGGTGTGACTAGTATGGTCGTCACCCGATCTGCCAACGCCAGGCAACTGGTCAACCCCGGCGATTCGATTCCGAACAGGTTCACCAGCCCCGGCACACCATGCTCGCTCGGACCACTGATGACAAAGTCGGCCGCCGGCTCGGTCGGGCCCGTGATTTTCGGGCGGATGCCGCTGTAGGCCGGTTGCAGGCTGTTATCGGGCAACGCCGGCCAGTAGCGCCGGATCGCCTCGTAGAAACCATCGGCTCGGTGTGGATCCACACGATAGTCGAGCTGATCGACCCATTCGACGTCCGGCCCGAAGCGCGCCTGACCGCCAAGGTCGAGGGTCATGTGTACGCCCAGCCCTGCACTTTCCGGAGCCGAATACACCAGATGCCGGAACGGCGCCCGGCCGCTGAAACTGAAATAGCTGCCCTTGCATAGCCGGGCAGTTGGAACGTGCTGCGACGGCAAGCCCTCAATCCGGCTCGCCACCTCAGGTGCGAACAATCCGGCGCAATTGATCAACTCACGGCAGTTCAATGTCATCGGTTGGGCGCCGCCCATCCGCAGTTCGAAACCTTGCCCGGTGCAACGGGCCGACGCCAGCGGCGTATGAAAAATCAGCGATGTGCCGCTGGCCTCGGCATCTGCCTGAAGCGCCAGCATCAGGGCATGGGAATCGACAATCCCGGTGGACGGCGACCAGAGCGCAGCGACGCAGGACACTGCCGGTTCAAGTTCCCGCGCCTGTTCGGCGTCCAGCCATTGCAGGTCATCGACGCCATTGCTGTGGCCCTGCGCCAACAACTTCCGCAAGGCCGCGCACTGACCGTCATCCGTGGCCACGATCAGCTTGCCCAGGCGCCGATAATCGATGCCGCGCTCATCGCAATAGGCGTAAAGGCGTTGTTTGCCCTCCACACACAATTGCGCCTTGAGGCTGCCGCTCGAGTAGTAAATGCCGGCGTGGATCACTTCCGAATTGCGCGAACTGATGCCCACGCCAATCCCCTCGCCCGCCTCGACAAGGATCACTTCCCGCCCGCTCCGGGCCAGGGCTCTGGCGACCGCCAGCCCGACCACTCCGGCCCCAACCACCACGCACTCGATATCGACGCTCACCTGACCTCAGCTCCTTTCACGCCAGCCCTCGTTCCCGATAATCGATCAGGCTGGAGAATATCGCCAGCAGCATGGCCATGACCACGAAGAAGATCAGCACCAGGAAATACGACCCGGTGAACTGCACGATCAGCCCGATCAGGATCGGCACGATCACCCCGGCCATGTTCCCGCAGAAGTTCATACCCAGAAAGAATGGGAGCGGGACATTTCTCTGGACTACGTGATTCAGTCCGGTTCGCTTAAAGGTGTCGGATTCGGATGGCGTAACGGCAAGTCCAACAGCGAGGCGGCCCGTGACCAGGACCAGAATCGCTTGATCGTGAGCTACAGCATTCCTTTGCTGTAGCAGAGCGGCCTGAAGGGACTGTGCGCAATTGGAGGGTTTTCGCCTTGCCTCTTTGACTCAGCGCTGACACTGGGTCAGCGCTTTGTCTGTGCTGACCAAGGACTCCGGCCCGCGCTTGCGGCGAAGCAAAGCGGGCTGATCCAGCGTTATTGGTGGAGATCATCGTGTGTGCGGCGAGGGGCTGAGTTTTTTCAGAGGCAGGCGTTGGACTGATAACGCTTCGGCAGGGAACTCCTGGCGACCGCCACGCATCCTACAGATGTGGTACTTCCTTTTTTGCTTCACGCTTTCAGAGGACACCGTCATGCGCCGTCTGATTATCATCTCTTCACTAGTGCTTTGTTTGCCCGTTGGTTCAGCCATGGCCGATGTAGATGCAAAAGATGTCGCCACCTCGGCTGGGGTTTCCGCATCGCTGTACTCGACGTTCAAGGATGACAAACGGGTGATTCCGGCCCGAGATGACGCCTCCAGCTTCGTTGCCAGTGGCGGCGCGATTCGTGGTGTTTATCTGGAGTCGTTCTTAAAGCAGATTCGTCAGGAAAATCCCGGCCTCAACGCCAGCGACGAAGACCTGGCCAGAGCAATCCTCGTCCAGGAAGGCGTAGCTGCGGGTCAATAAAGGCTGAAAAAATAGCGGTGGGGCTGCAGCACACGGATAACGTTTGCAGCCCTACCTTGCTTCGGCGCCGGTGGATAATCTCGCCCAACCCGCCACCAATTGCGCGCTGATGCTCACGCCGCCGCACACCACAATCACCACATCATGGGCCTCGGCAATCGCCGGATGGTCCAGGTATCCAATCGCCAACGAAACACCACACGCCGGCTCGACCAACTGGCGCAGGTCGTTGGCGTAACGCACCACGCCCATGATCGCCTCGTCATCGCTGAGCACCACGCACTCGTGGGGAAAATCGACGATATGCTGCACCGGCCAGGCGGCCACCTGAGTAGCGCCGAGCGACCTGGCGACCGTATCGATCCGGGGAAATATGACCGGATGTCCGGCACTGACAGCGGCGGCAAAAGACGCAGAACCCTGGGTTTCACACGCGATGATCCGGCAGTCCATGCGCTTGTGGCGGATCAATCCGATGAGAATCCCCGCCAGCAAACCTCCGCCCCCTACCGACATCACGAGCGCATCGACCTGAGGGCAATCCTCGAGGATTTCGTCGACCATCGTGCTGTGCCCTTCCCACAGCACCGGGTGATCGAAGGCTGGCACGTATTCGGTGTCCGCGCCCTGCGCGAGTTCCTTGGCCCGTAGATTGGCTTCGTCCCAGACCTTGCCATGGACGATCACCTGGGCACCGGTTTTCCTGATCCGTGCGCGGGTGGTTTCCGGCGTGGTGTGCGGCACCACAATGCAGGCTTTCAACCCCAGTCTGGCGGCAGCCACGGCGGTGGCGAACCCGGCGTTGCCGCCGGAAGGACAGATCACTTTGCGTTTCCCTTGCTCCGCTGCCTGGCTGCACAAGAGCCCTATGCCACGAAGTTTGAATGAGCCGCTGGGTTGCAGATTTTCCAGCTTGAGCCAGATTCGCCGGGATGGAGTCGACAGGTCTGGATGCAGAATCAAGGGCGTTCTGATGTGAAGCATGGTAGAGCTCCTTAAGGGTGAACGGTCCTAATCCAAGCTTAGTTCACCCTGCCCGGCGGCTACCGCTTTAGCGATAACGCGGTGCTGCCGTGGAGTTGCCGAACAAACCTGAAAGCGTCTGACGCTGGGCTTCGTAGGCGTCCCACTGATCGCCTTGGTGCAGGCCCGGAATGGTCACCACTTCGCCTTGCGCCAGGCCCGTCAGCGCGGCGTCGACCATGTCCTGGGCAGACATCACGATCTCTTGCGGCAGGTTTTCCACCGGGTTGCCGGCCTCACTCCAGAAGTCGGTGGCGGTGGCACCGGGCAATACGGCCTGGATACGAATGCCTTTGTCGGCCAGCTCGCGGTGCATCGATTGGCTCAGGCCGAGGACAAACGCCTTGGTCCCGCCATACACGCCGTTGAGAATTTCCGGGGCGATGGCAACGATCGAGGAGATATTGATCACCGTCCCGGTGCCGCGAGCGACGAAGCCTGGTACCACCGCGTAAGCGAGGCGCATCAAAGCGGTAACGTTGAGGTTGATCATGTCTTCCATGTCATCCACGGGACTGCCGAGCAGCGGCATGACAGCGCCGACCCCGGCGTTGTTGACCAACAGGGTGATACTGGCGTCGGAGCGTAGAAATTCTTCGACCCGCCGCAAGTCAGCCTTGTCTTTCAAATCGGCGGCGACCACTTCGACGGCGCGGCCGGTTTCGTTACTCAGGTGGTTGGCCAGGTCGTTCAGTTTCCCCTGGCTGCGGGCGACCAGAATCAGGTCGTAACCTTGCCGGGCGAGACGGTCGGCATACACCGCGCCGATGCCCGAAGAGGCGCCAGTGATCAGTGCGGTACCTTTGGATGAGAGGGCCATGTCGATTTCCTTCACAGTGAGGCGATAACGTCGCCGGGTGTGAACCGTTATAAAGGGTCTAACACCCGTCTCAAATGACGTTTAAAGTACGTTTTTCGGACACGACCTTTTGAGGACACCTCAATGACTTCCGTAGCGTTTGTAGTGTTTGAAGGGTTCCAGTCCATGGCGCTGGCGGCCATGCCGGTGTTCGAGTACGCCAACTTCAGCGCCGGCGAGGCGCTTTATGACGTCAGCGTACTGTCCGAAAATGGCCGCACATTGCGCGCTTCCGGTGGGCTGAGCGTCGGCACCGAGGCCTTTGGTGAGCGGGTGTTCGATACGGTGATTGTGGTGGGCGGCGATGCCATCCTCGCGCAGGCACCCGAAGGCGTACTGAACTACCTGCGCGCAAACGTTAAAACCGCTCGGCGCACGGCGTCGATCTGCTCCGGGGCGTTCGTCCTGGCACAGGCGGGATTGCTCGACGGACGGCGCGCCACCACCCATTGGGCTTATGCACGGGAGCTGCAAGCGCGGTTTCCGTCGATCAAGGTCGAAGAAGACCGCATCTACGTCGTCGACGGTTCGATCTGGACCTCCGCCGGGATGACCGCCGGCATCGACCTGGCGCTGGCCATGGTGGAAAAGGATCACGGCGCCGCACTGGCCCGTTCCGTGGCGCAGAAACTGGTGATGTACCACCGCCGTGCGGGCGGCCAGTCGCAACACTCGGCGCTGCTGGAACTGGAAACGAAATCCGACCGCATTCAAACCGTGCTCGGCTATGCGCGAGAACACCTAACCGAGACGTTGTCGGTGGAGCAACTGGCAGACGTCGCGCGCCTCAGCCCTCGGCAGTTCAGCCGGGCCTTCCGGGCGGAAACCGGTCAATCACCGGCCAAAGCCATCGAGAACCTGCGCCTGGAAACGGCGCGGCAGATGCTGGAACGCGGGCGCCTGACCCTCGATCAGATCGCCGAAGAATCCGGCTTCAGCGACTGCCGGCGCATGCGCGAAGCCTTCCTTCGGGCGTTCGGGCAGCCGCCGCAGGTGATTCGGCGTAATGCCAGGGCCGACACGTCTACGTAGGAGCTGCCGAAGGCTGCGATCTTTTGATCTTGGCCGTCCTCAATACCGCTCAAGATCAAAAGATCGCAGCCTGCTGCAGCTCCTACAATGAACGGTGTCAGGTCCGTTTGTGGAGGTGCAGATGAAAATCTCGGCCAAACTGGCGTTTTTCGCCATTGTTTCCACCCTCGCCTACCTTGGGCTCGCAGTGTGGGGGCTTGGCGGATTCTCGGCGTTTTTCTCTCATGCACCGCTGGTAGTCATTGTGTTTGCCACTGTGGTGATGGCCATCGCGTCCTTGTTCACTGAGGTCAACCTGAGTTCCGGCGAACGTGAAGACCGGGCCAATCATTGGGTGCTGCCGGCGTTCGGGGTGATCGGTTTATTGAGCGGGTACCTGCCGGCCTACACCGACCGGATCGATTTCTGGACCTTTGGTGGCGAAGGTGTGCGCTGGCTCGGGGCATTACTGTTCATCATCGGCGGCACGCTGAGGTTGTGGCCGGTGTTTGTGCTGGGCAAGCGTTTCAGTGGACTGGTGGCGATTCAGCCGGGGCACACGCTGGTCACCGACGGGATTTATCGCACCTTGCGCAACCCCAGCTATCTGGGGCTGATGATCACTGCAATGGGCTGGGCACTGGCCTTTCGCTCCGGCGTTGGCCTGTTGCTGACCGCGGTGACGCTAATCCCGCTGATCGCCCGCATTCACTCCGAAGAAGGGCTGTTAAGGGCGCAGTTCGGCAGCGAATACGAGGCTTATTGCGCCCGCAGTTGGCGGTTGATTCCCGGGGTTTACTGAAGGTCCCGCGGCTCAAGACGCAGCAGACCATCTGCCTCCACGCGGCTGCCGACCGACTCATAGCTGGCGAGCGTGGCATGCGGGGTCCGGAGCGGATGGTCGTGGGTCGCAGTCACCACGATAAGGCCCGCACCCGCCGCCTCGGCGGCGAGAATGCCCACGGTGGCGTCTTCAAAAATCAGACAATCGGCCGGCTCAACGCCCAAGCGCTTGGCCGCCAGTCGATAGCCCGCGGGATCAGGCTTTCCGGCACTGACGTCTTCGGCAGTAACCATCACCAAAGGCTCTGGAATACCCGCCGCGGCCATCCGCCGCAGCGCCAATGCCTTCGGCGCCGAGGTGACGATAGCCCACTGGTTGGCGGGCAGCGACTTCAGGAAATTCGCCGCGCCAGGCACCTCGATGATCCCCTCGACATCCTCGATTTCTGCCTCGGTGATGAACGCCGCTTCAACCTCGGCATCCACCCCGGGCAACGCCAGACGATTGATGGTGTCGATGGCTCGAACGCCATGGATGGTGGGCAGGAATGAGTCGACATCGACGCCGTGGCGCAAGGCCCAGGCCGCCCAGATCCGCTCGGCAGCGGCGATGGAATTGAGGACGGTGCCGTCCATATCAAACAGAAAAGCGTGGTACGGGGTATTGAAGACAGATTCTTGAGCAGACAAGGGGAGCTTCCTCTCGCAAGTGCCAGGCGGGTTCGCCGAGCAATGTAGCATTTGCGAGGAGCTGCCGAACGCGGCCCGAGCCTTCGGCAACTCCTGAAGAGGATTTCCTTGCTAAGCGGGACGCGGTGCTTCATCAGGCGGGGTGCCGTCGTGAAACATCGTCTTCAGTTGAGCACGCAGTTCCGGTGAGTCGGTGTGCTTGTGAACACTGACCGCATGCTGTGCGGCGGCCTCGAGCAGTTCGTTTTCAGAGTCTGCGGACAGAGCGACCGAGCATTTGGCATCACTTGGAAACTCTCGGCAGTCGATGTATTTACGCGCCATGATCTTCTCCTCCCTACGACGAAGGCAGGCCGTGGCCTGCGTGAACGATCACTCGACGCGTCACCCCATACATCAAACACGATTGCATGTCGCACCGAGTGTGCCGACTCTTGAAGTATAGGCCCGCCACAAGGCGCATCGTGCCAGGTTGTAGTGGCCTGATGTGCCGCAGGTTCTACAGGGTACGTTTCGACTTCAAGGCACCTTCCACACAGTCCAGCAACTGCCCAAGCGCCCACGGTTTCTTGATGAACGACACCGAATGCCTGACCCCGGCGCTTTCAGGCGTTTCGAAACCGGACATGATCATGATCGGTTTGTCGGGCCAGCGGTCGCCAAACAGATTGGCCAGGTCCGCGCCATTGAGTTTGCCCGGCATGGTGATGTCCGTGAGCAATAGACGGACGCCTTCGGAGTGTTGATCCAGATACTTCGACGCGGCATCCGCGCTGGTCTGCGGTTCAACCACAAAGCCTTCCTCCTGAAGAATTTCGCAGAGAAACTCCAGGATCAGCGGATCGTCCTCAACCACAAGAATCAACCCGCCAAGGAGATGATCGCCCGCCGTCGATACTGGTCTCATGACTGTGCCACTCCCTGATTGCCTAGATGATTTCGCGGGCTTAAATCCGCTACCTATCAGGTATGAGCAGCGGACTTCGCGGAAATTCATTTTTGATACAACCGGGCGATAAATCGGGCGTCCATACAGCACTGTATGGGCGCCGAAAAACCAGGGTCTGGCCTCGAAGAAGGGTGTTGGGATCAGTACGACGGAGCGTCTTTTTTCATGGCGTCCTTGGACATCGCGTCCTTTTTCATTCCGTCCTTGGACATGGTGTCTTTCTTCATCGCGTCCTTGCTCATGGAATCCTTGGACATGGTGTCCTTTTTCATCGTGTCTTTGTGCATGGCGTCTTTAGACATTGAATCCTTGTTCATGCTGTCGTTGCTCATGCCGTTATTGGTTGTTGCATCGGCGGCAAACACGCTGGCAGCACCAAACGCCAGGCACATGGACAGTACGGTGGTGGCTAACTTTTTCATGATGAAACTCCTTGAAGCTCAGGTTGCAAATGAGCGCAGCGGGCGCTGCGCAGTGAAGTAGCCAGGCGCCATCAGCTGCCACCGAACCAGTTGTAGCCCTGGTCTTCCCAGTAGCCACCCGGATAGGTATTGGTGACGAAAATCGCCTGAATGTGTTTGGGATTCTTGTAGCCCAGCTTGGTGGGCATGCGCAGCTTCATCGGGAAACCGTACTGGCGAGGCAGCACCGCGCCGTCATAGGTCAGCGTCAGCAGGGTCTGCGAGTGCAGCGCGGTGGCCATGTCGATGCTGGTGTAGTAATCGTCGGCGCATTTGAAGCCGACATATTTGGCATCCGTGTCGGCACCGACCCGCTTCAGGAAGTCGCTGAACCGCACGCCGCCCCAGCGGCCGATCGCGCTCCAGCCTTCGACGCAGATGTGTCGGGTAATCTGTTCGGTCTGCGCCATGGCGCGCAGTTCTTCCAGGCGCCAGCTGCGCTTGTCGGCGACCATGCCGGTCACTTCCAGTCGATAATCGGTTTCCTCGACGACGGGTGCCTCGTCAATGCCGTAAAAGGCATTGAACGGAAACGGCCGGGTAATCATTGACTCGGGATAGGTCGGCGCCAGGGTATTGGGGTTGAACAACCAGCCCTGCACCCGATCGTTGAACCGGGACATGGAGGACAACGCGGTTTCGACGCTTTCGTTGTCGGTGAGGTTGCAGCCGGACAACATGGCCACGCCGCCCAAGGTCAGGCTGCGCATCAGGAACGAGCGTCGTGAGCGGTCCTCGATCTGTGGTGCAAGGATCTTTCTGGCGTCTGTCAGGATGGACGACTCGTCCAGCCCTGAGCCTTGAATGCGCTTTTTCATACGACCTCCTTGCGACCGACAATCATGGCCCACAACGTTTTGGGAACCAGCGCGACCATCACCAGATGAACCGCGACAAAGGCCACCAACAGCGACATCGCGATGAAGTGCACGTGCCGTGCGCCTTCGTAACCGCCCAGCAGTTCACGCAACAGAGGAAACTGGACGGACTGCCACAACACCAGCCCGGAAATCACCAGCAGCGTGATGTCGACCATCACGAACAGGTACGCCACCCGTTGCACCTGGTTGTAATGACTCAGATCGGCATGCCCCAATCGGCCCCGCAATGCCGCCCACAGGTCATGCAAAACCCCTTTGGGTGAGACCGGGAAAAAGCGCCGTTTCAGACGACCACTGACGAGGTTGATGATCAGGTAGACAAGACCGTTGACGGCCAGAAGCCACATCGCAGCGAAATGCCATTGCAACGCGCCTCCGAGCCAGCCACCCAACGTGATTGCCTTGGGAAAACTGAAGTCATAAAGCGGAGACGCGTTATAGATTCGCCAACCGCTGGTGACCATGACCAGCACCGCCAAGGCGTTCAGCCAATGGGTCAGCCGTAGCCAGCGGGGATGGCTGCTGACCGTGGGTGAAGCAGGTAACTGCGACATGATGGGCTCCCGGCGGTTGATCGTTGGAGCCGAGTATGCGAGCCGACAGATCGCCAAATCCTCACGTAAAGTTAAATTAAACGTGATAACTCTCGGCGCCTTGCAACGGTCCTCGCGCCGCAATTGTGTTTAAAATGCCGCCCCTCCAAATTGCCGACGTTGCCCGATGAACTCAGATGCCCTCTCCACCCTCCACGACCATTTACTGACGGCCCTGGCAACTGCCCCCGCAGAAACCCGCCGACTGTTCCACGGCCGGGGCCGGTGCTGGCCGGGGCTGGAGCAATTGACGGTCGACTGGTTGCAGGGCGTGGTGCTGGTGTCGCTGTTCAAGGAACCCGAAGCGTCGCAGCTGGAAGCGTTGAAACAGAGGCTGATGGACGTCACGCAATCGCCTGCGTGGACGCAATCCGGCGCGCATACACTCTTGCTGCAACATCGCTACCTGCTGCAAAGCACCACCGAGTGGCTGTTGGGGGACGCGATCGACGAGATGACGATCACCGAGGGCGGCCTGCATTACCGGGTGGACCTGGGCCGCAAACAGAACACGGGCCTGTTCCTCGACATGCGTTACGGCCGCGACTGGGTGCGGGCCAATGCCCAAGGCAAGCGCGTGCTGAATCTGTTCGCCTACACCTGCGGATTCTCGGTAGCGGCCATCGAAGGGGGTGCGACGCACGTGGTCAATCTGGACATGTCCAGCCCGGCCCTGAGCCGTGGTCGCGACAATCACCGGCTCAACGGCCACGACCTGAGCAAGGTGACGTTCCTCGGTCATGACCTGTTCAAATCCTGGGGCAAGGTGATCGGCAAGGGCCCCTACGACCTGGTGATCATCGACCCACCGTCCTTTCAGAAAGGCAGTTTTCTGCTGACCAAGGACTACCAGCGCGTGCTGCGTCGACTGCCGGAATTGCTCAGCCCCGAAGGCACGGTTCTGGCGTGCATGAACGATCCGGCGTTCGGTGCGGACTTCCTCATCGACGGCGTCACCCGCGAAGCACCGAGCCTGCGGTTCGAGCAACGGCTGGACAATCCGCCGGAATTTCCGGACGCCGATGTTGAATGCGGGTTGAAGGCGCTGGTGTTCAGGCTGGGTTAGCTGAAGATCAAAAGATCGCAGGCTTCGCCAGCTCCTACAGGGTGTACGCCATCCCAACGTAGGAGCTGGCGAAGCCTGCGATCTTTTGATGTTGATCTCAGCGCGGCTGCAACACCAACGCGAACAGCTCACCATGCCCATTCACATTGAGCTTGTGATAGAGATTGCGCCGGTGCACCTTCACCGTCTCCGGGGAAATGCCCATCTGCTGGGCGATGGCCTTGCTTGAGAAGCCCTGAAGAATCAGGCGCGCCGTTTCGATTTCCCGCACTGACAGACGCGCGTCGAAGCGATCCAGCAGGGTCGCCAGATCCCCGGCCACCGCTTCGGCGGCCGGTCCTTGAAGCGGCATCAAGCAGGCGCGGCACCCGCCCGGCCCGCATCACCGCGACCAACGCGTTGTCCATCGGCACCAGCAACCGCAGCGTGTCGACCAGCGCTCGCCAGAACCCGTCCTGCCCCAAGGCACCAAATACCCGCGCCAGCCCTTGGTGCACCGGTAACTCTTTCAACAACGCGTCCACGCCCTACCCCTTTCGAGTAACCCATGATGGGAATGGGTGAGTCCACTCCCTGCCGATACGCTGCAAGCACCTGATCATCACCGGCCTGCAGCAGGCCAGGAGTGCCGCATCATCAGTCGTCACCGCTCGCATTTCAATCTTGGAAGTGCTGGAAGGCAAACTACTCACCAGCCGCAGCGGATACGACGTGGTGGTGGCCAGCAACTTCAGCTTGCCGACCCTGATCAAGGCCGGTGCCCTTGCACCTCTGCCCCACGCTCAGATGCCTGACTTCAAAAACATGGATGCCGATTTGTTGGCGAAACTGGCCAACAACGATCCGGGCAACCAGTACGCCGTGCCGTATCTGTGGGGCACCAATGGCATCGGCTACAACATCGACAAGGTCCGCGCTGCGCTGGGCGACAAGGCGCCGGTGGATTCCTGGGACCTGGTGTTCAACGAAGAAAACCTGGCCAAGCTCGGCCAGTGTGGCGTGGCCATGCTCGACTCGCCGGCCGAGATGTTGCCCGTCGCCCTGCACTACCTCGGCCTGCCTCCCAACAGCACCAACCCCGAGGACTACAAGAAGGCCGAGGCACTGCTGCTCAAGCTGCGTCCGCACATCGCCTACTTCAACTCGTCCAAGTTCATCAGCGACCTGGCCAACGGCAACATTTGCGTGGCGGTGGGTTGGTCCGGCGCGATGCTGGAAGCCAAGACCAATGCCGAGCAGGCGAACAACGGCGTGAAGATCGCCTACAGCCTGCCGAAAGAAGGCGCGCCGGTGTGGTTCGACACCCTGGTGTTGCTCAAGGACGCACCGCATCCGGAACAGGGGCTGGCGTTCATCGACTACCTGATGCGCCCCGACGTCATCGCGCCGGTCAGCGATCACCTCTCCTACCCCAACGGCAACCGCAGCGCGACGCCACTGGTGGCCGAAGCCACCCGCAACAATCCTGCCGTGTATCCGTCGGCCGAAGCCATGGCCACGTTATTCACCCTTCAGCCTCTGCCGCCCGCCACCGAGCGCGTGCGGACGCGGATCTGGAGCAAAGTGAAAAACGGTCAATAAACCCGATGGGATCTGTAGCAGCTGTCGAGCTTGCGAGGCTGCGTTCGGCTGCGCAGCAGTCGCAAAGTCTAATTACGCGGTGCTTCAGGGGAATCGCGTTAACCGGATTCACGACTGCTTCGCAGCCGAACGCAGCCTCGCAAGCTCGACAGCTGCTACGGGGATTGCGTTAGCCAATAACTTTTTTGAATAAATTGAAGATGAGAGAAACAATGAAACCACGTGCCCGCGACCTGAACATCCAGTTCGGCCAACTGCAACCCGGCCCCCTCAACGCCATCACCGATGTGCCCGGCGTACGGGTCGGCCACAGCAATGTGCGAGGACGCACTGCCCACGGCCGCGACATCCTGACCGGCGTCACCGTGATCGAGCCGCGTGCCGGTTCTACCAGCCTGCAACCGTGCTTTGCCGGCGTCCATGTGCTCAACGGCAACGGTGATGCCACGGGTCTTGAGTGGATTCGCGAAGCAGGCCTTTTGACCAGCCCGATCGCCTTCACCAACACCCACAGCCTGGGTGTGGTGCGCGATGCGCTGGTGACACTGGATCGCCAGAACCAGCCCGATGACGGGCGACTCTACTGGAACATGCCGGTGGTGCTGGAGACCTTCGACGGTCTGCTCAACGACATCAACGGTTTCCACGTGAAGCCTGAACATGTGGCCGAAGCCCTGCGCACGGCGGTGGGTGGCCCAGTCATTGAAGGTGCCGTCGGCGGCGGCAGCGGCATGATCTGCCACGAATTCAAGGGTGGGATCGGCACCGCTTCGCGACGTCTGAACAGTGCTCAGGGCGGCTGGACCGTCGGCGCCATCGTCCAGGCCAACCATGGCATCCGCAACGAATTGCGCGTCGATGGCTACCCGGTCGGGCGATATATGGAAAAGGCCGACTCGCCGTTCCTCAAAGCGTCCTTGCCGCATCCGGGCATGGGCTCGATCGTCGTCTGCCTGGCCACCGATGCACCGTTGCTGCCGCACCAGTGCACTCGCCTCGCGCAGCGCGCCAGCCTCGGTCTTGCCCGCACCGGCGGCGGTAATGAAGATCACAGCGGTGACATCTTCATCGCCTTCGCCACCGGTAATCAGCACGTGCCGCCCGCCGCTTACGAGAGCAAACGTGCGCCGACCACCGACAACCTGAGCATGGTCAACAACGACCACATCAGCGAGTTGTTCCTGGCCGCCACCGAAGCCGTAGAAGAAGCGATCATCAATGCTTTGCTCGCCTCCGACACCGCCGAAGGCAATGGCCATGCGGTGCCGGGACTGGACGCCGGGACGCTGCTCAACGCCATGCGTCGGGCGGGTTGGCCGGGAGAGCAGGGCTGACAAAATTGAGGTGTCTGGATGCCGCAAAGAGCTCGCGACCGAGGCTTTTCGCGGCGTCCAGGTGCACCGTCGGATCCTGAATTTCCGATTCAAGCAGCAGCTCGGACGTCACCACCCGTGCACCGCAATAATCAAAAATCCCATGGTCAATCTGCGTCTTCATGGCTTCGGCATAACCGTGCCGGGCGTAGGTGGCAGCGTCGGCACCGCCCACACCGATCAGGTGAACCCGCAGATGGCCGAGCTTCTTCTCGAGCTTGGCATCGGCAGTGAAATCGAACGCCCAGCCGTTGGCGAACACCCGATCAATCCAGCCCTTGAGCAGTGCCGGCATCGACCACCAGTAGACCGGATAAACCAGCACCACCGCATCGGCGCGGTCTACCCGCGCTTGCTCGGTAACCACATCAGCAGGGGGCGGCGCTTCCCGGTGATGCACCGCCAGATCAGCGACGCTGAACCTCGGATCGAACCCTTCGGCCGAGAGGTCAGCGATTTCAAAGGTATGACCGGGATCGTCCAGGGCGATGCCCTGAGCGACTTGCGCAACCAGGCTATGGGTAAGCGAACGAGGATCGTGATGAGCCACAACGATAAGCGCGTGCATGCTGGAAACTCCTGATTGAGAGTATAAGGCGGACCTTATATACTCTTGGTAAGTTAAGATCAGTAAGTTACTTTTGGTACATAGCCATGTCAACCACCGAAACAGACGCGCAAGATTCCACGCCGCAACCGCGACGACGAATGTCCCGGGAGGACCGCCAACGCCAGTTGCTGGACGTCGCCTGGCAACTCGTTCGGGAAGAAGGCACAGACGCGCTGACATTGGGGCGCCTCGCCGAGCAAGCCGGGATCACCAAACCGGTGGTGTACGATCACTTCACGACGCGCCCCGGGTTGCTGGCGGCGCTCTACCAGGACTTCGACGCCCGACAGACTGCGCTGATGGATGCTGCGCTTCAGGACAGCGAACCGACTTTACCCGGCACCGCCAAGGTGATCGCCTCGTCATACGTCGACTGCGTGCTGCTTCAGGGCAACGAAATCCCCGGCGTCATCGCGGCACTGGCCAGCTCCCCGGAACTGGAGAAGATCAAGCGTGAGTACGAAGCGATTTTCCTGAACAAGTGCCGAACCGCCCTCGCCCCTTTCGCTGGCTCTGGTGAGATCAAGCCAGCGGGATTGCGGGCGATGCTCGGTGCGGCGGAAGCCTTGTCACACGCCGCCGCGAATGGAGAAATCAGCGCCGTGCAGGCACAGGACGAACTGTACGAAACCATCATCGCAATGGTCGAAAGAAGTGCCCGTGGCGACGCTGGAAAAATCGCAAAAACTGACGCCGGACAGATGGATTCGACTAGCGGTACTTGAGCGCCAACCCCCAACTTTCTACGATGATTCTACGCAGCCGCTTGTTTGCTCAAGCCGTTGCGTAAGTGGTGAGTGAAATGAACCCCTACCAAGCTCACCACTTGTTTCATGCGCATCTTGAGCCTCGAGGGCTCTACTTCCTCCCCATCAAAGAGCTTTGAGGCTCTTTTTTATCTGCACGAATTCCAGAATCGAGTAGGAGGCGGCTTTGCAGCCGCCGTCCTCTCACGCCACCGTACGTACGGTTCCGTATACGGCGGTTCAGGTTATACGGCTAAGCCGGTTTATCGTATCCAGTATCGAGACCAGCCCGAGCCGGTCCCACAGCTTCTTTGGTAGCGCCTGATTCATATGTGGCGCTCCCGAGTTCCACCATGGGCCTCGACCGTTGAACGCTGATTTACAGGCGCGCGCCTCGTTGAGCCCCAAACGCCTCAAGTTGCGTATCCTCGTAAAAGGTAGCTTCCATTGGCGCCAGATGGCGCAGCGAAGTTTATGCCTCACCCAACCGTCCAGCTCCTCCAGTGGCCGCTTGCTCTGACCTAGCTTGAAGTAAGCAGCCCAGCCGCGCAGGACGGGATTTATCCGCTCGATGACGTTTGCCATCTTGCAACCCCGCGCTCCGCGCAGCAGGTCTTTCAACCGGTCACGCAGGCGACCCAAGCTCGTTGTCGCTACTTTCAGCTTCGGCTGTTTATGCCAGCTCATCCCATAGCCCAGGTAGTCACAGACCCAAGGTCGTGCCACGCGACTCTTTTCCTGGTTCAACGTCAGTTTCAGACGCTGGCTCAGGAAGCGCTCAACCCCGGCCAACACTCGTTCGCCAGCACGATGACTACACACATAAATGTTCGCATCGTCGGCATAGCGTACGAAACGGTGGCCCCGCCGCTCCAATTCGCGGTCGAGTTCGTTGAGCAGGATATTCGACAGCAACGGCGACAGCGGGCCGCCTTGCGGCGTCCCCTCCTGCCGTCGGCTGGCGATCCCGCCCGACATCACCCCGGCCTCGAGATAGCGACGGATGAGTCTGAGTACCTGCTTGTCTTCAACCTGACGCTGCACATAGGCCATCAATACATCGTGGTTGACCCGATCAAAGAACTTCTCAAGATCAAGTTCCACACACCAGCGGTGCCCTGCCGCCACATGGGCGCGGGCGGTTTCGATGGCTTGATGAGCGCTTCTGCCCGGACGAAAGCCATAGCTGTAGTCCGAGAACAGAGGGTCGAAGATCGGCGTGAGCTGTTGCAGCAAAGCCTGCTGGATCAGACGATCCACGACGCAGGGGATACCCAGCTGCCGTGTCCCGCCTTTGGGTTTGGGAATGTCGACGGCGCGTACACCTTGCGGGTGATACTCGCCGGCCAGCAACCGAGTCTTGAGGATCGGCCAATACTGTTTCACGTAGCCCGCCAATTGGTCGACCGTCATGCCATCGGCACCCGGCGCGCCCTTGTTGCTGACTACGCGTTGATACGCACGCTTGAGGTTGGCGGGTGCAAGCACCCGCGCCATCAGCGTGTCCGGCTCCGCTTTCGTCCACGTCACAGACGCCGCCGATGTCTGAGCACTGCCAGCCGCAAACCCCGGATTCCGTCCGGGACTTGGGGTTACAGCCCTCATGTTGAGAGATTTCTGCTTTTTCGACATTCGACGAGACTCTGACGCCTACTGGCGGCATAACCTGTTCGGCCCTTGGCAACGCGGTTATTCGTCACTTACTACGGCCTCGGCTGACTTCTGCACGCTCATCCCGTCGCCTCTCGACGTTCGGTAGCACAGTGGCAAACGTGCAGATCTCCCAGGGTAATTCGCACGACCTTCCTGCTTATGCCTGTCGGATTTACGTCACAGCGTTCCGTGCAAGTATCGGGCTTTGAAGATATTGGCCTTCTTACCCCGCTGCGCCGCCTAATCCGCTTCCTGTTCGTCAGGCCAGCAATTTGCCTGGGGCTTCCTTCAGATTCGCAGTCACCCGCGACACCCTTGCCTTCGGCTAACACTTCCCCTTGCCGGGTGTGTAGAGGACTTGCACCTCCAAGTCACCAGCGTGGCCACCACAGCCAAACTGGTTGCGCTTGCGCGCAACGCGCCATGCCTGGCGCACCAAGAAAAAGCCCGGCATTTGGCCGGGCTTTGCGCGTCTGATCGGATTCGATCCAACAACCAACACAAGTCCAATGTGGGAGCGAGCTTGCTCGCGATGGCGGTTGATCATTCAACATCAATATCGACTGATCCGCCGCCATCGCGAGCAAGCTCGCTCCCACAGTTAACCAAGTTCCTCCAGCCGCTCCCGAACAAACTCATTCGCCTTGCGCGTCATCTGGTCCAGATGCCGGTCACGCTGTTTTTCCGCATCGAGCATCGCTCGCTTGCCGTGTTTTTGCAGCAAATACGTATGAATCTGCCGCACCTCCAGCGAGCTGTAGATCGATGCCACGTCCAGCACGGCCATCAAGCCATCACTGCCGTGATCGCGGGTGTTCATCAGTACTTGAGTAGCGCGCACTCCCACCACCCGAAACCCCATTGCCTCAAAATACGGAACCTTGGCCACGGCGCACGTCAGCTCGGCATGCGGGTAGCGGCCGACCATTTCCTGCAGCATCCGCCGGGCAATACCTTGGCGTCGATGGCTGGCATTCACCGCCATATACGCAACACCGCATGCATCGGGATCGTCCTTGACCGGTAGGTAAAGCAAAAAACCGATGACCTTCTCGGGGTCGTCTTCGTCGGTCGCGACGAGCAACTCCACGGCAATCCCTTTCGCTCCGTTCAATGCCTCCAGATAGAGGTGAACCTCGTAGCCGATCGCGTACTGATACACGTTGTACAACAGGTTGCTCGGCGCGATAGCGACCATGCTGATGTCGGTCAGGTAATCGACCACCATTTGCAGGATCTGGCTATTGATGTGCTCGGGGCACGGGGTTTTGAAATGGATGATCTGGGGCATTCGTGGCTCTGACTCTGGGACGGACGTGAAGAGTGTGTTCGCAGGCGTGCCTATCATAACGTGCCGGGGCAGCGTGCGCCGCAGCACGTTACTGCTGCGGCGCAACCATCCGAAACCGGATATTGATCTTGTCAGAGACAACACCACCGGCCCATTCACCTTCGCCGACTTTGAAGTCGCTGCGCTTGAGCGTTAACTGGCCATCGAAAATCCCGATGGCGTTGTCGGTCTTCAAGAGGACCGGTACCTCCACTTCACGCGTGATTCCTCTGAGCGTGAGTTTGCCGGTGATCGAGTAACGGTTGTCGCCCAGTACCTTCACACCGGTCGATTCAAACGTCGCCACTGGATACGTTGCCGTGTTGAACCAGGCTGGTTTTTGCAGTTCGCTGTTGGCGTCGCTGCTTCCGGCGTCGATGCTGTCGAGCTGGATGGTGAGCGCGGCCCGGCCTGCCGACGGGTTCGCCGTGTCGAAATCAAGCGTGGCCTCGAACTTGCGGAACGTGCCGTATACCCGCGAGGAGAACTGTTTAAACGTGAAGGAAATCGTGCTGGCGGTCTCATTGACCTGCGTGTATTCGACCGCCTGGGCGCAAGGCAACGCGCCGAATGCAAGGGCGGCCACCAGCACGGCGCAGGTCGGGAATCGATGTTTCATGGGATTCTCCGGTCGGGTCCCGTCTTGAGCTGCGGCGCCGCACACATGAGCGAGCGATAGGTGGACTAAAGCAAACAAACGCCGTTAATTCCACCTGCAACTCAGACTTCCGACCACCTGTCGGCCCACGCCAATGGCCGCCCGATACGGCCGCTGCCCGGGTGTTTAATGACTGTCCCAACTCACCGCATCGGGAGACCGGCCATGAAATTCGTCATCATCGGAGGAAGCGGGTTGATCGGCAGCAAAGTCTGCAAGAACCTCCAGGATCTGGGGCATGAAGTCATATCTGCGTCACCGAGTACCGGCATCAACGTCATCACCGGCGAAGGCCTGGCGGACGCGCTCGAGGGCGCCGACGTGTTGGTCGACGTGGCCAACTCCCCCTCATTCGAGGATCACGCGGCGTTGCATTTCTTTGAGACCGCCGGGCATAACCTGTTTGCTGCCGAGAAGGTAGCCGGCACCAAACACCATGTCGCCCTGTCAGTCGTGGGCACCGAACGAATGCTCGACAGTGGTTATTTCCGGGCCAAAATGGCCCAGGAAAAACTCATCAAGGCATCGGGTGTTCCCTACACTATCCTGCGGGCCACACAGTTCTTCGAGTTCATTGGTGCCATTGCTTACTCGGGTCGCGAGGACGGCAACACCATCCATTTAACGGCCGCCGCGTTGCAACCGGTGGCCTCGGTCGATGTCGCGGCCGCACTGACGGCTATCGCTCAAAAAGCGCCGAACAATCAGACCGTGGAAGTGGCCGGGCCGGATCGCCGACCCATTGTCGAATTCGTAAGTGAGTACCTGAAACACACCAAGGACCCGCGCGAAGCCGTTTCGGATGACACGGTTCCTTACTTCGGCGCCCCGATCAATGACAAGTCCCTCACGCCAGGCGATAGCCCCATTGTCGGAGCGACCCGGTTTGAAGATTGGCTAGAGATCGCGCATCCCTCTTGAGTTGCTATTGGCAATGATGATCAGCGGGCTCAGGTATCAGCTCTTCACAAGCAACGGCTTGCAAGCAAATCGGGCTGCGATAGGATGACGCCCGGATTTTCGATAGCGACTCGCATGGCGAGAAGGATTGCTGATGTTCATTGGAAGACTCGCCGGGCTCACCGGTTGCACCCCGAAAGCCATTCGACTTTACGAACAGATGGGGTTGATCCCGGAACCGGATCGCCAGGGTCGATATCGCGTCTACACCTCACATCACCTCACGCTCGTGCGCCTCATCCGCCGGGCGCAGATCGCCGGTTTCAAGCTCGCCGAGATGGTGCCTCTCATCGCTGCAAAGAACACATTGAAAGCCTTTCCCGTGGAACTGGCCAACGAGGCGATCGACCTCAAGCGCCAACACATCTTCGGGAAAATAGCCGACTTGCTGGCCTTGGCTGATCACCTCGGCGAACTCAAAATCGAGATCAATTCCCTTTTTGAACCGGGCGCAGTGATAACGCCTCATAGCGATGCGTCGAGCGCTGGCCGAGACAGATAAAAGTCGATTGCAGAGCGACTTCCGGCGCCCGCGGACGGAAGCCCAATTCGGTCCTGGCCTTGGTGATGGCGTATTCCTGCTTGACGCCGTGGAACATCCTCACCTGACTGAGCAACAGTTGGGCTGGCCGACCGGTCAACCCGGCCCAACGTTCCTGTATGCACGCCACCGCGACCAACAGCCATTTGGGTGCCGGCGGTGGTGGGCGATAGCCCGGTGAAACCACGTTCGCGGCATCAATGATCTGGGCCAGTGAAGAGGACCGTTCATTCGCCAGAATGTAGCGCTGCCCTGACCGGCCTTTTTCTGCCGCGAGGATCATCCCCAGGGCGACATCTCGCACGTCGACAAAATTGAAATGAAAGCCTGGGTCCAGAGGCATTTGCCGCCGCCAGACCGAATCGACAAACTTCATGGTGTCAGTCAGCTTGGCCGCGTTGGGACCGATCATCGCCGAGGGCAACACCGAGACCATCCAAAGGTTCAGGGCCTGAGCCGTACGCCAGGCCATTTGCTCCGACAGGATTTTGGACGCGTAATAGGCATTCTCGTCCTCGTCATTCCAGTGCTCTTCATCGAGCGCCTGCCCGTTCTGACCGATGGCCGCAACGGAACTGACATACACCACGCGCTTGACCCCCGCCTTCGCCGCCGCCTGCAAAACGCGACGTGTTCCTTCCACATTCGGTTCGATAATCTCGGCGTGCGGATGCCTCGCCCAATGCTTGAACACCGCCGCGACCTGAAACAACAGGTCCACCCCGTTCAACGCCTCGAGCATGGCCGCTTCGTCGAGCAGTTCGGCATACACCCTTTCGCAATCCAGCCCCTCGAACGCTGCCCAATCGTTCACATCACGAACCCCGGCGCGGACTCGGTAACCCTGATCGAGCAAGGCTCTGACCAAGGTATTGCCCAAATGCCCATTGGCCCCTGTGACCAGACATAACTGACTCATACAACTGCCCCCCTCGCTTGAATAAACATCCATTTTGGCGAGGACGACCTTAGGCTCTGTCCCTTGGGACAGAGTCAAGCAGTACACGCTCACGCGGCCACCGGATCGTCGAATCGACTGGTCACTGGCGAAGAATTTTTTTCCTGTTTCTGACTCAAAACAAACACAGACAGGTCAGTCGTGCCGATCAAAGCCGACTCACTGCACGCTGGACAATCCACCCTCATGGGGATGACGTCCATGAACAAAACTCCCCAAGACATGCCAGACACACTTTATGGCTCACATAGCCATATTGACGAGGCCGCCATCGCCCCTCTCCTGCGTCAATACGCCGAGCCCCTGCCGGAACAGGACGCCGAAGCCCTTGGTGAAATGTTCGACCGCTACGCTGATGCGCGGGTGGTGATGATCGGTGAAGCCAGTCACGGCACTCGCGACTTTTATCGAGCCCGGGCTGCGATCACCCAAAGACTGATCAAGCAGCACGGCTTCAGTATCGTGGCGGTTGAAGCCGACTGGCCAGACGCCGGTCATGTCGACCGTTATGTCCGGGGGTTAGCGCCCTCGGCCTGGAAACGTCATATCTTCAGCCGGTTTCCAACCTGGATGTGGCGCAACACCGATGTGAGAGCGTTCGCCCATTGGCTCCATCAGTACAACCACCAGCAAGCCCCTGAATGTCGCGTCGAGTTTCGCGGTCTGGACGTTTACAGTTTGCGTAACTCCATTCATGAGGTGCTGAGCTATCTGGAACGGGTCGACCCGCACCTAGCCTATGAAGCAAGGCGTCGTTATGGCTGTTTGACACCCTGGCAGGATGATCCTGCGTTGTACGGGCATTTTGTCGAACGCGACGGCCTGATGCCCTGCGAGCATGACGTGGTCGACCAGCTCAATGCCATGTTGGCCGAACAACTGGCCGGGCTTGTCCAATACGACGAGGCGTTCTTCAATGCTGCGCAAAACGCGCGGGTCGTCCGGGCGACGGAACAATACTACCGAGCGATTTATCGAGGTTCGACCGCCTCCTGGAACCTTCGTGACCGGCACATGTTCGACACATTACAGGCCCTGCTCGAGCATCGAGGCCCAAACGCCAAAGCAGTGGTGTGGGCGCACAACTCCCATATCGGCAATGCGGCGGCCACGGAAATGGGCTGGAAAGGCCAGTTCAATATCGGTCAGCTGTGCCGCAACGCTTATGGCCGCAATGTCGTTCTGATCGGCATGAGCACCGACCGGGGTCAGGTAGCAGCGGCCGATGACTGGGATGGCGAGATGCACATCAAGGACATCCGGCCATCTCGTCCAGACAGTTGGGAGCATCAGTTCCTCAAGGCCGGTGTCCCGGCGTCATTGACCGATTGGCGAGATCCGCAGCGAAAAGATCTGCTTCGAGCCTTGTCCAAACCTTTGTTGGAGCGGGCCATCGGGGTGATTTACCGACCCGACAGCGAGCGCAGCAGTCATTACTTCGAGGCGGTGCTGGCCGAACAATTTGATGCAATGGTCTGGATTGAACAGACCCAACCGGTGACGGCACTGGCACTGCCGAAAAGCCAGGAACTGGAACCGGAAGACGACACCTTCCCATTTGGTGTGTAAACCCGGGAGTAACGCCTAATGCCGATCAGTTAAGGAGCGACACAATCCGTAGCAGCTGGCGAAGCCTGCGTTCGGTTCGGGCCGCGTTCGGACGCAGCAGTCGTAAAACCTGAGTTTGCGGTCTTCCTGAAACACCGCATCGTCTGATTTCACGACTGCTGCGCAGCCGAACGCAGGCTTCGCCAGCTGCTACGGATTGTGTCGCTCACGCCTCGGAACGTCCCTGAGCTGAAGCGCCGCTAGCAGATTCTCGCAGCCAGGCCCGCTGCAACAGCTTGATGACCTCGGCATCCGAGGTCTGGGTAAAGTCCATGTACCAACGGCTGATCGACATCATCCAGTCAGGAATGATCGGGCATATCAGCTCATCCACCTCGCTGCGCAGCGCCTCCGCCGTCTCAATCGGCGCCACCGGCACGGCGACGATGATGCGAGACGGCGCTTGCGCACGCACCGCGTGGATCGCCGCCATCATCGAGGCGCCTGTCGCCAGGCCGTCGTCGATCAGGATCACGACCTGATCCTTGAGTTGCACAGGCGCGCGCGTTCCCCGGTAAACCTTCTCGCGGCGTAGCAGCTCCCGGGTTTCCCGTGCGACCACGTCATCGAACGTGGCCGGGTCAATCGGGTGAACCCGCAGCGCATGTTCATTGAGGATTTGGATGCCGCCGCTGGCGATGGCGCCCATGGCGAACTCTTGATGAGACGGAACACCCAGCTTGCGCACCAGCATCAGGTCCAGACGAACGTCCAGTGCCGCGGCCACTTCATAAGCCACCGGCACACCGCCACGGGGCAAGGCGAGGACGATGACATCGGGGCGATGAGCGTATTTGAGCAGCGGTTCCACCAGCCGTCGCCCGGCTGCTGCCCGGTCCTGCAGGATGGTGGGCGATGAGAGACTCATTTGAAAACCTCCTCAGGCGATCACGCCTGTCGGTTCGCATCACACAGTCACTCTGAATTGTCAGTCTGAAGGTGGCCGACAGCAAGTCCGCCCGCCTACACCAACCGCTCGATCTTCTGATGCTGCCAGACCATCTTGTAATACGCCGTCTGCAACACCAGCATCCCCAGATACGCCACCGGAAACGCCATCCACACACCCTGCAACCCGAAGTGCCCGTCCAGCACATACGCCACCGGCAACTGCACCCCGACCACACAAATAATTGAAATCGCCATCGGCACCAGCACCGAGCCGCTGGCGCGCATGATGCCGCCGACAATCGCCTGGAAGCCGAACACCAACAGACTCCACAGCATGATGTGCAACAAATGCTCCGCCTTCGCCCGGGTGAAATCATCCGTGAGGAACAACCCCAGCAACCAGTGCGACAACAGATAACCCAACACCACCAACCCACCGGTCAGGCACACGTTGATCAACAGCCCCGTGCGCAGAATCGGCCCCATGCGCTCAAGCCGCCCTGCCCCAATCGCCTGAGCACCGAGGATCGACGCCGTGATCGCAATCGACAGCGCCGGAAACTGCACATAATTGACGATCTGCGTCACCGCGCCATACGCCGCCGTCGCCTGCGAACCGTGCTGATTCACCAGCGCCAGAATCACCAGCTCCGACACCGACAACACCACCATCTGCAACCCGGTCGGCAACCCGATGCGCAACACCTTGCCGAGAATCACCAGATCCAGCCGCATCGCCGCAAACATCTCCCGATCCGGCGCCAACGGATGCCCCTTGCGAATCAACCGCCACGCCAGCCACCCCATCGCCGACAAGTTACCCGCCAACCCCGCATACGCCGCACTCTGAATCCCCATCATCGGCAGCCCAAACCAACCGCGAATCAACGCCGGCGTCAGCGCCAACCCGATACACGTCGACACCACCAACGCAATCAGCGGCGACACCGTATCGCTCACTCCGCGCAGGAGTTGGGTGAAGAGTACGTAGACCAGGAGGGACGGCATGATCCACATCATCACGTGGGCGTAGGACACTGCGTCATCAAGAACGTCTGCCGGCGTCCCCAAACCCTGCAACGCTGGCCTTGCGAAAACGCTGCCGAGTACTGCCGCTGTCAGGCCGATCATTGCGCCTAACAGTAAAGTTGTTCCGGCGATGGTTTTCACCAGATGCGGTTCACGCGCGCCCCAGGCTTGGCCGATCAACACGCCGGCACCCGCGCCGAGGCCGATGACCAGGGCGATGAAGAAGAAGACGATGGGGAACATGCCAGAGACGGCGGCCAGGGCTTGGGTGCCGAGCATTTGGCCGATGTAGATGCTGTTGATGGTGCCCGACATGGATTGGAGGAAATTGGAGAGGACCATGGGGGCCAGGAAAAGGAGGTAGGTTTTCCAGAGGGGGTGTTGGGTGGCGGGGGTATGCATTGAGGGTCCGTCTCGGGGGTGGGCTCGTGTTTTGGAAATTCTACGCTAGGGGACTGGGCACCACCCGATTCGATTTCGCAGATTTGGGAAGTATGAGTAATGTTCGCTTTCGGCCAAAAGCCGCCGTCCAATATGAGGCGGTTTCAGTGGGAGGTGATTGCATGAGGCAGATTGTTTATTAGAGACGAATGCCCGGGTTAACAGTCGAATAATGTGGTCGACGAGTTATTGGCGCCCCAGCTGACTTAGAGGACTGAACTGGTGTATCGTTTACGCATTGACTCTCCATATCTAGAAACGACTAAGGAATGGCCGTGGAGAACTACAATCGCAAAGAGCAATTCACAAAACCGCACCTTGAACACAAGCGTCACTTGCCTGAACTTGAAAAACTGCAGTATCAAATCGATGAGGTGCTACATAGCATTAGTCTAGATGAAGCTGGTGATTTTATGCTTGCGTCGAAAGTTTGCTGCTACACTACAGCCGATATAATTGCCGATTTAAATATTGCAATCCTTCAAAGTCTAAAAATTGGAAGTTTCTCTGCGGCTGAAGCGCTTTCCAGGTCATCTCTTGAAAACTCAATAAATTTGATTCTTTTTAGCCAAGACCCTACAACTAGCAGGCCGAAATCGATCCTGCTGAATTATTTTAAGACTTCCAAGATTCGGGCCCAAAAATGGCATCGCTATGCAAAAGAAAGTAATAATGCTGAATCTATCGAGCGTTCAAGTGATTTTGAGCAATCATTAGACATCATAAAAGGTCTGTTCGGGGACCTAGACCCAAAAACTATCAAAGGTTGGCCGGACGCGTACAGCCGATTTAGAGATGCTGGATTCGAACATTTTTACCATATCCTTTTTGCTCCTGCTTCGGACTCTATACATGGCTTCAGTAATGATATATTCAATCGTATTTTTGCTGAAAAACTTCCACTGAGCGAAGAGGAAAGAAAGGAATTCGTTGAAGGACAATTGGCAGAAAAAATTTCTTTTGCGTATTACCTCGCGACTCACTCAGTCCTCTTTTTTTGCGTAGCTGCGTCTTCTATCGCCGACAGAGCTGAGAATGAAGAAGCGTCTGCAAAATTTCAAATCATTGGAAAAGCTCTCGAGGTGATGATAATGGAACATGAGACGCTGACTAAAGCTTGTCTCGATACCATAGCGCCAGCCAAGGAGAGCCTAATGGAAAAGCAACGCAGCAGTGAAGTACGTTGATCCGAAGCTTCTAGAGTGGTCTCCGGCCTGAAGCAGCTACTGGTGATAGGTTGCAGTCAGGCATAGGAGGGGCCGCGACATTAAAGTTAAGTTTGTTGAGCCTGACGAGTCGCGAATAATATAAAGCCGGGGGAGATTAAGAATGGCGGTAACTAACGGGCACGGAAATCCTAATTGGACACGTGACGAGGTAATACTAGCGCTTGAACTCTACCATGCCTGTCCTGGCCAGCTTCCTGGCCCCGCGGATGATAGGGTACGTGAACTATCTGCCGTGTTAAGAGCATTTTCCCACCACGGCAAAACGACCCATAACTGCGCTCCGTGGAAGGCAGCTATGGGTTAGAAATTCAACCAGTTGATGCAACAGATTGGATAAATCTTACAGCCAGCCTTTCGTAGTTAGCACTTTCGAAAGTGGCAATTCATCTGCTATTAATAAATGGCTATCCGATATTGTTATTTCGATAGTCTAATTATTGAGCTTATAACGGATTTCAGTCGCGCCGTTCCAAAGATTTGGCTTAGCAGCGTTTCTAGACCTTCGGCATCTTTGACTAATATTTTGTTAGTAGAGGGTGCGCCCTGTTTAGCATTAACTTCCGAAGCGATCTTTCCATCAAGTTTGAAAGTGACAGGAAATAAGGTGATGTCGTGTGAGAAACTGAACAAATTGAAGCGGTAGTCTTTTAGGAACTTTCCTCGAATGTCGAATCGATACGCAAAATCATTCGACATGCCAAATCTGATCTTATCAATTTCGTCTAGCTGTACAATGTCGGCATGAACCATATCGTTGGTTAGTTGAGGGAGAAGCCTTGCTTGCTCCTCTAACAATTCTTTGGTGGAAGGTAGATCGCTCGCCTCGAACTCTGTAGGCCAAAGGTTTTTCATATTAAACTCCTAAGCTAAATTAAAAGCGAAAAAAATTGGTAGATGATCACTGATTGTAGGGCGATTTTTATTGCTGACCAAGTCAATTGAACCCGCAATCGTAAGAATTTTAAGAGAGGATTTATCAAGCTGGTTTGCAATTGACGGCCTCAATATAACTTGATCAAGAGTATTCCAGTAATGTGAAAGAGATGTTGGGGAAGGGTGGAAGTATGTTCCTGGCATCCCAACAAAGTCACCGAGTAAGTTCCACGTTGGATTATAGAAAAAGCTGTGCGTATCTCCATGGAAAACCCGATCTTTTTTATTCGCCGTGACTAGGCATGGAAGTGAATTCAACGCCACAACAGACATCATTCCATCATCAAAGGGATTCATGTTGAAATCTCCAGTCACGATAGTGTTGGCATGCCCAGCTTCTATTTCTGCCTTTTCAAGGTCCCGCTTAAAAAAGCTTGCTATATGAACTTGATCCTGATCGTTGACGTGCATTTTGCTCGGAAGGTGCACGAAGGCGAGTAAAATGGGATGACGTCCTGGCACAGCTAACTCTTTTATAGTATATCTCTCGGCTTCTCGTTTATGGCTTATAAAAGAGTAGTGAAATGAAGCTATCAGTGTAATTCGATCGCAGCCGATTTGAGGTATTATAAAAAAATCTAACCCTTTTTTTGATAGCTCATGAAGTAAGCTTGTTCCGTCTTCTGTATATTCTGCAAGCGCAATAAGATTGGCGCCAGATGATGCTGCTAGTTCAGAGATTTCCACATCGGGAGCTTTTTTCCCCGTATTCCAGAATAAACATCTCAACTGCATTAGATACTCGCTTGGTGCTGTGTTATTGATTGAAAGGTGTTAGTGGGTTTTATTCAAGCCCCCAGCGACAAAAAAACGCCTGTTTAGACTGATTGAAGGTTCTGGTAAACGATGACTATCACATTCCTAATGTATTCACGCTGCAAATGGTAGCGCGGTTATTCAAATAAGAACACTAGGATGAAAAAAATCTGAATATACAGATCCTAATGTCGGCTCCAGGCTCAAGGCGGGTTGCCCGCTTTTGGCCGATTTCTGCCTTTCGTCACCGGCAGCTATGGGTCTAGGCTGTGTGAAAACGTTTGAGAGCAAGTCTGACAGTCAGAATCGGAACGAACGACGCATTCCTACGCAAACTTCAGGTCTGGCTGACTAACCAAACCCTGGCAGATTTTACTTAGCAACGCAGACTACGAGACGGTGCATGCATTTTCACACAGCCTAGGTCGATTTCTGCCAGCCGCAAACGGACCTAGGCGACCCTCAAACAGGCCTTTAGGGCGCTACATGATGTTGAGCAATGGCCATTTTCTAGAATTCCCTACAAAACCTAAAGATTAAAAAATTGGTTTCTACCTCGTTCTTTAGCTATATAGAGAGCTTTATCGGCTCGGGCCAGTAGTACGTTATCTGGTTGCAGTGGGTCAAATGTATGTAATGAAAAACCAACGCTTATAGTTAAGTATCCTGTGCTGGAAGCGGAGTGCGGTATTCTCAAGTCTCGCACTAGTTGGCATAGAGTTTCGACGTGCCGAGCTGATTGGTCTTTCGTCATGCCGTTGGAAAGAATTACAAATTCTTCACCGCCATACCTGGCTGCAAAATCAGAACTTCGCTGGAAAGACTTATTCAAACTATCAGCGACACGTATTAATGCTTCGTCGCCAGCCTGATGCCCATAAATATCATTGAATGACTTGAAGTTATCGACATCAATCATGGCAAGAGTCAATGAGTCGCTGTTGCGGCATGCAATTTTACATTGAATTTCGAACTGTGTATCAAAAAAACGACGATTGTAAATGCCTGTCAGTCCATCTTTTATGGATAGTTGTTCGAAGTGTGCTTTCATTTCCTCTAGGGACTGATGCTCGTCGCGAAGTTGCTGTTGTATTAGCATGCGAGGCGTTACATCTTTTTGTATACCTAAAAAATTTGTTACAATTCCATTCTCATCATGAATTGGAGATATGCTTAGCTCATTCCAAAACATCGTTCCATCCTTGCGGTAGTTTCGCAAGGTTACGAGGCAGTGCTCACCCTTTTTAACGGCGTTGTGAACTATTTCAAGTTCAGGCTGTTCTTGATCGTTTTTTTGTAGGTATCGGCAGTTAATGTTAGTGATTTCTTCAAACGAGTAACCGGTCATGCGCTCAAACGCAGGATTTACAAAAATCAGCGGATTGTCGTCGATACAATTATCGGAGATGGTGATGCCATCTCGAGAATCCATAACTGCCTGTTTAAGAATTTCAATCTTCATGCAAATTCCGTTAGTAGGATTGAATGGAGAAGCGCTGTTTTAAAAAGGGTATAACATCTAGATAGCACAATTAATTAACTTGCTTAATGTGTAAGTGTAGTCGTTGGAAAAATACAATGTCTGTTTTTTATGCTTTCGATAGCCGTTGCGATTGATTTCAGTCAAAAGTTCCGCAGAAATGGCCTTGGCTGGCTGATTGCGTCAGAAATGACCTGCATTAGGGCATCAGTATTAAAGGCTTAACTGGTCACTTCTTTTTCGCGCGACCGCGTGGTGACCGGCAGCTTTAGGCCGATAGCCGTCGCTCGCTGAAGGGGCGTAACGGTCCTAGGAGCACCATAAAAATTCCTACACAAACCTCGGAATCCCTCACCTTTCCCGCCGTTCTGATGAGGCCTATAGTCCATCTCGTCGCCCGAAATGGCGATTCGGGTTTGGCGACCCGAGATACGAATGCGAGGGCCGCCTGCTCATTTGCAGGCGTCGTCGCAACTGCAAAACCGCTGTACTATGGCGGTTGCGCGCGGGAGACCTTCGGGTCTGCCGGTTTTCGTTCCCGGTTCGCCAACCTGCGCGCAACTGCCACCCTATTCGTTTGGCGACGATCTGTTGGCGGTCTCATCTAACTGAACGAGATCTCACCTATGGAAAGATACATGCCCCTCACCGGAATCGACCTGATCCCGGCCTCCCTGCTCATCGACACCCAAGCCCCACTCGACGTCCTGCAAGCCATGGCCGATTACCGCATCCGCACGGTCACGCAGGTGCTGGAAAACATCGCCTACCGCGGCGAACTCGGTTGCGACACGGTGGTGCTGTCGGACTTCTCCAAACTGCTGGCCATTCCGTTACGCGATGGCTGTGACTTGATGGATGTGATCGGCCGGCGCTTGCGGGCTCAAGTAGCGGGATAAACGAAAACGGGCGCCGTGAAGGCGCCCGTTTTTTTTTGTCCGCAAACAAAGAGGTGCACCAGCATCCATCGGACTTGCCAGCTCCGAGCGAAATCAAGGATTGTGTGCGCAAATGGCTGAAGCGGAGGTTATCGCACGGTCAACTGCTCAATGGTCGAAAATCCATCGTTCCACAGTTTGGATGACCTCAAAATGGGACAAATGACTGAACAATTGATCGACGTTCTGGATCAGCTCGCCACCGTGCTGAAATCGATGGAGCTACTCACTGGAGCCAGTGGATGCGCAAAGCCAAGGCACACTTGATGAACTCTGATTACTACGGGGTTGAGTATTTGCTGTCAGCCTTTGGCGGAATGGGCTCGCTTAATGACCTGGTCCTTGGGCAACACCACGTCGATGGTGTTTGGGCCTGGAAGCCCGGGTATGTCGAGTTGAACACAAGATTTGATTCGTTACGCAGCGAAGCCGCAGCGCTCGCGAGAGCCATAAAACGTACGCAGCAAAATTGATCTGTCCCCATTTAATTCCTGCAATCTGATATGGAGAGCCTGTCGCTTTGAATTACGGACAAGACGTTACTGTTGTAGAAGCCTTTCAAAAGCTTGCACGCAGTATTGACATTGAGTTTCCAGAACGCCTCGCGACGCTCATGGGGATAGCACACACGCTTCCAGCAACGGCAGCACTAAGTAGCCTTGAAGATTTTCTATGGCTTGATGCCGAGGAGGCCGAGCGAGAAATCAATGAGTGGCTCAATCCAAATGATCAACAAGGTAGAACCTTTCTTCCCTTTGCGACTACTGGCGGTGGAGAGCCTTACTGCGTGGTACGTTTGGAAAACGGCGCTTCTGGGATTGCTCGGATAGTTCATTTTGCACAGCCATCTTCACTCGCCCATGCCGATATCTCGTCGTTCGTGGCCAGGGAATACGTGCGCATTGCAACAAATCTGTCCTGGCTATCACCTCAAGCGGACTTCAGTGCAGCACTGATAAGTGAAGTGGCATTGATCCAGGCAGCGCTACTACCCTCAGACTATGAATTTCTTAAGGATTTGTTCAGCCGGCAATGCGTTGACAAGAGCTACAAGGCTGGGCCAAAAAGTATCCCGAAAACTGTCAAAGCCTTCATTTCTCAAGAAGAAGAGGAAGCGTTAGCTGCCAGGCTGCACCATCCAAACCCCATTGAGTTTGAAGCTCTTCGTGCCTGGATGCGCTAATAGAATAAAAGGTGACAGATCTATTTAAAGTGTTTTTGGCGAATGGCGTTATGAAGCAAAGCAGTATGTCGCTCTGAGACATTCGCCCTTTTTCAGGAGGGGAAAATTATGCGAAGGATTATCGCAACGGGGGCGCTCTTGCTGGCCTTGGGCGGGTGCGCAACATCACCTATGCGGGTTTCTGAAGCGCGGCCAGTGCCGGCCAGTGAGATGTACGCGATCAAAAGCCAGGGTACGACAGATCCGGGACGCCTGACCATTTTCCGTGATGACGGGTTTGTCGGTTCGGGATGTGACGTCGTGTTCTACATCGATGGTCAGCGCGCAGCCAAGATAGGTCCCGGTCAGAAGGCATCTTTCGTTTTGCCTGCCGGTGAAGTGAATCTCGGCACCGGGCTCGCCGAGTCTGGATTATGTGCTGGTGTCGCGATCAAAACTGTTGTGGCCAACATCAAGCCAAGGAAAGAAGTGATTTATCGAATCAACTGGGATACGCAGGACTTCTATTTAGGCCCCTACGTTGAATATGGACGTTGAGCCCAGACAGTTCCGGCCTGTTTCGCACGCCACACCACCTAATAGTGAGTGAGGAGTTGAACACAAGATTTGATGCGTTACGCAGCGAAGCCGCAGCGCTCGCCAGTGCCATAAAACGTGCGCAGTAAAATAAATCTGAGAATCATTTGGCCGGCCTCCCCACCTTTCGGGTGCGGCCCTGCAATGCTGTTGTTCGGGCTCGCAGTCACTGGCTCGTATTGAGTTCGCTACCCGAGACGTTCAAGCAGGCCCTCAAAATGACAATCAAGCCCTCCGCGTAGAGCAATACTCCACAATGAGCTGAGTAACCGCTGCCACAATCGACTGATCCGCGTCAGGCGAGGTGAACAGCCGACATTGCGCATCCGGCAAATCCGGCAACCCTTGTTCTACCCCAATAACCGCCAATCCTTGCCCCAACTGACTGAGGGGCATGGGCGCTACCGCGAAGCCTGCCAGTGCCGCTGCCCGTAATCCGGCTGTGCTGCTGCACAACATCGCCGTGCGCTGGGCGATCCCCGCCTGCGCCAGCCTCGTCAGCGCGGCCTCGCGATAAGGGCACGGCTCGGGGAACAGGGCCAGCGGCAACGGCGTGGGTAACCGGGCGACGGGTTGCGCCGACCAGGCCCACACCAGCGGTTCTTGCCATAGCAACAGCCCCGCTTCGCTGGTTTCGCACAGCGAACCGATGACCACCTCCAGATGCCCTTGCTTCATCAGCGCCAGCAACGTAGCCGGAATGTTCACCTGCACCTCGATCTTCATCCCGGGGTACTGCGCCGCGAAATCCTGAACAGTGCGCAGCAATCGAGACTCGACAAAATCTTCGGACACCCCGATTCGCAGCCGCCCATGAAACGGCGTGCGTGTCAGGTCTGTCCAGGCATCACGGTTCAGCGCGAGGATTGTGCGCGCATAAGAGACCAGGCGCTCGCCATCGGCAGTCAGTTGCTGGGAACGGGTGGTGCGCGTCAACAGGGGTTTACCAATCTGTTCTTCCAATCGCCGCACATGGCCACTGACCGCAGACTGAGTCAGGTGCAACTTTTGGGCGGCACGACTGAAGCCGCCTTCATCGACGACCGTGACAAATGTCTTGAGCAGCAGAGCATCGAACATAGTTTTATACGTGATCAATCGAATAGGAATTCACGATTTATATTTCAATTGCAACTATGTTGCAATGCTCCCACCTGCCCTGCCTCCCCATCATTCAAGGTGTGCCATGACGACTCTTCTCCATATTCAGTGTTCGCCGCGCAAGCAGCGTTCGGCTTCCCTTGAAGTCGCGCGCAGCTTCATTGCGCGTTACCAAGCAAACACCCCGGACACCGAGATCATCACCCTCGACCTCTGGAACATGGCGCTGCCGGAATTCGATGATTTGGCCATGGAGGCCAAATATGCCGGGCTCAATGGCACGCCGTTGACCGCCGCACAACAAGACGCGTGGAACACGTTAAAAGAGTTGGCCAGTCACCTGCATCGCGCGGATGTACTCGTAATGTCCGTACCGCTGTGGAATTTCAGCATCCCGTACAAACTCAAGCACTTCATCGACCTGGTATCGCAGAAAGACATCCTGTTCAGCGTTGACCCGGAACGCGGTCTGGAAGGCATGCTGCACAACAAACTCGCCGTGGTGATGTACGCCCGCGGCCTGGATTTTTCGGCGCAGTCGATCACACCGGCGGAGCGCTTCGACTTCCAGAAACCCTACGTGGAAGCCTGGCTGAAATTTATCGGCGTCACGGATGTGCATTCGGTGATTGTGGAGAAAACCATCCTGGGGGAAGACGTTGATCGGCGCGCGCGTGAGGCCGCGACTCAGCAGGCCAGGAGCCTGGCAGACAGTTTGTCGCTGACGCTTCAGGTGCCCCTGCTGCACATCGATTCATTACACACCGAAAAACTTGAATAGCCACAGCCCTCCCATGCCCACCGCCAGCGTCAGGGCCGTATTGCGAGTCTGCCAGGCGGCCCAGGCCGCAATAATGGCGGCGGGGATCTGGGGGTTATTCAACACGAATTCCCCCTGCCCATTCGGATACACCACGGCGGGCAGCACAAGGGCCGCCAGCACACTCGCCGGTACGTAAAGCAAGGCCCGACTCAGCACTGACGGGATGCGCAACCGGCCATACAGTTCGACAAAGGAAAGACGCATCGCGAACGCTCCCAAACCGACCGCCAGGAACATCCCCCACAAGGCTAGATCGTGTGCACGCCTCGTTATCTGGAGGCTCATCCAGAACTGAAAACCCTGGAGGGCATGCGCAACAGCGTACTGCTGGACCTGACCCCTTATGGCCGTTCCCAGCTGTCAGAACAGGTCGACTGGAATGTGTGGTTCGCTTTCCAGTCCCATGACCTGCAGATCCCGGCCTCGGAAAGTCCGCACTACTTCAGCAGCAATGACTACAGCCTTCTCGTGCAAATGGCGCTGGATGATCAAGGTATCGCCTTGGGTTGGGATCATTTGGTGAGACATCTGGTGCAGCAGGGGCGCCTGGTTCGGCACGGCTCACCGTTGACCAGCGAGCCGGACACAGCAAAACCGTGTTGACGGAAAAGCTCAGGGCGTGATGGCGGTTTTACATTCAACACATACGTTGTCTGCCAGTCCGCTATCGCGAGCAAGCTCACTCCCACAGGTTCTGCGCCTTAACTGCCTGGCATTCCCCCCTTTTGGTCCGCTTGCCTGACAATATCGACCGAGATCTCCACCGCCACAATCATGCCTCTATCGGGCCAGCCCACTCCCGGCCCATCATCCGTGGACCGAAGACGAAGCAGACATTCACCTGCCAACAGTATGTCCTGCTCCAGATATTCCTGAACTTTCCCCTATATTAACTATCATTCAAATAAGTTTGGTCGCAGTAGCAACTTAAACTTAATCGTCATATTTAGGAAGTCACACATGGGCAGCGTACCAATTAAAAGTTGATCGACTTTTTACTCCAACTTGCCATTCGTCGTCATGCAGAAAAAAAATCCAACTTTTTCGACAGCGGGTGACTCCCACTAATACAGCCATCAAGGCGGTGAGTATATTTTTCTGATTGATTGACGATTGTTGATAGGAGATAGTAATGAACTACGTAGATCGCGATACCTATGGCATGTACAAAACCAACCTCCTGCGAGATGCCGACTCTGAAGAACAGGGCCCTGGCCCCGACCTGATGGGGGCAGACACACTCATTGGAAATGATGTTTATAACCATAATGAAGAAGACTTGGGAGATATCAAGGAAATCATGCTAGATGTTCGCAGCGGCAGAGTGAGTTATGCTGTTCTATCTTTTGGTGGCTTTCTTAGCATGGGAGAAAAACTGTTTGCAGTACCTTGGAATGCATTGACACTCGATACAGTAAATAAGCGCTTCGTACTAAACGTAGAGAAAGAACGCCTGGAAAATGCACCAGGTTTTGACAAGGACAATTGGCCTAATATGGCCGACGAGTCTTGGGCAACAGAAATCCATTCTTTCTATGGAACTAAACCCTACGATTACGATACTGTCCGGAGATAAAGTATCGACAAAGTTAATATTCATATCCGAAACGATGCGCGCCGAGCAAACAACGACATGTTTCGTTGGGGGGTGCCAACCCCTAAGGCGCGCATTGCGGTGAAAAAAGGTTTGTCGAAGCAACATTCCGCAGGACTCAACGACGCTCCCCTTTCACTTCGCGAGCGTATGCTCTAACACAACCTCCAATGGATGGCGCAATTGCATGTTGGCAAAGCGCTTCACCTGACTGCGACAGGAGTATCCCGTTGCCAGCGCCTCGCTCTTTTCTTTGAGCTTGCCGGCCCAGGACTGCTCAAAAATGGTCCGTGAGTGGCCTTGGTTGCGCACTTCATGGCCGAAGGTGCCGGACATGCCGCAGCAGCCGGTCGCCTCAGTCGTCAACTTGAGCCCGAGCCGGGCAAAAACGGCTTCCCATTGCGAAGTGCTGGCCGGGACATTGGTTTTCTCGGTGCAGTGCGCCAACAAACGGAATGTCCCAGTCGCGGGATGCGGGTTTTCCGGCAACACATCGCAGAGCCACTCCTGAGGCAGCAAGACCTTCGGGCAATCATTCAGCCCCGGTACTTTCTGATATTCCTGGCGGTAGACCAGCGTCATCGCCGGATCCAGCCCCACCAGCGGCACTCCACAATCGGCGAGCGCCTTGAGCTGATTGCCGTTGCGGATTGCCGCCTTGGCGAAGGCACCGAGAAAACCCTGCACGTGTAACGGCTTGCCGTTGGCGCTATAGGGCGCCAGAAACACCCGATAGCCCAGCTGATGCGCCAGCTGAATAAAGCTCGCCAGCAACGGTGTTTCGAAGTAACGGGTGAAGGCGTCCTGCACCAACACCACGCTACGCACACGTTGTGCGACGGTGAGTTCGCGCAAGGCTGACACGCTGGCGACAGCGACCTCGCAGCGGGTCAGCGTGGCCTGCACGTCATGACGATTGATCAACGGACTGTCGAGCATGCCGACCTGTCGCTCAAGCAGACGGCTCACCCATTTCGAGCCCATCACCGCGTTGTACACACCTGGCGCGTAGGCCATGTAAGGAATGGTGAACTCCAGCGAGCCAATCAAATAGTCGCGCAGCGGACGTTGATAGCGACCGTGGTACAGCTCCAGAAATCGCGAACGGAATTCCGGCACGTTGACCTTGACCGGGCATTGCCCCGCACAGGATTTACAGGCCAGACACCCCGCCATCGCGTCGTAGACTTCATGGGAGAAGTCCGCCTCGCCGCGCGAGCGCGCCAGGTTATTGCGCAACCTCGTCGGCAACCCGCTCAACCACGACAACTTGCCCCGGGCCGCTTGCAATACATCGATATTGGCCGCGCCTTGCAAACGCAACCACTCGCGAATCAACGACGCCCTGCCCTTCGGCGAATGCTGGCGCTCACGGGTGGCTTTCCACGACGGGCACATCGCATCGTTGGGATCGTAGTTGTAGCAAGCGCCGTTACCGTTGCAGTGCATCGCGGTACCGAAGCTTTGCCAGACTCGCTCATCGATTTGCCGATCCAGATCACCACGCAGCGTGACTTCGTTGACCTTGAGCAAGCCCTGGGTGGCATCCGGCGGGGTGCAGATCTTGCCGGGGTTGAGCTGATTGTGCGGGTCGAACGCGCCCTTGAGCGATTGCAGCGCCGGATATAGCTCACCAAAAAATCCGGGGACATATTCCGAACGTAAACCCTTGCCATGCTCGCCCCACAGCAGCCCCCCATAACGCCTGGTCAGCTCGGCCACGGCATCGGAAATCGGCTTGACCAGAGCGGCCTGGGCCGGATCTTTCATGTCCAGCGCCGGACGTACATGCAACACCCCGGCATCGACGTGACCGAACATGCCATACGCCAGGTTATAGCTGTCCAGCAACGCACGAAACTCGGCGATGTAGTCGGCCAGTTTTTCCGGCGGCACGGCGGTGTCTTCGACGAATGGCTGCGGGCGAATCTCGCCTTCGACGTTACCCAGCAGCCCGACCGAACGTTTGCGCATGGTGTATACGCGTGTCACAGCTTCGGCCCCTTCGGCCAGGGTGTGGCCCAGTCGCTCGATCGTCGTATCGGCTTGCAGATGCTCCACGAACGACGCCACGCGAGCGTTCACGTCCGCCAGGTCTTCTCCGCTGAACTCCACCAGATTGATGCCCAGCGTCGAGCGCACGGCGTCCGTCGGGAAATACTCGGCGACGCTGTGCCAGACAATGTCTTTCATCGCCAGCATCAACACCTTGGAGTCCACGGTTTCGATGGACAACGGCTTGTGCACCAATAACGCGTTGGCGTCGCGCAGCGCATCCATGAAGCTGCTGTAGCGCACGTTCACCAACACCGAATACTTGGGAATCGCAAGCACGTTGAGTTTGGCTTCGACGATGTAGCCCAGCGAACCTTCCGCACCGCACAGCACGCTGTTGAGGTTGAAACGCCCGTGCTCGTCGCGCAGGTGCGCCAGGTCGTAACCGGTCAGGCAGCGGTTGAGTTTGGGGAACACCGACTCGATCAGGTCGGCCTGGGTTTCCTGGATGTGCCGCGCTGTCCGGTACACCTCGCCGATGCGGCCGGGTTGCGTGCACGCCACTTCCAGCTCTGCGTCGGACAGCGGATGGCTGTGCAGGCGCTCACCGCCGAGCAGCACGCTGTGCAGTTCCAGTACGTGATCGCGGGTCTTGCCATAGGTGCAACTGCCCTGGCCGCTGGCGTCGGTGTTGATCATGCCGCCGACGGTGGCGCGGTTGGACGTCGACAGCTCCGGGGCGAAGAACAGTCCGTGGGGTTTGAGCGCGGCATTGAGCTGGTCCTTGACCACGCCCGCCTGCACCCGCACCCAACGCTCCGCGATGTTGATTTCGAGGATGGTGTTCATGTGCCGCGACAAGTCGACCACGATGCCATCGGTCAACGACTGGCCGTTGGTGCCAGTGCCGCCGCCCCGCGGGGTCAGTTTGATCTGGCGAAAGCGTGGTTCGGCCATCAAGGTCGCGATGCGTGCGATGTCGTCCGCGTCCACGGGGAACACCGCGGCTTGCGGCAGGCGCTGGTAAATCGAGTTGTCGGTCGCCAGCACGGTGCGAGTGGCGTAGTCGGCGTTGAGCTGACCGCGGAAGCCGCTGGCGCGCAGGGCTTGAAGAAATTCCGGGTACTGTGCCGCGAGTGCAACGGTGGGCAACTGAGCGATCATCGCAGGTTGTTCTCTTGTCGGTCTAATCACGGGAAAAATCAAAACACTTGTCGCCTGAGCATTAATGGGTCAGCCTCAGGTCGCCGGTTGCGCCAATGATCCTGCAGGCTCCGGCACCGGACAAACGGATATTCCTGCCGCTATCGATGACTTTTACGAATGAATTACCGTCACCTCACGCCCTCGATGTCGTTGCTGCTGGCCTTTGAAGCCGCCGCCCGCCATGAAAGCTACACCCGGGCCGCGATGGAACTGTCACTGACCCAAAGCGCCGTGAGCCGGCAAGTCCAGGCGCTGGAACAGCAACTGGGCCTGACGCTGTTTCGCCGTGAAGGCAGGCAAGTGCAATTGACCGATGTCGGTCGTCTCTACCAGCGGGAAATGAGCGAAGCGCTCGGACGCATCCGCAGCGCCACGTTGCAAGCCATGGCTTATCAATCCGGCAGCGGCACCTTGCGCCTGGCCACCTTGCCGACCTTCGGCTCGAAGTGGTTATTGCCGCGCCTTCATGACTTCTACAAAACCCATCCTGGCATGCTGGTGCACATCAATTCCCGGATCGACGCCATCGACTTTGAAACCAGCGGCATCGATGCCGCGATCGTCGTCGGTAATGCCGATTTGCCGGGTCTGATCAGCCATCGCCTGCACACGGAAGAACTGATGGTGATCATTTCTCCACAAGCGGCCGAACTCCATGACACCTGGACGCCGGAGCGCATTGGCGGACAGACGCTGCTCAACGTCGCGAGCAATGCCAACGTCTGGGGCGAGTGGTTCAGCCACCACGGCCTGCCCCATCGAATGATGCGGCTGGGGCCGAGTTTCGAACTCACCTCGCACTTGATCCAGGCCGTCAGGGCCGGCATCGGCATCGGTCTGGTGCCGCGCATTCTCGTGGCCGACGAGTTGGCCAACGCCGAGCTGATCAGCCTCGACCTGCCGTTCGCCAGTCAGCGCAGCTACTACCTGGCCTACCCGCCCCGCAACGAAATGCTGCCATCGCTCATCGCGTTCCGTACCTGGTTGCTGAAACAGATCTGAACGGCCCGCCCCACTGATCAGCGCCCGAGGAATGCGTAGCCAAAGCCCACAACCTTGGCGTCTTCGCCGTAGCCACCCAGGAACGAAACACCGACCGGCAGGTTGCCCTTGATCGTGCCTGCCGGAACGGTGATTTCGGGAAATCCGGTGGCGGAGGCAATGTACGACGACGCGTAGGTATCGCCGGATTTGCACACGTAACTGTCATCGGTCACGCCGTGAACCACCGAAGCCGGGCAATTGATCGTCGCGAAGAACAGGCTGTCCACTTTGTTCTTCTTCATGATGTCCATCAGTTGCGCGCGCAACTGCGGGATCTTTCTCGAGAGGATGGAGATGTACAGCGGCGAATCGGTGCTTGCGGTATTCGAGACGGCTTCCAGTCCGGCCAGGCGTGCCGGGTTCATGCCATGCGGTCCGTTTTCAGACTGATTTTTTTTTGCCTGATCGAGAAACTGCGCAAGCGTTCGCGGTTGGCTCGGGTTGAGGGTGGCCAGGTAGCGTTCGAATTGCGGTTTGAATTCGCTCTCGCCAACGGGACCCAACACATCGCTCCATAGCGTTTCAAACGACGTGGGAAGGTCGATGGAAACAACATGAGCGCCGCGCTTGCCGAGGGTTTCCTGAGCGGCCTTGAAGACTGCATCCACCTCTGGATTGGCGCCTTTGAAATTGGTGATCACCCCAATGGTTTTGCCTTGCAACGAGGAACGACTCAGCGCTGGCTCGAACTGAATTTTGTCGGCGACCAGATCCAGAGTTGCCGGGTCGCTTTTGTCCTGGCCCTTGATCGCATCCAGCACGATGGCCTGATCCAGCACGCTGTTGGTAATGACGCCACCCGTATCAAACGCGAGCGACAGCGGAATGATGCCGCTGCGGCTGATCAACCCCAGCGAAGGCCGAAAACCCACGGTGCCTGTGACGCTGGCCGGGGCGCGGATCGAGCCGCTGGTGTCCGACCCTAGCGCAAACGGTGCAAACGCTGCCGCCACGGCGGCGGCAGAACCGCTGCTTGAGCCAGAAGCATCACGCTTGGTATTTTTCGGATTCAGCGTCTGGCCGCCGAACGAGCTGTAGCCAAACCAGCCAAAGGACGCGGCCAGTTCCGACAGGTTGGCCTTGCCGAGAAGAATCGCTTGCCCGTCGATCAACTTCTTGACGGTGAAGGCATCCTGGCTCGGCACCGACGAACGCAGAACGTAGGACCCACCGGAGGTAACCATTGCGGCGGTGTCAAAGTTGTCCTTCACTACGAAAGGAATGCCGGCCAGCGGTGCGTATTTGGCATTAGGATTTTTCGCCCGTTCAGCATCCCACTTCCGGGCCTGATCGATCGCCTGTTCATTGATGGTCACCAGCGCATTGATGTTTTGGCCCTGGTGATTGTTCGCCCGGATGTTATCCAGATAGTGCTGGACCAGTTGCTCGGAACTGAGGGTCCCGTTATTCAACGCATGACGCATATCGGCGAGGGTCATGCGGTCGATACCGTCATCTGCCTGAGCACTTGCTGCCAGTAGCAAAAACGAGCACGCCACGAACTTTTTATTCAACTGCATGGGTGATTCTCCTAGTGAGTACAGGCGAACGGAATGAGCTCGCACCTCATGTAGGTGCGAGGGAATGGGTGGTAGGCAGGGTAAAAAAGGCCGGCGTTATGCCAGGCCTGGAAGGTTATAAAGACACCATCGAAGATCGCAGCCTTCGGCAGTTCCTACAGCAACTTGCTCTTTTGCAGAAATTCCTTGGACACGCTCTCGATAGATTCACGGCCAACGTCGACCCGAGAGTTGAGACCCGCAATGGTGTCGTCGTCCAGTTTGGAGGACAGGGCGTTAAGCAACTCGCCGATCTTCGGATTCTCTTTAAAGACTTCAGTGCGAATGACAGGCGTCAACGCGTAGCTGGGGAAGAAGCCTTTATCGTCCTTCAGCACCACAAAACCGAAGGCCGGAATCCGCCCATCCGTCGACAAGACCAAGGCCAGATCGACCTGACCGTCCCTGAGCGCCTGGTAGGTCAGCCCGCCGTCCATACGGACGATATTCTTGCGCTCGAATTCAAACTTGTACGCCTCTTGAAGAGGGCGCAGGCCATCGGGCCGGGAAAAGAACTCAGCGTTGGAGGCGAATTTATAGGATTTGCCGCCTTGGATATTCTTTGCAAGATCGCTGATGGAGACGACGCCATCTTTCTCGGCCTCTTCCTTGCGCATGGCAAAGGCGTAGGTGTTGTTGGCCTTGGAGGGGTTCAACCAGGTGATGCCTTTCTGCGCGTCAAGCTCGCTGATCTTCTTGTAGGTTTCGTCAGCACTAAGTTTGTCCGTGACTTTGTTGTAAGTAATCAGGGAAGTGCCGGTGTATTCCCAATACACATCGACCTGACCGTTCTCTTGCGCCGCGCGCAATACAGACGAACCCAGGTCCGGGCGTTTATCGACACTGTAGCCATTGGCGCGCAGGAGTTGAGTGGTCATCTCGGCAACCAGTTGCTGCTCGGTAAACTTCTTGCCGCCGACCACAATCGTGCTGTTGGCAGAAGCGCTGCCCACAACACCTGAAACAAGACTAAGGCTAAAGATCAGACTGGCTAGCATTCGATAAATCATCATGCACCTCATATTATTGGTTTAGGTCGATGGTCTTCAGATTCATTCGCGCCCGGCCAACCTCAAGCCCCGAGACACTGCAATGTTTTGAATCAAGCCGCAGCCCAGATCGACTGCAATAGCCAGGAGCGCGGTCGATGCGGCGCCGGCCAGCATCATGCCAAAGTCGTTCAAGTCGATCCCTGTAAAGATCAACTCGCCCAGCCCGCCGCCACCGACCAGGAAGGCCAGCGGCGCGGTACCGACGTTGATCGCCAGCGCCGTGCGGATGCCCGCGAAAATCACGTTCATCGCATTCGGAAATTCGACTTTCCACAGCGTCTCCCGAGGCGTCATGCCCATGGCCTCGGCCGCTTCGACCAAGTGCTGCGGCACCGCGCGCAAGCCTTCATAGGTGTTGACCGCGACGGGTAACAACGTCGCGACAAACAAGCCGATGATGGCCGCCCCGCTGCCGACGCCAATAAAGCTCATGGCCAATGCCAGCAACGCGAGCTTGGGGATCGCCTGCCCCACGTTAAGGACCTGCATGCTGGCCATGGCGTAACGCTGGTTCGCCGGACGGCTCATCCACACGCCCAACGGCAGCGCGATGGCCAGGGCCAGCGCCCCGCTGACCGCCACGATCTGCAGATGCTGGACCATCAGGTAGCTGATGTCGCCCCAGTAAAACTGCAGCCCTTCCCAAAATCTGATCAGTAAGTCAGACATCGTCAGTGCACCGCCGGAGTAATGTTTTCAACAAGTCGCGCCAGGATGTCAGCCTGGTGGACATAGCCGATGAAGCGTCCGTCGCTGTCGTTGCATATTGCCCAGTCCTGCCCGCGACCCAGCAGTTGCGAGAGCACCTGGCGCAGGTCATCCCCGGGCTTGACGATCAGGTGTGTGTGCGAAGTAACACCGCTGTTGCCGCCCACGATCTGCATGTGTTCGCGCGGCGCGATCTTGCTCACGACGTCAGCCGCGCGCAGCAGGCGCAAGCGTTTCATGATCCGGTCGCCGCCCATGAAGTTCGCCACGAACTCGCTGTTGGGCCGAGCCAGCAAATCATCCGAGCTACCGAACTGCTGGATTTTTCCGTTGTGGAACAGGGCGACGCAGTCCGCCATCTTCACCGCTTCATCGATGTCGTGACTGACAAACAGTACGGTTTTGTTGACGAGACGCTGGATGCGCATGAACTCGTCCTGGATCACTTCGCGGTTGATCGGGTCGATCGCGCCAAAGGGCTCATCCATCAACATCACGGGTGGATCCGCTGCCAAGGCCCGGGCCACCCCTACCCGCTGCTGCTGGCCGCCAGAAAGTTCGCACGGGTAGCGCTTGAGGAATTTGGACGGTTCCAGCGCGACCACTTCCAGCAACTCCGCCGCTCGCTTGCGACTTTTGTTCTTATCCCATCCCAACAGATTAGGGACGACGCAGATGTTTTCCTCGACGGTCATGTTCGGGAACAGGCCGACTTGCTGAATCACGTAGCCGATGGAGCGTTTGAGGGTGACGCTGTCCAGTTCGGATGTGTCGCGACCACCGATTCGGATCGTGCCTGAGGTCGGCGTGATCAGTCGGTTGATCATTTTCAGCGTCGTGGTTTTACCGCAGCCCGACGGCCCAAGCAGTACGCAGATCTGCCCCTCTTCAACATTGAATGAGACATCTTCTACTGCAGTGATTGAGCCGAATTTCTTGTTTAAATTTTCGATCTGGATCACGTCGTAGCTTCCTTCATTCGGCCAGCGGCCACTTTGTTCTTGTTCAGGCCTTTTGGCGTCAGGACACGCTGCAAGCCGTAGAGCGCGTAATCAGCCGCAATGGCAATCACGCTGATGACGATCGCGCCAGCCAACAGCTGTCGGGTATCCGATTGAGCGATGCCACGAATGATGAGACTGCCCAGGCCACCAGCGCCGATGTAAGCCGCGATGGCCGCGATGCCGATGTTGATGACGGTCGCCATCCTGACGCCCGCCATGATCAGCGGGACCGCAATCGGCAGCTCAACCTTGCGCAGTCGTTGCCAGGTGGACATGCCCATCCCGATCGCCGCTTCGCGCAAGGCGGGATCGATGTTGGAGATCGCGGTGGTGGTGTTTCGAATGATGGGCAGTTGGGAATAGAGAAACAACGCAATGACTGCCGGCACGACGCCGATTCCATAACCAATCAGGGACAGAGCCGGAATCATCAGCCCGAACAGCGCGGCAGAAGGAATGGTCATCAGGACAGCGGCGAAAGCCAGGACCCAACGGCGCGTTCTGGGGTGCTGGGATATTGCGATCCCAACAGGAACGCCGGTCAGAATCGCCAGTCCCACCGCTACCGCCACGATGAGAAGGTGCTGTCCGAGTAGCAGGCCGATCAGCCCGCCGTTTTCCAGAATGAAACTCAAGGTTTCCATGGTTGTTATGCCTTCTGTACGTCATTGTTGTTTTTGCCGGCTATGCATCTGGAAGTGGACGCCGGATTTGTAAGAAACATTACCGCGCTACCGTAGGCAGCCTGAGCTTTGAGCTCGACGATTTCTATCAAAAAACCGACGTCACGTGGCCCCCAGCGTGCAATGCAAGATGAAGGGTTGATTGAAGAAGGAAGTATGCAGGATCGCCTAATTCCCGAAGCGTGCCGGAGCGCACCGCTTGTCGGGCCGAGTCATTAGCTTGCTATGCGGTTTTACAGAGCGGATCAACTCTGTGGTTTTTCAGCGGATTAGCGTTCATTGACCAGCCGGTTCAACGACTGCAATCAGGAATGAGCATCATCAAATTTCCGCCGCTCTTCACCCGGCGTGCATCCCCACACCCGACGGTAAGCAGCGCCCAGATGTGACGCCGAGACAAATCCGCAGCTGTAGGCGATGGAAGCAATGGGCTGGGTGCTTTCACGCAGCAAGCGCCGCGCTTCGTTCAGCCTGAGCTCCAGGTAAAATTTCTTGGGTGTCATTCCGAAGTGCTGATGCCACAGCCGCTCCAGTTGACGATGGGACAGATTGCAGCGGTCGGCGATTTCTTCGATACCGACAACGTTCTCCAGATTGTCTTCCATGAAGGCGATGGCGGCCGTCAGCCTGCGATCGTGAATCCCGAACCGCCACTGAATCGACATCCGCTGATGTTCTTCCGGGGCTCTTATCCTGGCGTGCAGAAATTGCTCGGCGATGCTCGCGGCCAGCTGATTGCCGAAATCAAGCGCGATTTGCGCCAGCATGAGGTCGATGGCCGCCGTCCCCCCGGCACACGTCCAGCGGTTGCCGTGGTTGACGTACAGTTCTTTGGTCACTTCGATCGTGGGGAATTCCTCCGAAAACTGACCGATGGACTCCCAGTGCAACGTGCAGCGCTTTCCTTCCAGTAACCCGGCGCGGGCGAGGATGAACGTACCGGTGCTCAGTGCGCCGACGGTGATCCCTCGGGCCGCTGCCCGCTGCAGGAAGCGCAACATTTTCGGTGGTTTCTGATGCTCGATATCGAGGCTTGCCAGGACGAAAACGCGATCCAGCTCCGGGGCCTGATCAACCGGCACGGTCTGGATTTCGATACCGCTGCTGGAGCTGACCGGACCACCGGATTCCGTGAGCAGGGTCCACTCATACAGTGTTTTGCCGAACAGCCTGTTCGCCGCCCGCAAAGGCTCGCTGGCTCCGGCCAGGGCCATCATGGAGAACTGAGGGAGAATGAGCAGCCCGATTCGCTTGGTGGTGTAGCTATTCACAGACGTCGCTGATTCACTGGGGGCTGCCATCGCCGGATCCTTTCATGGGTCGTTCCAGCCGTTCAAATGAACAGCTCAGGCCAGCCCGAGAGAGTGGCTTTGGACACGCCATGTTAGGGGTTGGGCACGCATTCAGCCAGATTCAATCGCTGCGACAGATCGCAATGACGGGAGTATGCAGCGCGGCGCTTGAACGTCGCTGTGAGGCTTCGTCGCCCGAGGCCTCACAGGAGAAGGGCGAGCGGATCAGCCGCGCGCGCGGATGGCCTCATCGATGCTCTGGATCATCGACTTGAACACAGGGCTGTCGACCTGATTCTGCTGGCCATGTTGCATCTGGGAAATGATCAGCGCGCTCGGGCCTGCATCACCCGGATAGTTCTGGTGCAGACGTACAGACTCCGAGGGCATGTGCAACGTGTTGTCGGCGCCGTGGATGATCAGTGCAGGCGGGAAGCCTTTTGCACCTTCGATGGACTGCTCCGGGTCATACGCCACATAAGACTTGTAGGACTTCGCCGTCACGTGGGTGCAGCCAGGCCAACGGTCCGCGCCACCCGCTTCGGTGTAGCCGCCCAACTGCTGATCAACGTAAGCCTGAGTCTCAGGATCCAGCGGATAGTAGCCGAGGCGGGTCGCGTCAGTTCCGGTATCGAACGGAGGGATCGGCGCGTCATCCGCGAGTTGGTTAATGGCGGCATCCGCCGCGTCTTTGTCTGCACGCAAGGCTTGCAGCTTACGGATGTTGGTGTAGCTCATCGGTACCCAGAAGCGGATCTGTTCTACGCCTGCGGCGGCCAGTTCAGCCACTGCACCGAGGCTCGCCACCGAACCCATCGCCCAAGATGCAACTACCGGCATCTCACCAAAATTCTCGCGCGCCCATTCAATGGCTCCAAGGACTTCATCTTTCTGGTCTTCGAGGATGACATTGGTGATCTCAATGTCTGCGGCCTGGATCGTGTTGCGGATGTGTTTGTTGGTAAAAAAGCCCGCCACGTCGTAGGTCATGACGCGATAACCGCGGGCTGCCAGGGCGCGACCAAACAGCTGGCCGTACATCGTGACCCCGCCGGTGAAGCCGGAGTTGAAGATGACGGGCGGAATTGACGCGTCGATTAGTTCTGGCTGAAACACCGTTCCTTTGAGGTTCAGGGTTTCGTCACCATACTTAACGGCAAACTCGATTTCTTTTGTAGTAATGTTCGTCATCGCTAGATATCTCGAAGTTAGAGCGTGGGCATAGATCAACTTACCAATTGGCCAGATGCTCCTCGGAGAAGTTGGCCAACAGGAATTCGGGTTTCTGTAGAAACATGCTGTGCAACGGCATCAACAAAGTTAAAAGCGTTGTTCAGATTAAAGAGGCGGGAATACGGCACACCCTGGTTGTCCGTTCCAACATGAGGTGCATCGGTTGCTTCCAGAAGAATCTTGTCCGCGCCGACTGCGCAAACAATTTGCGTCACGAAACGAGCTGTTTCCTCGGGATAGACAGAAGTGCGATAGCCAGGGCCTTTGAACCACACGTTGCCTCGTTCTCTCGCTTCAGTGAGTAGCGCGATGTATGCCGGCTCAGTGATGTCACGCTCGCTGTGACAGGTGCCCAGGTGATCGATAATGACCCGCACATTGCGAGGGATCTGGCGCAATACGCGCAGATTCGTCTCAGCTTCTTTCGCGTAAATGTGCAGATGCTGGTGCGGTTGCAGGCGGCCATAAAACGCCGACCACTGCCCATCACTGAACTGCGCATCAGAAACCGTTTCAGGCCTTGCATCGTGCAGAACGATTCGGGCGCCAACCACCTGCGGGTGTGAGAGACGTTCCTGGGTGGCGTAAGCAGGCTCTGCCTTGATCGTCCCCACCAATTTGACGTCCCCATAGCGCAGAGGGTTGGCTGCCTGGAGATTCTTGAGTTCGTCAAATGAAGCAAATACGTTTTCTGAATCGGGCAGGATACTTAAATGGACGTTATTGAGGAGCGTCGGAGCAATTCCGGCATCGATCAATGTATCCAGATAAGCAGTCAGCGGATGCGGCTCAGGTAACGTATAGGGCAGCGAACCGGCCACTCGACGGAGGTCTTGCGAAGCATAAAAATGAACGTGACTGTCTATTCTTTTGATCAACGGCAGCATGAGTATTGTTTCCTGCTTTTGTGCGAAAACAATAATCGTCGTCAGTGCTTCGTCGCTCCCGCCAACTCGACGTGTAGTATCAAAATTTCGCCATGCGCGATTTTGTGAGCGAGGAGGCTTGTGAAATCACCGCATGGATTTGTGGGGGTGAAGTAGCCCTTGGGATTCTCTGTTGCAGCGCTGGCAGGATTCCAGAGTCGTGAAAATGAAGCCCGGGGCGGGCGATGGGTAAGCGGTCCGTCAGGCGGATGGCGAAAAATTGATGGGGTTTGGACCGCCTATAGTGCCTTCCCGGCGAATCGCCGAACATCAACGCCAGACGGATGACTTATCGACTATCGCTCGATACCCTTACCTCCCCGTCGCCTGAGGGTTTCCAAGTCAAATCCCATTTCATCCAGACGAGCATGTCATGAAATCCCCCGCCGGTTTGCTGCTGTCGGCTATCGAGTTGGACCGTGCCAGTGCCATTCCCCTGTACCGCCAACTGTATCTGCAGATTCGCAAACAGATACTCAACGGCAGACTCCAGGGGGGGCGTGCGCCTGCCGTCGACCCGGACCTTGAGCAACGAGTTGGGGTTGTCGCTGATCACCATTCTCAATGCTTTCGATCAGCTGATTGCCGAAGGTTTCCTGGCCTCGTGTACTGGCGCCGGTACGTATGTCGACACTGAGTGGGAAAGCCGAGGTATCGAGGATGAGCAACAGCGCCAGCCACCGCGCCTCTCCGACTTGAGCCAGTCGATGCTGTCGCTGCGCAGCGATCATTTTCGCGGGGTGTCCTATGCTGACTGGGACCCCGCGACCCCGATACCTTCCTGGCCCAGCCACAGCACCTATGACGCATTCCCGCAGGCGATTTGGCGGCGCCTGATGAACCGTCATCTGCTCAAGCCAACCAAGGCCATTCTGGGTTATGGCGAGTTGCAAGGCTTGCAGGCGTTCCGCACAGCGATTGCCGAATACGTCTTCGATGCGCGTGGCATCGATTGCAGTGCCGGGCAAGTGGTGATCGTTTCCGGCGCGCAGCAAGCGTTCAACCTGCTGGGCATTCTGCTGCTCAATCCTCAGGACAGCGTCTGGATGGAGGACCCGGGGCACATCGCCGCGCGCATTGCGTTGCAGGCCCAGGGGGCTCAGGTGATTCCGTTGCGTATCGATGAACAGGGGATCGATGTCCAGCAAGGCCTGACCGAGTGCCCTGATGCCCGCCTGGTGTTTTGTACGCCTTCGCGCCAGCATCCTTTGGGTGTCACCCTGAGTTATGCGCGGCGCCAGGCACTCATCGACTGGGCTGCGCAGCATCAGAGCTGGATCATCGAGGACGATTGCGACAGTGAGTTTCGCTACAGTGGCCGCCTCCTCCCGGCGTTGTATGCCATGGACCAGATGGCCCGGGTGATCTACGTCGGAACGTTCAGCAAAGTTCTCTTTCCGTCACTGAGACTGGGTTACGTGATTTTGCCGCAGGCCCTTGGTCGAACCCTTCTGCACCCTGCGCGCAGTCATGGATCGCAGTCCGCCTACCCTGCTTCAGGCGACAACGGCAGACTTTATGGTTGAAGGCCACTTTTTGGGGCACATCCGCCGCATGCGTGCGCTGTACAAGGCGCGCCAGCAGGCATTGATCGAACAGCTTGAAAAGCAGATTGGCAGCTTCTTCAAGATCACCCCGACGGATGCTGGCATGCATCTGATCGCCTGGCTGCCCCCCGAACTCAGTGACACTGACATCGCCCGGCAACTGGCCCAGCACAACATCCACACCTACGCCTTGAGCGACTATCGCATCAAGTATTCCCTGTCTCCGGCCCTGTTGATCGGCTTTGCCGGCACGCCTGAAAACCAGGCCCGGGAACGTGTCGAAGCGCTGGCCCAGGCCTTGCGCATATTGGGTTATCTGCCGCCGACCACTTGATGCGAGGCAAGTGGTCTTATCAATTAACTGATAATGGATCTTTCGAGAGTTCCTGACTGGCGCGATAAAGGCTGCGCCGGTAGACCCGGTGTCTGAACCAGGAACGGCTCTAATGAACAATAAGATCCAGGAACGATTCAACGCCTTGCTGAGCCATAAGGTGGTCGAACACGGGGCTGTTCCCGTGCTGACGGACGCACTGGCCCGGCGGTTGCTTGAACGTCTCGGGCAATTGCGCCTGTTTGCCCATGCCTACCCGCTACTGACCAACCTCACCCACGGTCGTGTCACCCCTGCCGACCTGCTGGACTTCGCCTATCGCCACGAGCTGCAAGGCTGTCACCCGCGCAGCTCCAGGCTCAAGAGCGGCACCGCGCAGTCGGTGGCCAAGCCGAAGAATGGTCTGGCGAACCTGATGGAGGCGATCAAGGTACCGGGAATCTGGCTGGTCAGCCTCAACGTGTTCATGGTCTACATCGTCTACTGCGGCCTGACCTACTTCATTCCCTACCTCAAGGAAATGTACGGGTTGCCCGTGGCTTTGGTGGGCGCCTACGGCATCATCAACCAGTACTTCCTGAAGATCCTCGGCGGGCCTGCCGGTGGTTTCATTGCCGACAAGCAGTTCAAGAGCACCAGCCGCTACCTGAAGTGGGCTTTCCTGGCGCTGTTGCCACTGATGGGCGTGATCATGCTGATTCCGAAAAGCCCGGGCTTCATCTATGCGGGCATGGCCGCCACCCTGTCCTTCGCCCTGATCGTGTTCTCCATGCGCGGCGTGTTCTGGGCCCCCATGGGTGAAATCGGTATTCCCCAGCACATCACCAGCTCGGCCTTCGGCATCGGTTGCCTGATCGGCTATGCACCCGGCATGTTTGCCTACGTCATCTATGGCGCGATTCTCGACCACTTCCCCGGTCAACAGGGTTACAACTATGTCTTCACCCTGATGAGCATACTGGCCGTTGTGGGCTTCATGGTGTCCAGCCTGCTCTATCAAGCGGTGCGCAAAAAATCCATGGCCACTGGCGGGATGAGCGCGGCGCAAGCCTGATCATCGCCTTGGACTCCAGGAGGAGGAATCGTCTACCACGCCGATCCCTCCTCCTGGCCATAACGCCGGAATGAACCGGCGCTGACTTGCGCACAATCTGGCTAACGCGTTACCGCGACGGAATGCTTTTTCATCGTATGGCGATGCACCGGCTTATGGAGCGACCGTGGGCGATTCACTTAGCGCCACGCTCTCAAGCAACGTCAAACAAGCAACGTCAAAAACCCGGTCATTCAGCGAATTCCTCGCGACTGGAATTTTTTCATGGCGTGAAGTGTAAAGTGCAAAAGGTGTCCTAGACTACAGGCTTAAATGGTCTGATTTCTTGAATTTTTCACCGCTGAAACTACTGGATTTTTATATGAATTCAGACAGTCTTCAGACGCAGCACTGCCTTTATCGAATGCCCCCTATCGACCCAAGAGCGGGATGCAAATATGAACAGTAGTTCAGTAGCGGGCTCTCGATTCAGCGTACTTGATGGATGGCGCGGCATAAGCATCTTGCTTGTCTTGGCATGCCACCTGCTACCACTTAGCCCAAAGCCTTGGCAATTTAATGCCGCCGCAGGCGTTATGGGAATGGCTATATTTTTTACGTTATCGGGTTTCCTGATAACAAACTTTCTGCTCAACAACAGCAGCGTCGTTGATTTTTTAATCCGCAGAATCTTTCGGGTTGTGCCTCTCGCCTGGTTGTACATGCTCATTGCTTTACCTGTCATGAACAGCACTCCGGAGTTCTACATCGCAAACTTTCTGTTCGTTGCCAACTGGCCGCCTATGTGGCTTGGCAATGTAAACGGCCACCTATGGAGTTTGTGCATGGAGGTCCAGTTTTATTTCGCCATCGCTTTGCTGGTAGTTCTGATGAGAAACAAGTGGGTGCTGCTGATCCCTGTTCTCTGCATCGCCGTCACGATGTACCGGGTCATGAATGATGTGCATGTCGCAATCAACACTTACTACCGCATTGATGAAATACTTTCCGGATGCATACTGGCACTGATATACAACAATAGACTGGGCAACATCCTTGACAAACTTCCGACACAAACGGCGTTCGTGCAAATATTTTTACTCCTCCTGTTTGTCGTGTCCTGTCATCCCGATGCGGGCTTTATGAACTACTTCCGCCCCTATCTTGCCGCAGCAATGGTGGGGAGCACGTTACTAAATAGTCGGACACGAATTGCCCAGATGCTGAATAATCGCGCTCTATTTTATATCGCCACCATCTCGTACGCTCTCTACGTTGTTCATCCACTGCTAATACATACTTGGCTGGGTAGCGGAGATACCGTCATAAAATATCTGAAGCGCCCTTTGTTGTTCGCCGCCATTTTTATCACCGCGCACATCTCGACCTTCTATTATGAAAAATGGTGGATTGCTTTTGGTAAGAGATTTGCCAAAAAAGTAGCTAGCCAATCTGTTACATCGGCCGGTTGAATCCACAGACCAAAAGCAGCCATTCAGAACTGTCTAAAAACGGACGACTTAATTTGTCAGCCGAGTCATTATGGATGACGCGAATCGGATACCATTTTGACCCGGTTGCAAAACGCTCAGGGAGAGCACCATGTCTGCACAAATCCAACTATCAGAAAATGTAACGGAGGCAGAGCGCCTCGCCATTCTGACCCCGCTGCTGGCCCATAATCTGACTAACGGCGGAGACGACGCGCATGAAGCATTTGCTCTGCTGCTACGAGCCCCTGACAGGGACGAAGTCATTGGCGGGCTGTACGGGAAGATCTCCTATCGATGGCTACTCATCGATCTTGTCAGTGTTCCTGAACAGATGCGGGGCCAGGGTATCGGGGAGCGATTAATGCGCATGGCCGAAGATATCGCGCAAAAGAAGAACTGCATTGGAATTTGGCTAGAGACCTTCAGCTTTCAAGCGCCAGGTTTTTATCGAAAACTTGGGTACTCCGAGTTCGGACGCTTGGCAGATTACCCGCCAGGACATACTCGACTCTATTACCAAAAGACGCTGTGCTAACAGCGTTTTTAGTTGATTTTGCTCTCGTAGATCCCAACGCCTGGTGATAATGCAGCTGCTCTGCGGGTTAGTCGTTGGTAGACTCTGCTCCAGGCTTCGCGCAGCTTCAGAAACCGGTTAGGTCCGCTATGGGTTGTAGATTCAACCGGTCGATGCAACAGATTGGCTAAATCGTTCAGCGGGCGTTTCGTAGTTTGGGGCCTGCCGGAGAAGATGCCCGGACTAGACTCGCTCATCCTTGCAGCCCTGCCATACTGTTCAGCATGACCCGTGCAACCTTCCGCTTCTACGAGGAGCTCAACGATTTCCTGCCGGCCGAACGGCGGCGGCAGTCCTTCACCTGCGAGTGCGCGCGAGGAGCGACGGTCAAGCACATGATCGAGGCGCTCGGGATACCGCACACGGAGGTCGAATTAGTGCTGCTCAACGGCGAGTCGGTGGGCTTGGAGCGGATGATCTTCGACGGTGACCGGCTGGCGGTGTATCCCAAGTTCGAAGCACTGGACATCAGCCCGCTGCTAAAGGTTCGTGCGCAACCTTTACGGGTGCTGCGCTTCGTCGCTGATGCGCACCTTGGCGGGCTGGCCAGCCTGCTGCGCATGAGCGGCTTCGACACCCTCTACGACAATGGCTTCGAGGATGGCGAGATCGCCGAGATCGCTGCGCAGCAAGGACGCATCGTGCTAACCCGTGACCGCGAACTGCTCAAGCGACGGATCATCAGCCACGGCTGTTACGTGCATGCCCTGAAACCGTCGCTGCAGCTGCGCGAGTTGTACGAGCGCCTCGACCTGGCGCGTAGCGCGCGGCCATTCAGCCTGTGCCTTCATTGCAACCTGCCGCTGCACGAGATCAGCCCGGAACTGGCCCGGTCGCAGGTGCCGCCACGCGTTGGCATCCTCTATTCGCACTTCCTGCGCTGCAACGCCTGACAACGGGTTTACTGGGAGGGTTCGCACTGGCGCGGCATGTGTGCACTGCTGGCACCTCTGCTGGACCGATAGCCGAGCGCATCGGGCCGCCTCTACGACTTCAAGCGCCCCACCAGCCCGTTCAGTTCATTCGAGAGGTGCGAAAGCCGGCCTGAGTCTTCTTGCGCAGAGCTGGCCAGCTTTCGACCAGCCGCGCCTCGTCGTAGATCTGCTGGATATGCCGATTGATCTCTTCGGCCTCACTAAACAAATCAATCCCCATTTAATGCATCGCCAAAATCCCAGATTTTAAGGATGGCTTTCCAAACGCCAAAACCACAGTTAATGTAATAAGAACAACAAAATAAATAGCGACATCTACATGAAAAACTGGCTGACACTGATTCTCGCTTTACCTACCGCGAATGCCACCGAGCGCATGCGAGCCTGGCGTGCTCTGAAAGCCTCAGGTGCGGCGGTTTTGCGCGATGGTGCCTATCTGTTGCCTGATACCGGTGTCTGTCGCGATGTTCTGGCGTCTGTCGAGCGCGACATCCTTTCTATCAATGGCACTGTTTACATCCTGCCCGTGGTCGATCCGGAGGGTAAGCGCTTTGTCGAGTTGTTCGACCGTAGCGATGACTACAGCAAGCTACGCGCAGAGATTGAAGAGTGCCGTGGGCAGCTCAATCCTGAAAGCGCATTGGCCACAACCAAACAAATTCGCAAGCTGCGCAAAAACTACGATCAGCTCACCCACATCGATTATTTCCCAGGTAAGCCAAAGGAGCAGATTGATTCAGCCTTGCTGGAGCTTGAGACGGCTGTCAGCAGAGCGTTGGCTGCGGATGAACCACCTAGCCGCGACGAGCCCATAACGGCACTCAACCGTGGTGATTATCAACGTCGTGTCTGGGCAACACGTAAGCGTCCGTGGGTTGATCGTCTGGCTTGCGCCTGGTTGATTCGGCGCTTCATTGATCCTGAGGCTCGGATCCTCTGGCTGAATACGCCACATGACTGTCCGGCAGACGCGCTGGGCTTCGACTTCGATGATGCGACCTTCAGTCATGTCGGCAATCGCGTGACCTTCGAAACCCTGCAAGCCAGTTTTGAGCTTCAAGAGTCCGGCCTGAACCGCATCGCGGCGTTGGTGCACTACCTCGATATCGGCGGCATTCAGCCTTTGGAGGCTGCCGGCATCGAGCGCGTGCTGGCAGGACTGCGTGAAACCATTGCCCATGACGACCACTTGCTGGCTGCTGCCAGCGCTATCTTCGACGGACTGCTCGCCGAGTTTGTGAAAGAGGAACAACCCAATGAGTAAGGTGTTGGCATCAACGGCTGAAGAGAACCTATCAAGGCCGGAGGCGATCAGCTTGCGTGAGGCATTCCGGTTCTGGTTGAAGCTCGGTTTCATCAGTTTCGGCGGGCCAGCAGGGCAGATTTCGATCATGCACCAGGAACTGGTAGAACGTCGGCGCTGGATCTCCGAACGACGCTTTCTCCATGCGCTCAACTATTGCATGTTGCTGCCTGGGCCAGAGGCTCAGCAATTGGCGACCTACATCGGCTGGCTGATGCATCGAACCTGGGGCGGAGTGATCGCCGGAGTGTTGTTTGTGCTGCCCTCACTGTTCATCCTCATCGCTTTGTCGTGGATGTACATCGCGTTCGGCGAAGTGCCTGTGGTGGCCGGCCTCTTCTATGGGATCAAGCCTGCCGTGACGGCCATCGTGGTGCAGGCGGCACACAGGATCGGCACTCGGGCGCTGAAGAATAATTGGCTGTGGGCGATAGCAGCAGCTTCATTTACCGCGATCTTCGCGTTCAATGTTCCTTTCCCGCTGATCGTATTGGGGGCAGCGTTAATCGGCTATGTCGGAGGGCGTCTGGCGCCTGAGAAGTTCAGAACCGGGGGCCATAGCGCTGCCAAAAAGTCCTTCGGCCCGGCCTTGATCGATGACGACACCCCGTCCCCGGAACATGCCCGGTTCAGCTGGATGAAACTGGCGCTGCTGGCCCTCATCGGCGCGGCGCTGTGGGCGTTGCCGATGGGAGTCCTGACCGCGCTTTTTGGCTGGGAAGGTACCTTGACCCAGATGGGCTGGTTCTTTACCAAGGCCGCGCTGTTTACTTTTGGCGGAGCCTATGCAGTCCTCCCGTATGTCTATCAAGGAGCGGTCGGTCACTATGGCTGGCTTACCCCGACTCAGATGATCGACGGTCTGGCACTGGGGGAAACCACACCAGGGCCGCTGATCATGGTGGTGGCCTTCGTCGGCTTTGTTGGAGCGTACGTCTCACAAGTGTTCGGCGCCGATCATGTGTTTCTGGCCGGGGCTCTCGCAGCCACCCTGGTGACATGGTTTACCTTCCTGCCCTCGTTCCTGTTCATTCTCGCCGGTGGCCCGCTGGTGGAATCGACCCACAACGAACTCAAGTTCACTGCACCGCTTACCGCAATCACAGCGGCGGTGGTTGGAGTGATCCTCAATCTGGCATGTTTCTTCGGCTATCACGTGCTGTGGCCGAAGGGCTTCAGCAGCAACCTCGACTGGCCCTCTGCACTGATCGCCATTTTGGCGGCAATTGCCTTGTTCCGCTTCAAACGGGGCGTCATTCAGGTGCTGATGGCTTGCGCGCTCGTCGGCTTGGCGGTGCATCTGCTGCGCTAAGAGAGGATGTGATCAGCCGGCGCTTGCGGGCGCAGGCGGCAAAACAAACAAAAACGGGCGCCTTGTCGGGCGCCCGTTTTGTTTGGGGTTACGTGCTGCGGGTTTTGGTCGCTTGCAGCCTTTTCACCCACTGCCGAACGATGCAGACCATCGCAGCCAGCAACTAAGCTTTATCAGGAGGCCTTCGCGAAACCCTGAAAAGTCAGGAGGCACACAATGAGCAAACAACCTCAACCCCGGAGCCGCTCCAACCCCCAACCCAGATCTCGCCCGGTAGTGCCTGCCCTGCCCTGCAAAACAGGCACCCGGTCCGGGGGCTTGCGCGGTAACTACCCACCGAAGAAGTCCAATTGAGCCCAAGCGTGCGGCAGACTTTGCAATTGAGTCTGTTGGACTTCTTTATCCGCCGTTATGGCTGATCAGTGCGATTTTTTCGATACCGAAGTCCCGGCTTTGCTCAACCCTTTCGTGTTGTGATCACCTGGAGTCGAGGTCGAGACTGCTCTGGCTTTGTCTAAGCCGCGAGTATCTTTGGAGTGGGCGATGCCTGAAGTCGTTTGGCCATGACCGCTATCACTATTGCGAACACTGCCGTAGTGGTTTCCGCTTTCGCCACGATCGCGAACAGCCTTGCCGGCATGATCGCTGGACAGTCCATTACCGCGGCCGTTGCTGTCAGAGTTGCCGGAGTGACCTGAACCGCTATGACCGCCGCCTGTACCGCCGCCATGGCCACCGCCATTACCACCTCCGTTTCCGCCCCCATTACCACCACCGTTACCGCCACCACCACCACCACCACCACCACCGTCTTTCGCATAGGCGGAGCTCATGATGGACAGGTCAGCAGGGAGTAATGGGGCGGCCGCAAGCATCAGGGCGCAGGACATTACAGCAACGAGACTCTTATTCTTTAAAAGCATGATTGCTTCCGTAGGGTTGGTTGATATCGCGAGTCTTAGGACGCATTAAGCCCCAGACAGTTCAAGTCCTGCGACGGATGGAGCTGCCAGCGCTAGCGTGCAGCGCTCCGGGTACCCGCGAACGCGCTTGTGCCAAGCCATCGCCACAAGCTTTCCGCATCTTTCACCGCGCCATCTACACGCAGCTCTCGCGACTGCAGAACCTCCCGCGGTGTGCGGTCGCCCGTCCACACCTCGGTCAACGCCCGCACGCTGGAGTCCACGACGAGCGTCAGTTCGCGGCCGGGGTCGTCGCGGCACAGGTCTGCCACACCCTGTTCAACCACGAGCCACCACGCTTGCTCGCCGGGCCGCGCGTCGCGGAATTTGAAGTGGATGACCACCGGTCGGGACGGGAATGTCTCGACGCGCACGAACCGGCGCACGTCCCACATGAGCAGGCCCGCGTCGAGTTCGTCATCGCGAAGGCGACTGCCGATCCAGCGCGCGCCCCAATGACCCAGCGCCATGATGATGGGGCGCAACTCCTCCCCCGCCTTGGTCAGGCTGTACTCCCAGACTTTGCCTGTGGCCGTGCGGTGCACGACGCCGATTTCTTCCAAATGGCGCAGACGTTGTGCCAGCAGGTTGGTGGACATCCGTGGAACGCCGCGGTGCAGTTCATTGAAGCGCTTGCTGCCGCACAGCAACTCGCGCACGACCAAAGGTGTCCAGCGCTCGCACAGGGCTTCAGCACCGCGCGCGACCGTGCAGAACTGACCGTAGCTTTCGTCCATTGCTTTGGCTCCGCAATTACAACGCTTCAGATTCTGAACTAGCCCCGCCACTTCGCCACGCGCACGCTGAAACCTCGAAAGCCAAATACCAAAGGAGCACGCCATGACCAAGGTAGCCATCATTCAGCGTCCGCCCGTGCTGCTCGATCGCAGCGCGACAATCGCCCGGGCCGTGCAATCGGTCGCCGAGGCAGCGACGGCGGGAGCCTCGCTGATCGTTTTGCCCGAATCGTACATTCCCGGTTACCCGTCCTGGATCTGGCGGCTGGCGGCGGGAAAGGACGGGGCTGTCATGGGCCAGTTGCACACGCGGCTGCTGGCCAACGCCGTCGATATCGCGAACGGTGACCTGAGCCAATTGTGCGAGGCCGCCAGGGTGCATGCGGTGACGATCGTGTGCGGCATCAATGAATGCGACCGGCGCAACGGAGGCGGCACGCTCTACAACAGCGTAGTCGTTATCGGCGCGAACGGCGCCGTGCTCAACCGACACCGCAAGCTGATGCCAACCAATCCAGAGCGCATGGTGCATGGCTTCGGTGATGCCTCCGGGTTGCGTACGGTCGATACACCGGTCGGTCGCGTGGGTGCACTCATCTGCTGGGAAAACTACATGCCGCTGGCACGCTATTCACTGTATGCCCAAGGGGTGGAAATCTACGTCGCCCCCACGTACGACACGGGCGAAGGCTGGATCAGCACGATGCGTCACATTGCACTTGAAGGCCGCTGTTGGGTGCTCGGCAGTGGCTCCGCACTGCGCGGCAGCGACATCCCCGACGACTTCCCGTCTCGTGCGCAACTGTTTCCCGATCCGGACGAATGGATCAACGACGGCGACTCAGTGGTGGTCAGCCCTCAAGGCCGGATCGTGGCCGGTCCATTACACCGAGAGGCCGGCATTCTGTATGCGGACATCGACGTCGCTCTCGTGGCGCCAGCGCGGCGGGCGCTCGACGTCACCGGGCACTACGCGCGCCCTGACATTTTCGAACTGCAGGTGCGGCGCACGCCGGCGACAGCGGTGCGTTACCTCGATGAATGAAGTCCGGCGGTATCGCCTGGCAATTGATCAAGGAGTCATGCCATGAGCATTGAACGGTCTTACAAGGGCAGTTGTTTTTGCGGTGCAGTCGAGTTCACCGTCAGTGGCGAGCCGGTCGGGATGGGCTACTGCCATTGCGAGTCGTGTCGGCATTGGTCAGCAGGACCGGTCAATGCCTTCACGCTGTGGAAACCCGAGGCGGTGCAAGTGACTCGCGGTGCTGACAACATCGGCACCTACAACAAGACACCGCAGAGTTACCGCAAGTGGTGCAAGACTTGCGGCGGGCACATCTTCACTGAACACCCGGGGATGGGGCTGATCGATGTGTATGCCGCGGTCATCCCGGATCTTGCGTATTTGCCAGGCGTTCACGTCCACTATCAGGAGACCGTGCTGCGCATCAAAGATGGATTGCCCAAGCTGAAGGATGTCCCCAACGAATTAGGGGGATCGGGTATCAGCGTGGACGAATAGCGCTGTTTACGCCGGTTGCCACCTTCAAATGGGCATATGGATCATGCCCATTAATCAAAAGCACCGTTGAGCACTTCGTAGATGAGCCCGGTTGCCAGCGCGACCAATATCAAGTCGGTGCCAACTTGCTGCCATTCATACCCATCATAATGCGGCAGCCTGCCGATCAACCGGCCGTCCAGTTTTTTGGCAATTCCGGGTGGAAGCGGCTTACCTCGCGCGAGGTTCTTTTGAATGCCGGGTGGCAATGCAGGTCCGGGGCTCCAGTAGTCCCGATACCCACCAATAATTCCAAGAACGCTTCCGCGATTGATGCTTGGGCCATTATCCCAATCACCACCCCCGGAATTTTTTCCCTTGCCTCCCTGGTTACCATGAACCTGGCTGTTTTGCGGGTTTCCCTTGCCATTTCCCTGGCCCTTTCCATTACCAGGATCGGCCAATGCAGTCACTGAACCGGAAACCAGCGCAAGGCATGTAATAGCTGCAATCAATGAGCTAGATCTGAGCATGAGTCGTTCCTTCAGGGTGGCGGGACATCTCTCTGGAATTTAGACGCTATCGGTGATGTGGGTTCCATATTCTCCCATCGACACCCAAGCCGCACGGCCGGTTTGCAACGGAACTGCCGTACTGCGCCTCACTTCAACATTACTTGCCTCTATTTCTGACTTTGTTTCCCGTGTTCACCGTCGACCACGGGAGGTGTGATGGCAAACGGCTACGCTTTGCACGGTTTCTCATGTATGCCTCGACATGCCGGAATGACCTGCCTTATTCCGGCTCAATTACATGGAGTAAATGTGAATGCCTTTGCCCCCTCGTTTTCTTGACCACTACCGCAAGGCCGACCGAATCATGTTGGGCCTGATCTGGCTGATGTTCCTCTTCGCTTTGGGTCTGGCTTACTGGCACGACACGTTTATTCAGGCGTTTTTGGTGGGTGGCGGCACGAGCCTGCTGCTGACGGTGCTTTATCGCGCAATGGGCGGCACGCGATGGATGCGGTGTTGCCTGGGCATTGGTTTGATGGTCGTCGCCGCGTTGCATATCAATCAGGCCGAGGGCGTCATTGAATCCCACTTCGGTATTTTCGCGTTGCTGGCGGTACTGACTTTTTATCGCGACTGGCTACCGATTCTGGTCGCCGCTGCCACGATCGCCGTTCATCACGTGGTTTTCCATGCGCTGCAACACCAAGGTTTTCCGGTCTACGTCATGGCGCATCACGGTGGGTGGACGATGGTGTTCGTTCACGCCTTCTATGTGATCATGGCGGCGGTCACCCTGCTCTATCTGGCCGTGCACAGTCAGGCCGAAGCGGTGGAGAGCCAGGACATGCTGGACAATCGCGGCCACGTCCCAGCTCAAATACGCTGGAGAAAGGGGCCAAGCATCAGCTGACGGAAATTGCCCAGATGACGGGTTCGATGCAGCGGATGGGGGACGCGATGGGACATATAGCCGTTCATGTCGAACATGCCGTTGAACATGCCGGCCAGGCCAGCGTGCAAATCACCCGAGAACATGAAAGTGTGAACCGCGCGCAGCAGGAAATCACTCAGTTGGCATCGCGCCTGAAAGGCAATGTCGAAATCCTTGCCCTGAGCAGCCAGCGCTTGCCGCCCATCGCCGTTCGCCTGGATGCACTGGGCCGCACGTTTCATCAGTAATGCTCAATGCGCAGTAGCCGTTAGTGCCACGGTATCTACAGAAATGGTTGTTTTCTGTGGCGCCGCCTCGCTCAAACCACGCTCGCGTGGTCTGGTCGCTATCTGTTTGCTGGCAGGTCAAGGGAATGCGTTCTCTTTCCGGTTCCGGTATGGAAACCACTACCCCGACACAGCCAGAGAGAGACAGGGACATGGCGATTTCACGGATGTTTACCTACAGCGCAGATCCTTATACGATGACGCCCGCATATACTGCTCTCCATCAGGTCCGAGTAAGCTATGGTTATTATGTACAACAAAGCGGCTTAACAAATCGTGCTTAATAGTCAAGCAAATTTTGCGCAGAAAAATAAACGAAAGTTGTATACAGGTTCAATTATTCCTACAATAACATGCAATATCATTGGGCGCCTGAACGATGAATAACTCTAGCTTTCTGGCTGACAACTCTAAAACCTTCAGCATAGTTATAGTCAATTACAAAACACCAGAAATCACCAAGATATGCTTAGACTTATTGCAACAGCATGTGGGCAGCCACAGCGTCCCAATATGGGTAGTTGACAACTATTCCGCCGATGAAAGCACTGAGTACTTACGAACTCTTGACTGGATAAATTTAATCGAGCGCTCTGTTTCTGAACCAGAACCTGGGCATATAGCGCATGGCAAAGCACTTGACCTGGTCTTGGAGCGAGTTGAAACTGATTATTTATTTCTAATGCACACCGACACATTTGTTTTCGATAAAAATGTTTTTCCGATGATGCTAAATAAATGTTTAAAAAACCAAAAAGTCGTAGCGGTCGGTTGTGTCGAGCAATTAAACCGTGGCACCACGAGAACTCTTTGGCGCTTTAGCGCACGACTATTCAAACACCATTTCAGACGTCTGAAAATCTCCATGGGACTACGCTCCAGAGAACCAAAACCGTACAGAGAAGTCTACTTGAAGAGTTTCTGCACATTGTGGAACTGCAAACTTATCAAACAGCACAACATGCATTTTTCGATGGATGATCGCGTGCCAGGCTACACCCTCCAAGACCGCATGACCGAACTTGGCTATGTCGTTGAAATGTTATCACCGCGTAAAATCTTCAGTTATCTGGATCACATGCAGTCTGGCACTGTCGCAGCGGCTGGCGGCTATGAAAAGACTCATAGACGAACCAAAATGTACAACGATATTCTTAAGCGCCTGAAAAAAGAAGACAGCAAAAGTTAAGCAACGAAGAGACACAACGAGCAGTGCTGCTGGACTCTGCTTGAAGTCACCCACACGTCTTTATACCAAGTTATTGGAGCGGTAATGGCACCCATCACTCAAGCACTACCTATGACCCTCTCCCCGGAGCTTGATTTCGACCAGAACGCCGCCAGCGCCTTGGGTTCTTCATTGGCCAGTCGCTATATTCAGGCTGCGCCATTTCCGCACATCGTCATCGATAATTTCTTGGATGAAGAGCTGATTGCGAGTATCTGCTCGCACTTCCCAACCGAACCCACCAACAACGAAATGCTCTATGAGCGCGGCTATAAAGGTCAATTAAAACGTCAAATCAGTCCCAACGAATGCACCCCCTATTTGAAGACTGTTTTCAACGCCTTTAACTCAGCCCCCATGTTGCAGTTTCTTGAAAGGCTCACAGGCATTGAAGGCTTGATACCCGACCCCTACTTTGCTGGTGGCGGCTTGCATGAAACGAAAAGTGGTGGTTTCCTGGGGGTACACTCGGACTTCAGGCTTAACAAAAAACTTAATGTTGAGCGCAGACTGAATATCATCATTTATCTAAATGAAGACTGGCGAGAGGAATACGGCGGCAACCTTGAACTTTGGGATGTCGACATGAAGACCTGTCTTAAAAAAGTCCTGCCAATTTACAATCGATGTGTCATTTTCAATACAGACAAAGACAGCAATCACGGGCATCCAGAGCCTTTAACAACGCCAGAGCACATCACGCGCAGGTCTATAGCGCTTTATTACTACACCGCAGGAACCATGGTGATCGATCCCGCACAAAGAAATAAAACCCACTACAAGCCAAGGCCCAAAGATCGTTTAAGCCTAAAGTACTACCTGGGCAAACTAATCAAGAAGAAAAACTAGACTACGAAAGCATCCATTGCGCGCCATCTTTAAGGAAGAACATGGACATTCGATTGACGGAAGCCAAAGACTGGATGTTTTTGAAGCAAGTCCGTCTCGCTGCGCTTTTGGACACGCCGACAGCGTTTGGTGTGAGTTACCAAACGGCCGCTCAATACAGTGACGAGCAGTGGAAAGAACGCGCCTCGTCAGCGGCAGGACCGGAATTCTGGTTGGCCATCAAGGACGATAGACCGGTTGGGATGATCGGTGCTGGGGTCAGCCAAGCGAATCGCTATAACCTGATCGGAATGTGGGTAGAACCCGCTGCACGTGGTTCTGGCGTGGCAGGTCAGCTGGTTGAGGCAGTGAAATCTCGCGCAATCGGCAAAGGGCATGATCGCGTTTTTCTGGATGTCTCCCCGGACAATGCAAGAGCCTCGAATTTCTATCTAAAGCAGGGCTTCTCTTTCATCGATGAATGGGAACCTTTGGTCAGTCATCCGCATATCAGGGTTCAGACCATGCTTTGGACTGTACGGAACTGACTAATCAGACGTGTCTGGCCTCTCAGCACGCCCACGTTTTCCCGAGAGCCTCCAGACCGGACTTTTGCAGATCCTGCGCGCTCATCACAATACGGAACTTGCAGCTGGCGTTGAAGTTGAGAAAAAAGGGCTCCGCCAATGCGGGGATGTCGGAGGGGTCTTGTACGTCGACCACAAAAATCCCACCACGCTTGCCATCTTGCTCGGTAAAGTACGCCGCCTCCGGTTTGATGCTGTTCAGGATGCGCTCAATAACCTCGCCCACCTTCCCGGCTTTGACAAGGGTGTTGAAGGGTTCATTAGGGCACTCGACCATCAGCAACATCTTCATCATTCAATCCTCTGTTCAACTTGCAACCCTGTAGTGTCATGAAGAATAGCGAAGCGTGAGCCAACCCTCGTGCCGGGTTACGGGCGGTCATGAAATATGGCGATTTCGGGCTGCTAAAAGCGCTAACCCAAGGATCATCCTGGCCGGATCGACTTCAGGCTTGTCGCACTAACAATTGGGCCAAAGCGGTCAATTTCGCTCCATTTCGTTTACCCTCACAAAGTGCCATGCAGCAATCAGCTTGCGCTTGGCGTATCGACATTTTTGCTTTGATGCACCGGAGAATTTTCATGCTCAACCGTACCCTGGCATTGGCTGTCGGCTTGACCCTGTCTTTTTGCACCCTGTTGGCGCAGGCCGCCGACACCCTGAAAGTCAGTGCGATTCCCGATGAAGCCCCGACCGAACTGCTCCGCAAGTTCAAGCCGCTGGGCACCTACCTGGAACAACAATTGGGCATGAAGGTCGAGTTCGTTCCCGTGAGCGACTATCCGGCCGTGGTCGAGGCGCTGGCCACCGACCGAATTGATATGGCCTGGCTGGGCGGCTTCACATTCGTGCAGGCCCGCCTGAAAACCGGCAACGCCATTCCGCTGGTACAGCGCGAACAGGACGCCCAGTTCACCAGCAAATTCATCACCGCCGACCCAGCCGTCAAATCCCTCGCCGACCTCAAGGGCAAGACCTTCGCCTTCGGTTCGGTGTCCTCCACTTCAGGCAGTCTCATGCCGCGCTATTTCATGTTGAAGGACGGCATCAAACCGGAAACCTACTTTAGCCGCGTGGGCTATTCCGGCGCCCATGACGCCACTGTCGCTTGGGTCCAGGCCGGTAAGGTGGACGCCGGGGTACTGAACGCCAGCGTGTGGGAAAAACTGGTCGCCGCCGGCAAGGTCGACACCACCAAGGTCAGAGTGTTTGCGACCACCCCGGCCTACTACGACTACAACTGGACGGTGCGCGGGACTCTCGACCCAGCGCTGGCGGCCAAGATAAAAGCCGCCTTTCTTGCTCTCGATCCGGCGAACCCGAAGGACAAGGAGATTCTGGATCTGCAGGCCGCCAGCCGATTCATCGAAACCAAACCCGAGAACTACAAGGGCATCGAGGAAGCCGCACGCGCCGCCGATCTGCTCAAATGACGTTGCGTCTGACCCAGGTCAGCCTTACCCACACCAACGGCGTCCAGGCGCTGCGCGGCGTGGACCTGCACATCGGTGCCAGCGAACAGGTCGCCATCATCGGCCCGTCCGGCGCGGGCAAGTCGAGCCTGCTCAACCTGCTGGCCACCGCCCTGCGACCGGACAACGGTGAGCTGCAGGTGCTCGGCGAGCGAGCCTGGCAGCTGTCTGCCCGCCAGCGTCAGCGTCTGCGCGCGCGCATCGGCCTTATCCATCAAGCGCCGCCGCTACCACCGCGCCAGCGCGTGGTCACCGCGGTTCTGGCTGGAAAACTGGGTCAGTGGGGTCTGGGCAAAAGTCTGCTGAACTTGCTGCATCCGGTGGATATTCCGGGCGCACGCGCGGCATTGGCCAGGCTCGACCTCAGCGACAAGTTGTTCGCGCAATGTCAGCAACTGTCCGGTGGACAGCTACAGCGCGTGGGCATTGCCCGCGTGTTGTATCAAGCGCCCGAGGTGTTGCTGGCCGATGAGCCGGTATCGGCCATGGATCCGGTGTTGGCCGAGCACACGCTGTCGGTGCTCTGCCGCCATGCCCGGCAGCACAACGTCACACTGGTCGCCAGCCTGCATGCGGTGGAGCTGGCCCTGGCGCACTTTTCGCGGATCATCGGCTTGCGTGACGGACAGATCCTGTTCGACCTTGCGGCCAGCGAAGTCGACCGCGAGCTGCTCGACAAGCTCTACGCCAACGAACAACTGCAATCTCCACCGATTGCTCCGGCGCCCTTGAGTGTGCAGATTCCCCGATGCTGACCCGTGATACCCGAGATCCGGCCACCCGACCCCGCCTGCTGCTCACCTTGCTGGCCCTCGCCTTGCTGTGGCCGGGCATTCACTTCAGCGAGTTGGACCTCAGTGTACTGGTGGCGAGTGACAGTCAGAGCGAGATGGGCCGGTTTGTCTCAGCCTTCTGGCCACCGGCCCATGGCGAGGAATTCATTGAGCTGTTAGTGCAAGCCACCTTGCAGACCCTGGCCATCGCCACGGCCGGCATGGCCCTGGCGTTGTTGTTGGCCGTCCCCGCCAGCCTGCTGGCCAGTCGGGCTCTGTCGCTGTCTGCTGCCTCCCGTGCCGGCCACCCCAGCTATTGGGGCCAACTGCTGCGTTGGCCGATACGCGGTTTACTGATCTTCCTGCGCAGCGTGCCGGAAATCGTCTGGGCGCTTTTGTTCGTGCGCGCCGTCGGCCTCGGCCCGACGGCCGGGGTACTGGCCATCGCCATTACCTACAGCGGCATGCTGGGCAAGGTCTACGCGGAAATTTTCGAGTCGGTCGACCAGCGCCCGGCCCACGCGCTATTGCAGGCTGGCAGCGGTCGGCTCACAGCCTTTTTCTACGGGATCCTGCCCAATGTCGCTGCGGAACTGCTGTCGTACACGGTGTACCGCTGGGAATGCGCAATCCGCGCCTCGGTGGTGATGGGCTTCGTCGGTGCCGGTGGTCTGGGCCAGCAAATGGACCTGTCGTTGCGCATGTTCGCCGGCGGTGAAGTGGCCAGTTTGTTACTGACGTTTCTTGTTCTGGTACTGCTCGCCGATCAACTCAGCCGCCTGCTGCGCTGGAGGCTGGCATGAATCGCCTGATCAACCTGGTGCTGCTTCTGTGTATCGGCGCAGCGGTGGTCGCCTCGTTCATCTACTTGAGCATCGACCTCGGCGAACTGGGTGGCAGCGGTAACCTGAAGCAGATGGGCGCATATGCGCAGCGTTTTCTCAGCCCGGACCTGAGCTCAGGCCACCTGCAAGCCATCGGCCACGGCGCCCTGGAAACCATCGCCATGTCCGCCCTTGGCACTCTGCTCGCGGCGGTATTCGGCCTGCTGTTGGCATTGCCCGCGGCCGGGCGCTTCGGCTGGCCTTTGCAGAGCGCGTCGCGTCTGGTGCTCAACGCTTTGCGCGCGGTTCCGGAACTGGTGTGGGCTGCGCTGATGGTCCTGGCCGCCGGGCTCGGCCCCAATGCCGGCACCCTGGCCTTGGCCTTGCACACCACCGGCGTGCTCGGCCGGTTGTTCGCCGAAGCGCTGGAAAACACCCCACACGAACCGGCCGAAGCCATCCGCCTGCAGGGCAGCAATGCCATATGGGCGTTCTGTTACGGATCACTGCCCAACCTGTTGCCACAACTACTGGCCTACATCCTGTACCGCTGGGAAAACAATATCCGCATGGCCAGCGTGCTCGGCTTCGTCGGCGCCGGTGGTTTGGGGCAAATGCTCTATGTCAGCCTCAGTCTGTTCCAGGAAGCTCAAGCCAGCACGGTCATTCTGGCCATGCTGTTGCTGGTATTTGCCGTCGACACATTGAGCAGCTGGAGCCGTCAACGCTGGGTCAAGGCCTGACGTCACTTCGCGGTGGCGGTTTTGAACTTGGTCCAGGTGCGCATGCGCGCCCGCATATCGGGCTGGGGAATGTCCTTGCCCGGAATCAGCCGCGCATAAGTGGCCTCATCGAGGTAAATATCCGGGTTGTTGCGCATGGTCGCATCGACGCTCGCACGTGCCTTGGCATTGGAGGTGGGGTAGCCGGTGAAGTTACTGATGGCGGCCATGTTCTGCGGGCGCATGACGAAGTTGATGAACGCATAGGCGTACTCCGGATGTCTGGCGTCGACCGGAATCGCCATGGTGTCCATCCACACCGTGGTGCCTTCACGGGGAATACGGTATTGGAACGTGGTGTTTTTGCCGGCGGAATCCGCCGTCCGTTGCGCCTGTGTCATGTCCCCGCTGTAACCGAGCGACAGGCACAGGTTGCCGTTCACCAGGTCGGTGACCGGCTGCGACTGGAACTTGCGGATGTACGGCCGAAGTTTCAGCAACATTTCACTCGCCGCTGCCAGGTCCTCGGGCTTCGCGCTGCGTGGCTCCCGGCCCAGATAATTGAGCACGACTGCCAGCACTTCGTCGGGCGAGTCGATCATCGAAATACCGCAGTCGGCAAATTTGGCAGCCAGTTCCGGTTTGAACAACATGTCCAGGCTGTTGACCGGGGCATCCGGCACGCGCTGTTTGATCTGCTCGGCATTGTAGGTCAGACCAATGGTGCCCCAGGTGTAGGGGACGGTGGCCTGGCGCGAATACTCGTAATGCGTTCGCAACTTCTGCAAGCCGGGTTCGACGTCATTTAGGGCCGTGAGTTTTGACCGGTCCAGCGGTTGCAGGCTGCCGGCGCGCGTCAAGCGTTCGGCGACGGTGTCGCCCGGGAAGATCAGGTCATAACCGCTGCCGCCGGCGAGCATTTTGGCTTCAAGCGTCTCGCTGCCATCCATGACGTCGTAGATCACTTTGATCCCGGTTTCGGCGGTGAATTTGGCCAGCGTGTCCTCGGCAAAATAGTCGGCCCAGTTGTACATCCTGAGGGTTTTTTCTTCCGCGTGCAGCGACGGCAAGGCACAGCCCAGCGCCAGGCCCATGGCGCCGCTCAACAGCTTTTTGATCGTGTGCATATCAAGCCCCTTGAGTGTTCCAGCGTGCATTGAGGTGACGACCGTCCTGAGTCAACAGTGCGCCGTACATGTCCGGACGGCGATCGCGGTAAATGCCCCAGCTCAAGCGCTCTTCGCGCATGGCGGCCAGGTCCAGGCTTTGCACCAGCACGCCGGTGCTGTCGCGGTCGGCCTCGGCGAGCAGCTTGCCCTTGTGGTTGCAGATAAAGGACGAGCCGTAGAAGCTCATTTGCAGGGCAGGATCGGTGGTGGCCACTTCGCGGCCGATGCGGTTGGCAGCCACCAGCGGCAGCAGGTTGGCGGCTGCGTGGCCGCGCATGGTCATCTGCCAGTGGTCGCGGGAATCCAGCGTCGCGCAGCCAGGCTCAGAACCGATGGCGGTGGGAAACAGCAAGACTTCAGCGCCCATCAACGCCAGGCAGCGCGCAGTCTCGGGGAACCACTGATCCCAGCAGATCCCCACACCCAGGCGCCCGAACGCCGTGTCCCAGACACGAAAACCGGTATCGCCGGGGCTGAAGTATTCCTTCTCCTGATAGCCGATGGCGTTGGGAATGTGGGTCTTGCGATACACACCCAGCAGGCGCCCATCGGCATCGGCCACGCTCAACGAATTGAAGTAAGCATTGCCGGCCTTCTCGAACCAGCTCAGCGGCAGCACGACCCCCAACTCTTTGGCCAATGCAGCAAAACGCTTGAGTGCCGGGCTGGATCGATATTCTTCGGCCAGCGCCAGGTGCTTGTGGCTTTGCTCGATGCAGAAATACGGCGTGGCAAACAGCTCCTGCAACAGGATGACCTGGGCGCCTTTGGCCGCGGCCTCGCGCACCCGTTGCTCGGCCTGATCGAGGTTGTGTTGCAGGTCCCAGGTGCAGGGCATCTGGGTGGTGGCGATGGTCAGAAGCGTCATGGCATCAGCCCTCCACCGGCCAGGCGGGCTGTTGCTGGGTGATGCAATGCACACCGCCACCGCCATGGGCCAGGTGATTGATCCGCACCTGCACCACCTCGCGTCCCGGGAATGCCTGCCGCAGTACGGCGGCCGCCACGTTGTCGGCATCAATGCCGTAGGCCGGCATGATGATGGCGTCGTTGGCGATGTAAAAATTGGTGTAGGAGGCACAGAACACTTCAGCTTCGGTGTCCACGGCATCGCTGGCTTCATACAATTCGATCAGCTCGAACTGTCGGCCTTGGGCATCGGTGGCCAGCTCCAGGGCACGACGGTTTTCCCGGGCCACTTCGGCATACACCGAGTGCTGGTCGTGGGTGGCGTCCACCAGCAAAACCCCAGGGCGGGCGAACGCGCACACGCCATCGACGTGGCCGTCAGTCATGTCACCGGTCACATAGTCCGGATCACCCGGCAGCCAGATCGTCTTCTTCACGCCCAGCAGACGCGTGAAGATTTCCTCCATCTCCGCCTTGTTCATGCCCGGGTTGCGATTGGGGTTGAGCAACACCGACTCGGTGGTGATCAGCGTGCCCTCGCCGTCCACATGGATGGCCCCGCCTTCATTGCTCAGCGCGGTACCAAAGCATTCCACTCCCAAGTGATTGAGTGTGCGACGAGCCAGGCTTTCGTCCAGATCATGAGCCGACTTGCCGCCCCACGCATTGAAGCGCCAGCTCACCCCGGCCAGGCCTTGTTGCGGATGGCAGACGAAACTCGGACCGGAGTCCCGGCACCAGCTGTCGTTCACCGCCAGCTCGATCAATTCGATGTTCGGCCCACATAGCGCTTTGGCACTGGCGATAGCAGAAGGGTCGACGACCAGTTTCACCGGTTCGAAACGGGCGATGGCGTTGGCCACGCGAGCGAAGTCCTCTTGCACCAGAGGCAATGTCACGCCCCAACCGGACTCCCAGAGTGCCGTGTTGTGCGGCCAGACCATCCACGTGGCGGCGTGCCTGACCCACTCGGCCGGCATCATCCAACCGCTGTTTCGAATTTCATTCTGCTGCATGACATGCTGCATGATAAAAAGCCCTTTTAGTTAAGCCATTGTGTTCAACAAAACTGCTTGGGTGGTCCTGGCATGCATGCTACGGCCGTAAAATCAGGCAAACAAACGATGAATTTTGCAGACAAATGATTAGAGGAACTTATCAATATGCTCAAGCACTGGCCGCCACTCAGCACCCTTCGCGGCTTTGAAGCCGCCGCCCGGCTGGGCAGCTTCCACAAGGCGGCCGCCGAGTTGCACCTCACCCAATCTGCGATCAGTCAGCAGATCCGCAGTCTTGAGGCGTACCTTGAACAACCCTTGTTCTTTCGCAGTGGACGCAGTGTCAGCCTGACCGATGCCGGTCACGACCTGCTCAGCACCACCCAGGCGTTGCTGCAACAACTGGCCGTCGGCATTCGCCGCCTTGGGCAGTACCAGAAACCCAACCAACTGGTCCTCAACACCACCCCGGCGTTCGCCCGTCATTGGCTGCTGCCCCGCTTGGGGGATTTTCGCCGCGAGCACCCGGACGTTGATCTGTGGATTTTCAGTACCGATGAAGTCCCGGACATGACCACCCAGACCATCGACCTCGCCGTGCGCGATGACATCAGTTCCCAAGCCGAGTGCAGCTTCAAGGTGCTGCACGCCGACCGCCTCTACCCGGCGTGTCACCCGAACCTGTTGGCGCTGCCACGGGAACAGCGCACCACCCTTCATGGCGAGCGGGAAATGGATTGGAGTCACTGGGCGGTGGAAGCTGGCATCGATGTGGGCCAGAAAGATCAGGGGCTGAATTTCTCCGACCCGGGCCTGCTGCTGGACGCCGCGTGCGCGGGGCTCGGTATCGCCCTGGTCAGCCAGTTATTGAGCCGGCAGGCGCGCGCCGAAGGATTGTTGCAACCCTTGGTGGAGCAAACCATTCGCGGCCCGAACTGGGCCATGCTGACCCATCGTGACAGTGAGAACAATGCGCTGGCGCGAAGCTTCAGTGAGTGGCTGGTGGGTAACCTGGACTGAGTGAAGCCTCACGCTACGGTTCGCGCAGCGCGTACTTTCGCGTATTTCGAGAGTCCGATCTTGATGGCAACCAGCATGGGGGCGGCGACTACAAAAAGCAGGGCAACAGCGATGAACGCTGTGTCGAAGGCAATCACAGTGGCCTGACCTGATACGACGCGGCCCAGAAGGCTCACCGCTGCCCGACCGGCGGCCGCTGCATCCATCCCTTTCACCGCCAGCATGGCTGTCGTGGTCGTCAGCCGTTCGATGACCGCAGCTCCTCCTGGGGTGACATTGGCGCCGAGGACCACGGCATTGGCGTTTGCGGCTGTTGAGGTCGCTGAAAGCGATCAGCGTGATCGATAGAAAGAGGAAGCCACAGCGCCTGCACGAGCTGGAACCATCGTTGCACGTCTCCAACTTGAAGAACTGGCTGCCCATCCAACGGCCCGAGGATCTCGCGCGGCTCGCGGATGGACTGCGGCTGGCCGGCTTGCCCGAGTGACCGCGGCCGATTGCAGCGTTAAAATCCGACAGGTTTAGTTCACATTTTTGAGGATGACCACGGTATGTCCAGGCTCGATACCTCCCTGCAAGACACCGCCGCACCTGAAGGCGTTTGTTACGGCTGCGGCAGCAGTAATCCGCACGGGCTTCACATCAAGAGCTTCTGGCATGAGGACGGCGTGCATGTCATGGCCGAGCACTTGCCTGATGCCAAGTATTGCGGCTGGCCGGATCTGGTTTACGGCGGACTGACAGCGATGCTGGTTGACTGCCATTCAAACTGGACGGCGATGGCTTATCACTACCGCACGGAACACCGCGAAGTCGGGAGCCTCCCCCGCATCAATTGCGTCACTGGCAACCTTGGCATCAAGTTCATCAAACCGACACCGATGGGTGTACCGCTGACCCTGCGTGCGAAAGTCGAAGGTGAAGTCGGACGCAAAACTCGCGTCATCTGCGAGGTCTATGCGGGGGATGTGCTGACGGCTATCGGAGACTCCATTTTTGTTCGCGTAGATACCGAGCAACTGGCAGCTGTTGCTCATAGTCGGTAGGTTGCCTCCACTCAAGCACCACCCATTGGCGGTTTGGCAGGACCCGCCAGAGCTCACCATCAAGTGAGGTTCAAATGGACAGCACACCGGGGCTGGAAATCGAGGCGGCCGCCTATAACGAATCTTTCGGCCTTTGGAATCAGGGAATGTTCGAGAAGCAGCGCCTGGGTCAAGCCTTCTATAACTATTTCCGCCTGCATCGCCTCACCGACCAAGCGTCCTTGTTTGGCCTCTATGAGGCTGACGGGGAGAAAGCGTTGGTCACGATTTCACGCCTGTTTCAGATCAAATAGCCTCTCTTCCTGAAGGGCTGGAATCGGCCTGGGTCGAAACCAGCCGATTACAGGAGCCCGGCATCGAGCTTAGATTGTACTCACTCCATATCAGAGCGCGGATCTTATGCATCAATTGCCCGAACCCGACGAGATCGCAAAAGCGAAAATTCGCAAACTGCTGTCTGACGACATGATTTTGCCAGTGATGAATAACACTAAATGGGCTGAGCTGATCGAAGCAATGCTTAGCGCTCCGGAAATGAGCCCGGAATTCAGATTGCACAGTACTTTGGCTCCAAGCGACTACTGCACAGGCTGGGATCGCGACTGGCATTATCACATCCATCCGGTAGCAGAAATTGAGTGGATCGAACTCAGAGCAGTTTCACTTGATTGGCTGTTGTCCACGCTAAGAAAGTACAACCTCCCCTTTTCTCTAGAGGAGGGAACGCCATGTGTTTGGGGTTACACAAGACCTGGCATCCAGCCTCTTTGGGACTGAGTTTTCTGTGTTTGCTTGACCGGTTGAGTCCACAGTCCATTGCAGCCCTTGGCGACAGGCAGACATCGGCCAAAACCGGTCCTTCGCAATCGCTGCCGGATAGCGGACGTCTGGCGCGAAGATCTCCCTGCGTTATCCCTGCTGGTCGGCTATATCCGCTTAAGCTTTCTGAACGCCTGTGGTTCCCATACACGCATTGCCAGTAGGAGCGCAGTTCCGCGTTTCTCGGACAAAGGGGCGGTCAACGATTCGTTGTGAAGCGCTGCCAGTTTGCTACGCAACCTGTGCATTTCGACCTGCAACTGGGCGTACGCAGACTTCGTCAACATGCCATGAGCAAAGTCCATGGTCTCGTCAGGAACGTCGAACCGGCTTCCCAAAAAATCGGGTAATCCCTGCTGCAGAAAGAATTTCCGGATAGGGCCATCCGACAGCCAATCAAAGTCTCGCGCTACGAGCAGCCTGATGCGGTTTCCCGGTTTCAGGTTTGCCAGGCCCATCCGCTCCAACACCAGCAGGTTCTTGATGCACTCGGCTTTCGACAGGCGGTAGGCAGACACTATTTCTTCCAGCGACCAATGATTCAGCGCACATACGGCCACCAGCAACAACTTCTCGTTTGATACAAGTTGCGCTTCCTGTTCACGCTTTAGCATTTGCAGGCGCGGTGCCGACAACTCCGCCTCCTGAAGCAATTCCGCCATCGTCAGACCCAGCAGATCACAGAGCTGGGCGAGGCGCTCAACCGTCAGACGCCCGCTAGCCAGCAGGCGCTTCACGCTGGGCTCCGATAGGTCGAGCGCTTGTGCAACGTCGCGATAGGTCATACCTGCTGCCTTGAGACGCTGCTTTATGGTCAAAATGAGCCGGGTAATCTGCGTCATTAACGTATTGATATTCGATACCAAAGGTATCAGTTTAACGAAATATAAACGAACAAGTTGCGAATTATGCGACCACCCTCTCATGCTGAACTCTCAGAAGAGCTAGGAGGCGAGCATGTCCATCAGGAACGGGATGATCAGAATAATTCGTTCGGTGCGCGTGGGTGTGGGGTCGCACGTCACGGTACTCAATGCCACAGCGCCGGGTAGGCCGCCGGTGGGCGATTTGCATATCGGAGACCTGGTGTTCATCCGTGTCACCGCGCGCCCCTTCATGGAGGTCGCCAGCGCGACGAACTCATGGACGAACCATGTGGGAGTGGTCGTCGACAACTGCGGCGATGATCCATTGATTGCGGAAAGCACGTTTCCGTTTGCGCGAACAACATTGCTGACGCACTTCCTGGAGCGCTCCGACCACGGACGCTGTGTAGTCGCGAGGCTAATCGCGCCGCTCAACGACACGCATCGCAGGGTGCTAAAGACAGCCGTTGTTCGTCGGCTAGGCACTTTCTATGACACCGGGTTCAACATACGCTCGCGGCGCCAGTTCTGTTCTCGCTTCGTCCGTGAAGTCATCGATGAAGCGACGAACATTCAGCTCGGTGAGGTGGAGACGTTCGCAACGTTGCTGCGACATAACGCCGAGACGAATCTATCCTTTTGGCGGTTGTGGTATTTCGGCCGAATTCCGTGGCAACGGTGTACCGTCACTCCAGCGAGCCTGCTTCGAAGTCCGAATGTGCGCGTCATTTTCGATTCACAGGGGGGTAGCGCAATATGATCGACAACACGCGACCGTACTCCCCTTCAGAGCCGTCGCATAATCTCACCCGGCGCAATCTACTCCAGGCTGGCATGGCCGGGATTGCAGTCAGTGTGCTGTCACCCTGGTCGGTATGGGCGGCACCTTCGGGCGTCTTGGTTAACGATGTGACGCTGCTCAACCCGATTTGGGTTAATCGCCTGTTCGCCCCGCGTACCACCGACGAAATTCGACAGGCGCTCGCTATGTGGTCAGGCCCGGTCAGTATCGGTGGTGGCCGCTATAGCATGGGAGGACAGATTGCCACAGAAGACAGCCTGCACCTCGATATGCGTCAGTTCAATCGGGTAATCCGTTACTCGCCTGAGAACAGGGTCATACGCGTGCAAGCAGGGATGCGGTGGCGCGACCTGCAGTCGGTCATCGACCCACACGACCTCTCGGTAAAAATCATGCAGAGCTATGCCAACTTCACCGTCGGCGGGGCGCTGTCGGTCAATGCTCATGGACGTTATGTCGGCGCCGGTCCGGTGATCAACTCGGTGCGTTCCCTGCAGCTGGTGCTCGCCGACGGTTCGGTAATAGAAGCGTCTCGCACCGAAAATGCCGACTTGTTCCACGCTGCCATCGGTGGCTATGGCGCGCTGGGGGTCATCACCGAGGTCGAATTGGACCTTGCGTCCAACGTCACGATGGAACGTCAGGTGCACCACATGTCAGTTGCCGATTACCCGAAATTTTTCAATAACCAGGTCCGCGGGAACGAACAGGCTATCCTGCACAACGCCGATCTGGCACCACCCTACTTTGACCAGGCCACTTCCGTCACCTGGCGCACCACGGACAAAGAGCTGACAGTCGCAGACAGGCTGGTCGCGCCGGGGCAATCGTACAAATTCGACCAGACCGTAATGTGGAGTGTGGCCAAACTCCCCGGCGGCCCGTTGATTCGCAAGGAAGTGGTCGATCCGCTGCGATACCTGAGCCACTCGGTTGTACGGCGCAATTACGAGGCCAGTGCGGACGTAGCCTCGCTCGGGCCTATCGCGACCCGGAACAGCACCTACGTGCTGCAGGAGTATTTTGTGCCGGTAGCCCAGCTCAACGCGTTCGTACAGCAAATGGCCGCCATCCTGCAGGCGCACCGCGTTGACGCCGTCAACATCTCCATCCGGCACGCGCCGGGCGACCCCGACTCGTGTCTGTCTTGGGCACGCGAAGAAGTGTTTTCGCTCGTACTCTATTACTGGCAACACGTTTCCGTGGTTGACCGCGAGGAAGTCGGCACGTGGACGCGCGAACTTATCGACGCCGCGCTGTCGCTTGGGGGTACCTATTATCTGCCCTATCAGCTGCATGCGACGCGGGAGCAGTTCTCACGTGCCTACCCCAACGCGCCACGCCTGTTCGCACTCAAGGCGCAATTCGATCCGGACAAGCGATTCCGGAACAAGCTCTGGGACAAGTACTACACGGGGTAGCGCAAGGCCCATGGCAATGGAAACCTGAACCCGATGTGTGTGATGCCCTTGTCCATTGAGCGTCCGTTATTTGGCAAGCTGTGAGGCAGCTTTGGGTCGGCTGCTGCCCTTCGTAACTGGTCGTTATCGACCGAACGTAAGGAGGTAGGAACCTTTAAGGCCCACCCTCCCACAACTCAGCAGCCACCTGCGAGCATTGCTACGTCCAGTAATCGACCTGATGATGCCAGCCGCTCGACAGAAGTCGCAATTCAATCCCGAGCAATCTTGTCATTTGCCAAGGCTTAGGGCAGGGTCGATACCACTGAGATCTCTGCCAAAGGAGTCACCCCATGTCAAAGCTATATCCCAGTATCGATCCCGAGGGGCTGGTCGAGTACTCAGTGGTCTACACCGACCGCTCGCTCAACCACATGTCGCAGTCATTTCAAGGCGTGATGAAGAACATTTCCAGGACCCTGAAACAGGTCTACAACGCCCAGGCTGTTGCGGTGGTCCCGGGCAGCGGCACATTCGGCATGGAAGCGGTGGCGCGACAGTTTGCCACCGACCAGCAATGCCTGGTGATACGCAACGGCTGGTTCAGTTATCGCTGGAGCCAGATCCTTGAGATGGGCAACATCCCGGCGGCCACCACGGTGCTGAAAGCCCGACCGGTCGACACTGGTCGCCAGGCTGCCTACGCCCCACCCCCTCTGGACGAAGTGCTGGCAGCCATTCAGGCGCAGAAGCCGCAGATTGTCTTCGCCCCCCACGTTGAAACCTCATCAGGGATTATCCTGCCCGACGAGTACCTGCGGGCCGTCGGCGACGCCGTGCATGCGGTGGGTGGCCTGTTCGTGCTGGACTGCATCGCCTCAGGCACGCTTTGGATTGATATGCAGAAATGCGCAGTCGACCTGCTGATCAGCGCACCGCAGAAAGGCTGGAGCGCCTCCCCTTGCTGCGCCCTGGTGATGCTCAGTTCTTTGGCCCTCGAGCGCATCGAACAGACGCATAGCAGCAGCTTCGCCTGCGACCTGAAAAAGTGGCTTCAGATCATGCAGGCCTACGAACAGGGCGGACATGCCTACCATGCGACCATGCCCAGCGATTCCCTCGCGCGATTTAACGAAGTGATGAAAGAGACGCAAGCCTACGGTTTCGACAAGGTCCGCGGCGAACAACAGGCTCTGGGCGATCGGGTGCGCGCAATGTTGACCGGCAAAGGCATCAAAAGCGTGGCCGCAGCCGGCTTTCAGGCCCCTGGCGTAGTGGTGAGCTACACCGATGATGCCGACATCAAGAGCGGTAAGAAATTTGCCAACCACGGCCTACAGATCGCCGCCGGAGTGCCGTTGCAATGCGACGAGCCGGCCGACTTCCAGACCTTCCGCATCGGTCTGTTCGGACTCGAAAAGCTGCACAATATCGAGCGCACGGTCAGCACCCTCGAGCAGGCACTGGACGAGGTGATGGTTAACCAGCCCTCATCGTGCCCGCAGCAGATACCGAACTTGTGAATTCTAGGAAGGCATCCTGCCCAGGGCACTGCCGGCCCATGGCGCTGATCTTCAACGAATATGACGCTGGTCGCCCGGACGTCATGTTAGAACCATAAGGGAAAGCCCGTGCACGCGTCTTACTGACACGTGCGCCCTTCAGCGCTATCAGAAAAGGTTTCCAACGAAGCCTTTCACGGGGCGGAGGATTGGCGGCTGAATGACTTGGATCGAGCCAAAGCTGACGATGGCGACCGGTTGAATCCACAACCCACCGCAGACGGTCACAACCGACCGCTCATGGCCGAGGCTGTGTAAAAACGTTTTTGAGTAGGTTTCTCAGTCTGAACCGGAACGAAAACCGCGCTCCTACTCAAATTTCAGGTTAGCTGACTAACCAAATGCGGGCAGATTTTACGTAGCAACGCACACTTCAAAACGGTGTTTGCGTTTTTACACAGCCTCGACCGATAGCAGTCGCCCGCGGAAGGGGCGTAACGGTCCTAGGAGCATCATAAAAATTCCTACACAAACCTCGGAATCCCTCACCTTTCCCGCCGTTCTGATGAGGCCTATAGTCCATCTCGTCGCCCAAAATGGCGATTTCGGGTTTGGCGACCCGGGATATGAGTGCGAGGGCCGTCTGCTCATTTGCAGGCGTCGTCGCACTTGCCAGCTCCGAGCGAAATCAAGGATTGTGTGCGCAAATGACTGAAGCGGAGGTTATCGTACGGTCAACTGCTCAATGGCCGAAAATCCATCGTTCCACAGTTTGGATGAACTCAAAATGGGTCAAATGACTGACGTTCTGGATCAGCTCGCCATCGTACTTGAAAGCGATGGAGCCACTGACTGGAGCCAGTGGATGCGCAAAGCCAAGGCACACTTGATGAACTCTGATTACTACGGGGTTGAATACTTGCTGTCAGCCTTTGGCGGAATGGGCTCGCTCAATGACCTGATCCTTGGGCAACACCACGTCGATGGTGTTTGGGCCTGGAAGCCCGGGTATATCGAGTTGAACACAAGATTTGATGCGTTACGCAGCGAAGCCGCAGCGCTCGCAAGTGCCATAAAACGTACGCAGCAAAATTGATCTGTCCCCATTTAATTCCTGCAATCTGATATGGAGAGCCTGTCGCTTTGCCCGAAACCGAGCATGGGAGCGTTGAACACATCCATGGTTCATCGACGCACACAAGAGTTGAGCCCCCTCGGGCTCACCGGCGAACAGTTGATGCCGGCTTGGGCGTGGCAGAAAAATCAGACTGGGTTGGGTGAGCAGCAAGTCCTTGCGATCCGTCCCTTGCAAAGTGACGCTACCTGCCTGCAGCAGGTGAATATGCCCGCGCTGGTCAGCGTCATCGTATGACGCCAGGCCGCACAGCTTGCCGTTGTAAAACAGGCTGCGCGCACACCGAACTGCGACAACAACGTAGACAAACGATCCATAGGCAATCTCCGGCGCTTTCGGGCATCACTGACAACACCCCGCCCCAACACGGCAAAAACACGAAGCCCTAATCTCCACATCCGCCCGGGCCATGGCCAGATCAAGGCGCGTCTGCGCAGCAGCAGCCTCGGCATCCAGACCCAGCCGTTTCAGACATTCCACATAGCCGTGCAGGCTCCACACATTGTCCAGATGCCAGGACGCACGGCTGAGTGTGTTGTCCAATCCCAGATCAGCACGATAAGCCTGCAACGCTTCTTCTACCCTGCCTTGCTCCAAAAGCAACGCGCCCAACGCATGCCTGACCGGTTGCATCCAGCCCCATGGCTCGTCGTAAGGCAGGTTGTCGTCCAGAGAGAGTGCCTGGCGCAAGTGGGCGAAGGCGTCGTCGTAATTGCCTTTACGGTACTCGATTTCCCCGCGCAGCATGCCTGCGGCAACCGCCAGAATGTCGGTGCATTTATTGTTGAAGAGGTAGCGTGTGTCCGGCACTCGGGTCCAGGCTTCGAGGAATAGACGCTGTTCGGCTTCTGCGGCGGCGATATACCCGGTGGCCGCATGCGCCACACCTCTGGCGTAATGCAGCATCGCCGTGGTCACGCAGTACAGCGCCTGGTCGTTCGGCAGCGGCGTGGCGAGGATGTCCTGCCATTTGCCGAAGCGAATCTGCACGTGGACCTTCATCGATACGAAGCCTTCCAGCCAGTCTGCCATGGGCGGTTGCTCCACGCGCAGCAGTTCTTCCCTGATGGTCGACATCAGTTGATCGGCGGCTTCCAGGGCCGGTTGGTATTGCCCGAGGAACATCGCCGAATAGAGTTTGAAGTGATAGTTGTGGCATCGATACAAGGTGTAGAAGTTGAGTGGTCCTTCCTGTTCCAGGTATTTACTGTCGGCCGGAATCGCCCGGCTATTGGTGACCATGGCCCCACGGTAATCACCACAGAGCACGTCGATGTGCGACGGCATATGGCGCAAATGTCCCGCATCCGGCACCAGGTCACGCAGGACATCGCCGGCGCGCAATGCCCGTTCCGGGTAGGGCGACATTTCCAGGGTGTGGACGTACATGTGCAGCACGCCGGGGTGCGGCGCATCGCCGTGCTGTTCCATCCGCCGTAGCGCCCGTTCCAGCACGGCCACCGTTTCAAGCGTGTCAGCGCCCGGCGCCGGTTTACCCGTTTTCAGGTCCCACAATTGCCAGGGTGTGCGGTCGATCAACGCTTCGGCAAATAGCGCAACGACATCGGGATCTTCGGGAAAGGCTTTGTAGACATCGCGCATGGACGCCGCATAGGCATCGTTCCAGGTGAAGAGTTGGTCGAGGCTGGTGGCCTGATCGGCCTGGTAGCGTTGTTCCAGCGTGCGGATCAGCGCCTGTTCCACCGGTGTTGCGCTGTCGATATGCGCCAGCGCGGTTTGCGTCGCGAGCCGGGCCTGGGCCACGGCCTCTTTCAACTCCTGTTCGATGAAGGCATCCCAACGCTTGTTGTAGTTGGGACCTGAAGCGTAAGCGATGCCCCAGTAGGCCATCGCGCAATCACGGTCGTGTTCGATCGCCTTGTGGAAACAGCGTATGGATTCGTCGTGGTTGTAGCCGTAGCACCATACCAAGCCACGATCGAACCAGCGCTGGGTCTGGGACGAGTGGGTCGTCACCGGGCGGCTGTAGGTGCCCAAATCGTAATAGTCGTGCATCGATTTAACCTCTCGACCAGAGCAGGGAACCTCGCAGGAAATCCTTGCGGACCTGGAGAGCCTCGACAGTTCAAGAGGTCCAGCATACCCCCGCGGTTCTGGCTGAGCGGTACAGCCGACGACAGGAGGATCATTGCCGGCGTCGATAGTCACCATCAACTTAATGAAGTTCTCTTAAAAAATCCGCGGCGTAACATCAGCGCCATACCCAACAACTACACCCCGGAGCACACCATCATGAAACGCCAAATCCTCCTCAGCATCGCTTTCTCGGTTTTTGCAGTTAACGCTTTCGCCGCTACCTCTGCTCACCCGGTTGTCGCTGAAGGCGGCTCGGATCGTCTGATTGAAAGTCGTGTGGCTGAGGGTGGTTCGGATCGTTTGATCGAAAATCGTGTGGCTGAAGGTGGTTCCGACCGTCTGATTGAAAATCGCGTCGCTGAAGGTGGTTCGGATCGTCTGATCGAAAACCGCGTCGCCGAAGGTGGCTCCGATCGTCTGATTGAAAACCGCGTCGCTGAAGGTGGCTCCGATCGTCTGATCGAAAACCGCGTCGCTGAAGGTGGCTCCGACCGTCTGATCGAAAACCGCGTCGCTGAGGGTGGTTCCGACCGTCTGATCGAAAACCGCGCTGCATAAATGAATAGCTTTACCGCAGTACTCAACGAAAAGCCCGGCCTGACAAGCCGGGCTTTTTCGTGCACAAAATAAATCGATCCCTGCTTAATGCCTCCTCCGTACCTGTGATACATAACACCTGATTGTGAGTCCCGTACCCAATGAGGTTTGCCGATGCCCCGTTCCCCACATTTACCGCAACTGCTGATCTGCGCCGTCCTCGGTTTACTCGCCAGCAGCGCACAGGCCAGAGCGCCCTCCCCGGCGCCCGATAGCTTGCAACCGCTGCTGGTAACGTTGAACGAACGTCTGAGCATTGCTGATCTTGTGGCGCTGACCAAGTGGGACAGTGGCAAACCGATCCAGGACAGTGCCCGGGAAGCACAAGTCATCGCCAACGCCAGGAAGCTGGCCGTTGAGCGCAAACTGGACCCCGACGAGTTCGCCGAATTGATCGCCGCACAGATTGAAGCCAACAAGCTGGTGCAGTACGGGCTGGTGGCCCAATGGCGAGCGGCTGGCAAAGCGCCTGACACGCCGCGGCCAGACCTCGCCAATCAAATCCGGCCACAGCTCGACGAGCTGCAAAACCGCCTGTTGCAGCAATACGCCGACTTCGCGCCCTACCGCAAAGACCCGCAATGCGCGGACTGGCTAGCCAAAGAACGATCCAGCCTGATCAAGGACGGTCTGCATGGTCAGGCACTGATCCGCGCCACCGGGGAATTGTGCGTCGCTGATCGATGACAGGGTAAATCACGTTCTAGCATCCCTGCTTGCGTCAATGGTCACCATTAACGCACTGAAGTTCTCTTTAGAAATCCGCAGCCGTGAACCATTGCATGAGCAACACCGAAGCGTTTGCCAAACAATAAAAATACAGGAGTTGAAAATGTCTGAACTGAAACTGCATCCCAAAGCCGCAGAATCTCTGAGCCAGTGGCACGATATGATCAGCAAGGGCGACTTGAGCGCCTTGCCCGGTTTGCTGGACCCACAGGCGATCTTCCGCTCCCCGATGGCTCACACGCCTTACCCGGGTGCAGCCGTGGTATCGATGATTCTCAACACGGTCATCGAGGTATTTGAGGATTTTGTCTACCACCGGGAACTGTCGACCGCAGACGGCCTGAGCGTCGTCCTGGAGTTCAGCGCCAACGTCGGCGGGAAAGCGTTAAAGGGCATCGATATGATCCGGTTCAACGAACAAGGAAAAATCGTTGAGTTTGAAGTGATGGTCCGTCCCTTGAGTGGCCTGCAAGCCTTGGGCGAGCAAATGGGACAACGCCTTGGCGCTTACCTGGCGGCCAGCAAAGCCTGAAGACGTTGCATCGCCTTGGGCGATGCCTCTGCTCCCGGCTTGGTGTTAAATAGAGCGCGAAAAGCAGCGCAACGAGAACACCGATGAATACCTTTTTTGAGATTAATGATGTCCCTGAGCCCAACATTCAGCGCGATGGAAACATTCATCGCGTCGCCCATCAGCAGACGGTGGTAGCAGCATGATCGAGGTCACCGAAGTTTCCATTGCCGAATTGCGTGCTGCGCTCGAATCGGGTCGAACCACTGCGGTTGATCTGGTCCAGGCCTATCTCGCCAGGATCGATGCCTACGACGCTCCCGACACGCCCACCGCCCTCAACGCGGTGGTGGTTCGAAACCCCGAGGCGCTGAACGAGGCGCAGGCGTCCGATGCTCGTCGGGCCAAGGGCGAGACGCTGGGTCCGCTCGATGGCATTCCCTATACGGCCAAGGACAGTTACCTGGTGAAAGGGCTCACCGCTGCCTCTGGAAGTCCGGCCTTCGCGAACCTGATTGCTTATCGCGATGCGTTCACGATCGAACGGCTTCGCGCCGCTGGCGCGATCTGCCTGGGCAAAACCAATATGCCGCCGATGGCAAACGGCGGCATGCAGCGCGGGGTGTATGGCCGCGCGGAAAGCCCGTACAACGCTGACTATCTCACCGCTCCCTTCGCCTCGGGTTCATCGAACGGCGCCGGTACCGCAACCGCCGCCAGTTTCGCGGCATTCGGCCTCGCGGAAGAAACCTGGTCGAGCGGACGCGGTCCTGCATCAAACAATGGTTTGTGTGCCTACACGCCTTCGCGCGGGGTGATCTCGGTGCGCGGCAACTGGCCGTTGACGCCGACGATGGACGTTGTCGTGCCGTTTGCCAGAACGATGGCCGACCTGCTCGAAGTGCTCGACGTGGTGGTGGCGGATGATCCCGACACACGGGGCGATCTGTGGCGGATGCAACCGTGGGTGCCGATTCCGAGTGTCGCTTCGGTGCGCCCCGGTTCCTATGCCGAATTGGCGGTGAAGTCCGATGCACTGGCAGGAAAGCGCTTTGGTGTTCCGCGCATGTACATCAACGCGGATCCCGAAGCGGGTACGAGCGATGCGCCTGGCATCGGTGGTCCGACGGGGCAGCGAATCATCACCCGTCCTTCCGTGATAGGGCTCTGGGAAGAGGCTCGCAAAGCACTCGAAGCTGCCGGTGCGGAAGTGGTCGAGGTCGATTTCCCGTTGGTCTCCAATTGTGAGGGTGATCGCCCGGGTGCGCCGACGGTGTTTACGCGGGGCCTGGTGTCCAAAGAGTTCCTGCATCATGAGTTGTGGGATCTGTCGGCCTGGGCGTTCGATGATTTTCTGCGGGCTAATGGCGATCCCAAGTTGAACCGCCTGGCCGATGTCGACGGACCGCTGATTTTCCCCCACGACCCGGGCACGCTCCCCAACCGGGAGGACGACCTTGCCGCAGGTATGGACGAGTACGTGAAGATGGCCGAGCGCGGCATCACACCGTGGGACCAGATCTCCACCGTTCCTGACGGACTGCGCGGACTTGAACAGACGCGTCGCATCGATCTTGAGGACTGGATGGATCGGCTGGGACTCGATGCGGTGCTATTCCCGACGGTCGCCGACGTGGGTCCGGCGAATGCCGATGTCGATCCGAAGTCTGCGGATATCGCGTGGAGTAACGGCATCTGGGTCGCCAACGGCAATCTTGCCATCCGGCACCTGGGCGTCCCCACGGTCACTGTGCCGATGGGCGTCATGCCAGACATCGGCATGCCCGTCGGGCTCACATTTGCCGGTCGTGCCTATGACGATTCGACGCTGCTGCGCCTGGCTTCGGCGTTCGAGTCGATCGGGACAAAACGATTGATCCCGCCTCGAACCCCACCCTTGCCGGTTGGCCAACAATAGAAAGGGCGGGATTGGGGCGTTACACGCTCCAATCCCATCCACTGGTTGAACGTCGCCCCGGAATTCAGCGCCAGCGTCGGCGGAAAGTGTCAAAGGGCGTTTTTCGACGAGACGCGACGGACAATTCCATGGCACGTCTGGTGGGGATCTTGCGGGCGATGTCCACAAAGGGCGTGACGATCAGGCTATAGAGCGTCAGGTAACGGTCGTGATCCTGTTTTCCGGTGCCAAACTGAATAGGCTCGGGCGTCGAGTGCGTGACGTAGAGCGTACCGAACATCCAGTCCCAGAGTGACAGGTTGGTACCGAAGTTCTTGTTGAAGTGTCGGGGCGCGTCACTGTGGTGAATCTGGTGCTGCGCCGGGCTGTTCAGTACATGCTCGACCACGGGCCCGAAAGAAAGCCAGACATGGCTGTGACGCAAATTGGCCGCCAACGCATTGAGGATCAAGACCATATACGTCACACCGAACAAGGTGTACCGGCTGATCTCCCCACCACAGGCGTACCAGAAGACACCGGCAAAAGCGCCGAGGCAGACGGTGTCAGTCAGTTTTTCGACTATTTTTTCCACAAAGTGAATCCGGCTCGCCGTCGCTGGCACCAGGACGGGCGCGGAATGATGGACTTTGTGGAACGCCCACAGATACCGGGAATGAAAGGCGCGATGGCCCCAGTAATGGATGAAGTCTTGCACCAGAAACACGCCCAGCCCGTAGAGCAAGGAGAGTGAAAGGTTCTCCCCCACCTGCGCGCGCGCGCCCCAAAGATTGTTGAAAAACGAGATGTAGTCGCCGGAACGCAGGACGTACGGGTCGACCAGGCCAACAATGGGCAACACCAGCGCGACCTTCAGGATGCCCCGCACGAAGTAGTACCGGTAATCCAGCAACGCCGAAGGATGAAAATGAACCCGGCGCCCGCCGATGAACTGCCAGAAAGAACGTGCGTCGGTCAGCCCGCGATATTTTCTGAAACGGTACAGGCTGTAGGCGATGCTGTAGGACAAGCAAAGAAACACGACGCTGAAGCGGCCGTTCAGATCGAAAATGCCAAGAAACTGATCCGTGACAGGCTCGATCACCCACTTGATCAGGTTGTCATACAGAAACGCGAGTACATCCATGAACGGCTGCCCCTCCGCCAAAAGGGGGAATTGTAAATCAGATCAGAACCACCGGGTGCTCCGCGCCTGGCGAATGCCCTCGAAAGTCGCAAAGTCCTACTGCGGCTGAAACGTCTGAAGGTACGCCAACAGGTTGTCGATTTTTTCCGGGTCACTGAGCCCCCAGAAAATCATGCGGGTGCCGGGTACCACTTCTTTTGGAGCTTCGAGGTACGCGGTCAGTGTTTCGCGGGTCCAGACGATACCGGCTGATTTCATCGCATCGGAATATTGGTAATCCGTGGTGCTGCCCGAAGGGCGTCCAAAAATGCCATTGAGCTGCGGCCCGAATGAACCGCGTGCCGACTCCCCGACCTGATGGCAGCCACCGCATATCCGCTTGAACAGTGTCGCACCCGCTTCAGCATCGCCGGCCGCGTGTGCTTGCGTGCTGAACACCCCTGCATTGAGCACCAGGGCGAAGGTGAGTACGGCGGCTTTCTTCACGTAGGGCTCCAGATCAGTAGGTGTTCACAGCACAAGTTCGCGGAGATTTCACCATGATCGTCTATCCTGTGCACCCCGATTCTACGCAAGCCACAAACTCACCGGAGACACCTGTGCCGCCCCTGACCGCCCGCGAGGTTTACCAGCAATTGCGCGACGCCGCGCTGGAAGTTCGGCTTCTAAAGCGCCTCGACGAACAACCCGAGCCGGGCCAGGTACAGGTCGATATCGAGGGCTGGCGTCTGACCCTCGACTTCGACGGCAATCACCTGCGCCACTGCCAACGTTGCCAAAGCCCGGACGGTCGCGAGGGCGTGTTCGACAGTTGGCAACGTTACGGCACCGACCCGATCAGCTTGCTCAGCGCCTGGGAGCTGGCGCAGATCGAGCGCCTGAGCACTGCGCTCACTCGATAACGCCTTCAAACCGCTTCAACGAAAACGCCGACAAATCCAGATCACTGCTGCCCTGCACGCACCACTGCGCCAGCGCCTCGCCCAGCGCAGCGGAATGCTTGAAGCCGTGCCCCGAACAGGCGGACACCACCAGGGTGTTTTTCAGTGTCGGGTGCTCGTCGATGATGAAATTGCCGTCCGGTGTGACGGTGTAAGCACACACCGCCGACTTGACGACCCGCGAGCTGACGCCTGCCATCTTGCCGCGCACATGGGTGTCGAACATCTCCCGCGCTTCGGCGTCGCTGACGGTTCTGTCCAGCGTGTCGGGTGAAGACTCTTCGCTGTATTGCTCGGTGCCGACCTTCAGGCTGCCCTCGCCGGGCAACGGTGGAAAACCATAGAGAGAGTCTTCATCGCCTGGCCCGTGAGAGCAAATAAAGGTCGGTGACACCGGTGCGAACCGGGCGCTCTCCTCCAGTTCGAACCAGAACTGCTTCTGACGACACACCCTCAACAACCGGTCGAAAGGCTCGCCGAGCAAGCCCTTGGTCCACATGCCAGCGCTGATCACGACCTTGTCGGCGAGGATGGTTCGCTGATCGGTAATGACGGTGACACCCTGCTCGTCCGAGGTAATTTGCGTAATGGCTTCGCCCTTCAGCAGCGTCGCACCCAGTTCCTCGGCGAGTTTGAGCTGTACCGCAATGCAACGCTCGGGCCGGACATAACCGCCGCCCGGCTCGAAGTAGCCGACAGCCGTGTCCAGCACCGGTGAAAACTGCGGGAATCGCTGACGAATCTGTTGGGCCGACAACACCTCGTGCTCGATGTCATAGGTGTTCGCGAGATGAAGGGTGCTGTGGGTGAAGTCACTTTCATCGTCAGTGTCATACGTGGGGCTGGAGGTCATGACCAGCACGCCACACTGCTCGAACAATGACTCACCGGACAGCGCTTCGAGCTCGCGCCAGATTCGGTGAGCGTTACGGACGATGGGCAGATACTCGGCGCCTTCCCCGACCGAGAGCCGGGTGATGCGCGTATCGCCATGACTTGAACCTTGATCGTGGGGAGGATGGTGGCGGTCGACACCAATCACCTTGACGCCGGATTTCGCCAGTTGATACAGGGTGGCGGCGCCCATTGCGCCCATGCCGAGAACCGCTACTTCACATCGATGATCCATCTATGCCCCCGCCGAAAACCGACTCGTTGAAAAGCCACCAGCATAGGCCAAGGATTGCTCCTTTGGGTTGCCAGGGCTTTTCAGTACCGACCACGGCCTACAGATCGCCGCCGGAGTGCCGGTGCAATTCGACGAACCGGCCGACTTCCAGACCTTCCGCATCGGTCTGTTCGGACTCGAAAAGCTGCACAATATCGAGCGCACGGTCAGCACCCTCGAGCAGGCACTGGACGAGGTGATGGTTAACTAAGCCCTCATCTTGCCCGCACCACATACCGAACTTGTGAATTCTAGGAAGGCATCCTGCCCTGGGCACTGCCGGCCCATGGCGCTGATCTTCGACGAATATGACGCTGGTCGCCCGGACGTCACGTTAGAACCATAAGGGAAAGCCCGTGCACGCGTCTTACTGACACGTGCGCCCTTCAGCGCTATCAGAAAAGGTTTCCAACGAAGCCTTTCACGGAGCGGATGATTGGCGGCTGTATGACTTGGATCGACCCAAAGCTGACGATGGCGACAAGCAGAAATCGGCCATGAGCGGCCACTCGAACACATCACCTGATCGGCTGTTTTGTAGGACGAAGCAGTCACCGATGTTCCGCTGCCAACATTGACCTGAACTGAGAAGTGATCTCTGAAGATAGCCCGGCACCTTCGAACACTGCGCAGGTGAAGCTAACGGGTGCAGGGCCTGGAGCAGTTATGATGCGGTCTGCAACCACAGCCACTGGACTGCTTCGATAAAGCGTGCGCCCCTCATAACCTACGGCATTCTGTTGTAAGAAGTCAGCGCTGTTCGAGGTATGAGGAACCGTGTCGAGAAGCCCGGCCCTCGCAAGTGCCAGCGTTCCCCCACAGATACCGGCAATTGTCGCTCCACTTGAACGACTAGCATGAAGAAATTCTCGAATATCCGGTGCTTCTGCACGTTCCCAGACCATTCCTCCAATGACGACAACAACGTCCGGTTTCCAGTCCAGACATTGTTGCAAACTGCTATCGACAGTTACAGCCAATCCACCCTGCGAGCGGAACTGCCCCGTAGCAGAAGCGAAAAACCTGACGTCGATCCCGTAAAACGGAGACGCAGTTCCAGCAATGAAAGCATATTCCCAGTCCGCAAAACCGGGTGTCAGTATCAATCCCACGCGTGCCATCAGTCAGAATCCTCCATGAATGCCAATAACATATGGCGACAACAAACATACATCAAGGGCTGCTTTGGGTCGGAAGCGGTCGGTCGCGAACATCTGCTTTCGGCCAAAAGCAGCCTCTGACGACGAACCTGGCCGTTGCACAGTGGTCCAAACATCTGATGGCATCGCGACTGATCAAAGGCCTTGGGCCTGGTTCATTCAAAAGCGAAGCTTTGCAATTCACACACATCAGGGTGCGCCGGATAACGTTCAGTAGGTTCGGATCCTGTCTGGTGCAGGCGCTGACTGCTGCTCCCATCCCCTGCTCCCTTACCGGAGTACGAAAATGACTCAGTCAATGCGCTTCTTCCTATCGATCTTCCTCGCGACAGCCTCATTGGCATCAGCGAGCCTCCTGAACAATGCAGGTGCGGCAACCGCCGAGGATCTGGATGCCGACTCCCGGCAAGCGTTGCAAACGCTTTACAAGGCCACTCCATTTGCCGAAACCATTTCGCGCAATGCCAAAGCCGTGCTTGTCTTCCCGAAAATCATCAAGGCTGGCCTTGTGTTCGGTGGCAGCTATGGCGAAGGCGTGCTGATGAAGGGCGCAAAAGTGGATAGTTATTACAACTCCGTAACCGGGTCATGGGGGCTGCAGGCAGGCGCCCAATCGTACGGTTATGCGGTGTTCCTGATGACTGACAAAGCCGTGAACTATGTACGTGAGACCAAGGGCTGGGAAGTCGGCGTGGGGCCAACCGTTGTCGTGGTTGACGAAGGGGTGGCGAAGAATCTGTCGAGCTCGACTCTCAAGGACGATGCCTACGCGTTCATATTCGACCAGCAAGGGTTAATGGCCGGGGTCAGCATCGAGGGCACGAAGATCTCCCTTATCAAGCGCTGAAACTCGTCCATCAAGGCGCCTTGCGTAGTCCGCAAGACGCCTGGACAGAGCGCTATCACCGTCTTCGCCAAGAGGGGGCCTAATGAATCTTCTAACCAGATGTAAGGGTGCATGTATTGCTCTGGTGCTATGCGTGGCTGTGCTCCTGACATTTGTGATTGGCTCCAGTGCTTTGCCGAGGATAGTGCCCGACATGGCTCGCGCTCCCTCTGCGCCAGTGCAACTCGACGGGATAAACGGACCTCTGTCAGCCGAGCGCAGCAAAGCCATTCTCGACCGACTTAAGTCCACCGGCGCAGAGACCGACATCTTCGATGTGCACCTCGCAATCGAAGAATCCATCTCCGGTAGCCCGCTAACGGAAGGAAACAAGGTCGACTTGCTGCAGGACGGTCCCACCACTTACCAGTCGATGATCAAAGCCATTGAAGCTGCGCGCGACCACATCAACATGGAGACCTACATCCTCGACGATGATGAAGTCGGTCAGCGTTTCGCCGCCGCACTGATCGCTCAGCAACACAAAGGCGTACAGGTCAATCTGATCCGTGACAGCGTCGGAACCCTTGGAACACCCTCAGCGTTTTTCTCTCGATTGACCGATGCGGGTATCAAAGTGCTGGAGTACAACCCCATCAATCCGGTGACGGCCAAAGTGGGCTGGGACGTGAACCAGCGCGACCACCGAAAGCTGCTGATAGTGGACGGCCGTATTGCCTTTCTCGGCGGGATCAACATCAGCAGCGTCTATTCGGGGGGCTCGTTCAGCACTCACTCGAAGACTCGCCCAACGGGTGATTTGCCCTGGCGCGATACCGACTTGCGCATCGAGGGGCCCGTGGTTGCGGACCTGCAGAAGCTGTTCATCGGAACCTGGACTGCCCAGAAAGGTGAACCACTCGCGGCTCGCGACTACTTTCCGCCACTGGAGCGCAAAGGCACCGAAGTGATTCGCGCCATCGGCAGCTCGCCCGATGAGCCGTTCAGCCAGATCTATGCGACGTTGATTTCGGCGCTGCAAAGCGCGCAGACCGAGATATGGCTGACTAACGCCTACTTTGTACCCGATCCGCAGTTACTCGCGGCACTCAAGGAGGCGGCAGCACGTGGCGTCGACGTCAAGCTGGTGCTGCCCAGCAGCACCGATTCGTGGCTGGTGTTCCATGCCGGACGCGCCTACTACAGCGAGCTGCTGGAGGCCAACGTCAAGCTTTACGAACGCCGTGGCGCGCTACTCCACGTCAAGACTGCCGTCATCGATGGCGTGTGGTCGACTGTCGGCTCCACCAACCTCGACTGGCGCAGCTTCCTGCACAACGATGAAGTCAACGTCGTTGTGCTGGGCACCGAATTTGCAAAAAAGATGCAGGCGGCATTCATGGCTGATCTGGCCAAGTCGAACGAAATCAAGCTGGAAAAGTGGCAGCGCCGCTCGTTCGCAGTAAGAGCCAAGGAGCAGATGGGACGACTCTGGGAATACTGGCTGTAAGTCGAGTGGCGCGTCGCGAATGAGGAACGGAGCTATGTGTGTTGCGCAATGGAATTGCGAGTAAAGGTGCACTACCTTGTATTGGTAACACCCTCGCGTCGCCATCCAATTCAGGTTGAGAGGTGGAATTCATGAACAACATCATCTACATCGTCGGGGTAATTGTGATTGTCGTGGTTATCCTGTCGTTTCTCGGGTTTGCATAGAGTCGAAGACCGTCTCGCATTGGCAAGGCTGCACCCCGTATCGCGAGGCACAGCCTGGTCGCGCCTGACCTATTTGGCCTTTAGAAACTCCACAGGTTCGCCGCCATGCCCGCCAATATGATTTGCGACACACCGTACTTGCGCAGCTGCAGCGCCAGGTCATTGGTTTCCGGGCCGTAAACCTTGTGCGGTGAAGCAATGATGGTTTTGCCGTCGAAGATGTAGGGCTTGTACTCGGGCATGAAGTTGCCGCAATACCTGTGGGAGCGAGCTTGCTCGCGATGAACGATGACGCGGCATCCCAGACCTGACACAAAACCCAATCACCGGCCAGCAGCGGCAACAAACACCGAGAACCTGTGGCGAAGGACCTTGCTCCCGCAGGGCTGCGCAGCGGCCCCCAAAAGGGAACAACTGCCCAGCCCAACGTCAGTTACCCACTCACCCCAGCAGACCGCACTTACGCAGGTGGTTCAATTTTATCCAGCAATCGGTTTGCCGTGATTTCAGCCACCATGACGCTGTTGGAAATGCCCAACAGGGAATAGCGCGAACAACCCTCCAAGAGGTCCACCAACTCGTGGACCATCACATCAATCGCGGCCAGGGTTTCGACCAGAAAAACCGCCAGGGTTTCGGTCGTGGCCTCTGGGTCCACGTAAAACAGGGTGCTGCGTGTTCGCGGGGTGGCTTTGATGTCGGCAATTGACGGGAAGTGGTAATTGAGAGCCCGCTCGGCGGCTTCGTTGAGTTTTTTTGAATCGGGTTCGTACGGGGAAACCGGATCGGTGTCCGGTGGGTTGGGTGTGACCTTGAACATGGTAAATCCTCGTTTACTGGTGGAGCTGCCACGTTCGTTTCCAAGCGAAGGGGTGGCAGCTGTACGCAGGTTGGAAAACCAGGGTAAACGAGCCCGGCAGACCTATAAGGTCTCCCGCGCACAGCCGCCATAACGGAATGCACATAGTGCGAAAAAGTACGTTATGAAGAGGTGCCTTCGTGTCGTTTACCCGTCGAGTTTCCAAGCCCGACCGCTGAATTATCAGCGACACGGAAACGATAGAACCAAGGCTCACGTCACACAAGCCGGCGGATTCTGGCGCAGCCGTAGGCAACGGCGCAAGGTTTTGTAGCTTTCAGGACGTAACCTTGATGGCGCTTAAACAAACACCCTGTGGAGATGTTTAATAATCTGATGCACGCTTCTTGCGCGAGGTGAAACCTTGAGAAAATCGTGGACGCATCCGACATTTTTAAGGTTGAGCGTCGCAGGTGTGGTGGGTAGCGCGAACTCTTGAATCAGTCTGATTCCGGCCAAAAGGAGTCAGTCGGATGTGTCTACGAAACTAGGGGCGATTCACCACGACCCGGTATCGTTTATAGAAAGCAACTGACACGGAACACGGAAGGTTTTCAGCAAGACTTTTGGGATTTGTCTTGCAGCCATTGTTTGAGCTTCCCGATAAAGTCAGACTACCCCAGCCCCAAGCTGGAACTCCTCGCAACGACTCAAGGACGATACATGATTTCTTCTGCACGACTGGGTGACAAGCATGTCTGCCCTTTGCCCGGCCATGGCACCACCCCGATTGCCTCCGCCAGTGGCGACGTAAATATCAACTTTATGGGCTCCGCACGTGTTGGCGATACATGTGGTTGTGGCGCCGTAATCACCACAGGGTTTCCATCGATTCAAGTGAATGGCCGTCCTATGGCCCACCTTGGCAGTCCTACCAGCCATGGCGGCCATCATCACCGGGTCAGGCGATGTAGGTGGCGGGTTTGTCATGGGCGATGCTGGCGGTGCAACCATCATCAACTTCATGGCACTGGGAGCTTTCCGCCCAGATGGCACCGTGGACGATGAAAAGATGGCGACCTTGCTCGCTGATCCAAATTTGAAAGAGAAGGCTCTGGCGGCGAATGCCTTGGTAGATCCGCAAGCCAGCACCGAAAAACCCGAAGCGAAGACAGAGCCGGAAGCACCTACTACGTGCAAAGACCCTGACATGATGGAGCAACTGGCCGATTACATCGCCGATGAGATGAACCGCAATATCAAAGACCCAGCAGTCTTGGAAATGAAAGAACTAAACAGCTTCGATCCTGAGGCGGAAACCAAGAAATTTATGGAGCTTCCGCTCTACCTGCGCCTAGGGCAAGACCCCCAGTTTTACAACATGGCACTTGGAAAAAAGGCGATGGCTTTCGCCATCTGGACGAAACAGGTGGGTCAGGGTCAGGATTGGGATCACAAGCCCAAATTGGCCAAACTGTTTGGTGCACCTTGGCACAAACAAGGGGCGTATGACTTCTACTACGACATCTGGTCGAACATCCATTATGGGTATGTCGGCTTAGCCGGTGGACTCTCTGACAGCGTGCAATTGGACGGCGCTGGAGTTGAGCAAATAGGCTCAGACAGTTGGCGCTTCCTCAAAGACCCTAAGAGGTTTGATGGCCCACGAAGGACGGAAGGCGTCGAAGGGATGCGAGCATGGGACGATGCTCCTGATAGGGTGTCGATCATCCTCGGAATGGAACTCTACAAGGAGTATCCGAACGGCGGTGTCACTGCATAAATCATCATGGACAAGGTGTTGGCAGTGCCAATTGCTGACTGGGGTACAGGGGTTCAAAAACATGCCTGCAAGTGAAAAGCGACCACGACATATTGGGCGGTGGATAGGGCTGTTTCTCATTGGTGCTGTGGTGTGCTGGTACGTAGCTATACCGCGAGTTGTCGTTTTCTACTCAAAAGACGGCACCAAGAAAATTAGTTACGTCCTGAACACACAGCACACCATCGTTCGCGGTGAACTGCTGCCCGGAAAGACCACGGGTGATGTAGGACATATCTTTCCTGACGATGAGTTCTTCATGCGTCTCGACTGGTGGAATGCGAAGGGCCTGAACCGTTGCGTCAGCATTACGCCCCAATGGCCGACAACGGAAATTCATATTGACCGTAACGGCGAGATTGACACCAGTGAAGGCAGTGGCACTGATGGAGAGCGATTGAAAGTTTGTAAGTAGGATTTAGCCAAGCCATAGGGGGCATAAATGTCCATAACAAATCCACGTGTGATCGATTTCTGGGCAATTCCCAAGCGAGAGCTAGTGCTCGTTATCACTGACCACCTTGAATGGGGTGGTAAAGCTGAACAAGGCGAACACTTGCTCTTGCTGCAAGAGAAAATCAACACATACATCGCCTTCATCGAAAGCGATGAGATTTACACCGAAATTCCCGGTGCACTGGGTAAACATCCCATCATTCGTGTTCTTGGCCTGTATGAGTTACCAGAGCAAGCAGAGCTCTTCATTGGCCGTGTCACAGAGACTCTAGAAGAAGTGGGCATCGGTTTTGAATTCGAGCTTAAAGCGGACGAAGCAATACGTAATATGTGATCACGCCAATGTCACTGTCTGAACGTTTTCGGCTTCGCAGAGATTCAAGGAACAGCAAGCGAATTGGGAGATGAAATGGAGCTTCGTACTGAGTTAACGCCGCCTGCACTTGATGAATCCATGGTTGTTCGACTAACGAAACTCGCTGAAGAAATTGATTGCGGACATCCTGAGCAGACGCTGAGCCAGTTGTCGGAATTCAACCGAGAGGCGATGACAGAGCTTGGGTTCATCGACTTTCAGGGTATTTATGGCGGCCAAGGCCATGAGACTTGGGTTCGCAAGATCTTAGCAGCACCGTTTGAGCGGCCCGTAGCAGATGTAACGAGGGGTGAACTTATAGAGCTGGCTCGAAGGGTAATGGAGAGCGATGGGGCTGAACAAGACATCGATTTTTGGCTGAACATGCTGGCAATCAATATACCCAGTGAACGCATCTCCGATTTGATTTTCTGGCCAGACGAATACTTCAACGATGTCAGTTACTCGCAGAGATTATCGCCAGAGCAGGTGATAGAAATCGCGTTGAATGACAGAGATGTTTTGCTATAGCTGAATCGGCCCTGGTTTTGTAGTCGCTGGGTGACTGCTCTTGGCCGATTACTGCCTGTTGCGACCGGCTGAAAACGACCCACAAGAGACATACGTCTTTCGCCAAAGCGGCCATACCCATCCATAGATGACACTGATGGCTGACTGTTCACAGGCATGGATGGGCGGTCAATACTCTCTTGTGATTGAGGCGTCCAAAGAGCCTTGTTGGCCTTCACAGAAGAGCCGCCTGTATGCAGAGGGTGACGTGTGCAGCTGGCTTGCAAAGTGTTGACGCAGTGACAGCGCGGTGCCAAAGCCTACCTCGCTCGCAACGCGCTCAATCGACAAATCCGTGGTTTCCAGTAACTGCTGTGCCCTCGCAATACGCTCGGCAGCCAGCCACCTGACGAAGGTGGTGCCCGTAGCCTCACGAAACCGTCGGGTGAAGGTTCTCCGGCTCATGCGCGCTATGTCGGCCAATACATCCAGCGACAGCGGCTCCGACAAATGCTCGCGTGCCCACTCCAGCACGCCGGGTAAACGGTTCTCGCTGGGCAGTGCAGGCACCGGCTGCTCTATGTATTGCGCTTGTCCGCCCTGGCGGTGCGGTGGTGTCACCAGCAGCCTCGCCACGCGGTTGGCAACGTCAGCGCCATGGCGCTGACGCACAAGGTTCAAGCAGCAGTCAATCGCCGCAACCGTCCCTGCAGACGTAATGACGTTGGCGTCGTCCACATACAGCACGTCAGGGAGAAAGTTCGCCAGCGGAAAGCGCTTGGCGAAGAGGTCGCGGCAGGCCCAATGGGTCGTCGCGCGCCGCCCGTCCAATAAGCCTGCATCACCCAGCACGAAGGCGCCCAGGCACAGGCCGACCACCTGGGCACCGCGAGCGTGGGCTTTGCGCAGGGCGTTCGACAGGACAGCGGGGGCAACGTTTTCGGGATGGTTCCAAGCAGGAACGATGACAAGGTCGGCATCCTCCATGGCGTCGAGGCCGCCAGGCACCTCAATCTCCATGCCTTGGTCGCAACGAACACGGCCAGGCGTCGGCGCGCAGTACCGCACTTCGTACGGAGGCAGTCCGCTGGGTGCCGGCGCCACGCCGAACACGATGCCAGGCACCGAGAGGTGAAAGAGGCTGACACCTTCGAAAGCAAGCACTGCGACACGGACGGGCTGCATGGAGTCTCCAGAAATAAGTGAAAAAAAATGGCCCAATTATATCTGTAATTGTCATTTGGGCCAATGGTGCAAAATTCTGCCGATCCGCAAAATTGACCCCAACGCACAAACGAAACCTCCATTGCGCGCAATCAGCAAATTATTGAAAAGGAAAACCCCATGAAAGTCTTGAACCCTTTGCGCAGCGGCATTGTCCTGAGTGGCATCGCTATGCTCCTCGCCTGCGGCACCGCCTACTCCAGCACCAGCGACCCGGCAGCGTCCACGTCTGTGGCGAACGCAGTCCAAGTCCAGCAAATTCGCAACGCTACCGTCAAGATCGACTTCTCTGGCACCACGTTTCTGGTCGATCCCATGCTCTCAGCCAAGAGTGAGTTCCCAGGCTTTCCAGGCACCTACCGCAGTGAATTGCGCAACCCATTGGTAGACCTGCCTTTCTCGGTTGATGAGGTGTTGAACAGCGTCGAAGCCGTCGTGGTGACCCACACCCACACGGACCACTGGGATGAAGCTGCGCAAAAGCAGATTCCCAAGAACATGCCTGTGTTTGTGCAAAACGAAGTCGATGCCAAAACAATTCGGGGTCAAGGCTTTAAGGATGTGCGTGTCCTCAAGGGCACAACCACGTTCAACGGCGTGAAGCTGAGCAAGACCGGCGGCCAGCACGGCAGTGATTTGTGGTTTGCAGACCCTGAACGTGCTGAAGCGATGGGCCCCGTCATGGGCGTCGTGTTTTCTGCTCCCAAAGCCAAAACGGTCTATGTCGCCGGCGACACCGTATGGCGCCCGGAAGTGGATCAAGCATTGAAGCAGCACAAGCCAGACGTGGTGATCCTGAACACGGGCAGCGCTCTCATGAGCGGTTTTGAGGAGCATCCCATCATCATGGGCAAGCAAGACACACTGCAGGCCACCAAGGCAGCGCCCAATGCGGCCATCGTTGCCGTACACATGGATGTCGTGAACCACATGTCGCTCAGCCGTAAGGAATTACGCGCTTTTGTGCAAGAAAACAAAATTCAGGATCGGGTGATGATTCCTGAGGATGGTGAGTCCATGAAGTTCTGATGAAACAAGGCTGCCTAAAAATTTAGGCAGCCTCTCAGACTCTACAAATGACTTCATCGACCAAACACCTCAAGACTGCTTGCATTGCCTTCTACGGCATGACCACTTCCCTCCGTTCATTGCTCTGTCTCGGGGTTCTGCATAAGTTTTAAAAGTGACGAGAAACCGACGGCCCAAAAGTCTGCTTTTGGCGATGCTGGAGGTCAGGTCAGAAGGTCCGGTTGTGGCCGACTCGTGCCCTCCATCACGGCCCGCTTCGGGTCAACAGCCGTCCATTGTAACCAGCAGTAATCGGCCAGTTTCCACCACTGAAACCAATGGCTCACCCCGTTAGCTATAGCTCAGACCAAGACCAGACCCGAAGGCTTTACACAGTCGTCTTAGAAGGCACAAGCAACGGTACACTGCGTGTCGCGGGTCACGGTTGAGCAAAGAACACGACGTAAATGCTTTATAAAGCCAGCCTGCCGCATTGCGCAGCACTGGCTCCCCTCATCATCACTTCCCATCTCATCTCGCTCATCAAAACCATCACACCCGCCGCGAATCTCGCCTGGCACTCCCACCCAAACCCTTTAAACCCGATTAAAAACCCCAAGCCACTTTCAAGCCCACGCTCTGCACATTCCTCCAGTGCAGCGCTCAACCATGAAACCCCTCCACATCTTCAAACCCGGCACCCACACCGCCATGTGTGGCACCAGCTTCAACTTCACCGAATCCGACCTAACCGCCACCGTCGCAGCCTACAACCCATCGCTCCACGAAGCCCCCATGGTCATCGGCCATCCCCAGCACGGCGCCCCGGCCGCCGGCTGGGTCAAATCCCTATCCGCCACCGCCCAAGGCCTGATCGCCGAACCCCAACAAGTCGACCTTCGCCGAACAAGTCGCCAAAGGCAGCTACAAAAAAATCTCCGCCTCCTTCTACCACCCAGACGCCGCCAACAACCCCGTGCCCGGCGTCTACTACCTACGCCACGTCGGATTTCTCGGCGCGCAACCACCATCGGTGAAAGGCCTACGCCCCATAGAACTCGCCGACGACGAGCAAGGCGTCATCGAATTCAGCGACCACGGCCACTACCTCAGCGCCGACCTCTGGCGCCGCTTCCGCGAATGGCTCATCGGCCAATTCAACAAAGACACCGCCGACCAGGTCGCCCCGTCGTGGGCCATCGACAGCCTCGCCGACACCGCCCGCCAACCAGAACAGCCCATGGCCACATTCACCCAACCCAAAGACCTAGGCGACTTGCTGCTGGTCGAAGTCAGCCCCGGCTGGACCCGCTCCAAGGCCACGCTCCGGCACCGACTGCCCGTTGGGTCAGGTGCTGGCCAAAGTCGCCGGTAAATACCGCCTCAACCACCCACACGGTGCCGTCCTGTTGGCCTACGGCAAGTCAACCTTTGGCGTATCGGAAAGCACCGATGCGACGTACGTGCAGCCAACCCAGAGGTAAAAAATCAACTCTGTGAGTAAGGGTATGCAGAGTCCTGCCGATAACGACAAAGCGTCGCGCTCGATTGTCGGCGTTTTATGGACCGCAAAGCATTTAGCAGGGACTTTACATGCGTCACCTCAGACACCTTACTTCCCCTCTGAATCAGCAAAAGATTGCTGACGTCACCTTCCATTTCGATCCGTCTGATCAGAACGAACTGGTGACGGTGCTTCAGCGTTTTTTTGCCGAGCCGGATCAACATGCGTTGCTGGATATTCCCGAGGAAACCCGCAGCGTGTTCCTGCTCGAAGGTGAGCGCAAATGGGTGTTGAAACACAACCGCCTGACCCACTGGAAAAAGCAGCTGCAGAACTTCCTGGGCCTCAAGCGTGTGTTCGGGCTGCATGACCTGACCAACGAATTCATCAATCTGTCCGTTGTGTCCGCCAAGTCGGAATCATCGCCCAGAGTGGCTGCATTCGGCCATGTCGGACGGTTTCCGTTTCTCAAGGAAGAATATTTGCTGGTCAGTTTTTTCGACAACCATTGCAGCGTCGATGAACGACTCATCGCCCAACCCGAGCAGGCGCAAACGCTGCTGTTGGACATTTTCCAACTGTTTGGGCAGACACTGGTCGAGGGGTTTGTGCACATGGACCCGCACCCCAAGAACATCCTGATTGGCCCCGATGGCAGGCTGCGCCTGATCGATTTCGAATGCTGTGCGCATTCGGTGCTGGATCACGACTTCAGCCTGGGTTTTCTACTGGGTTACTTCTATCGCTTCTGGTTCAACACGTTCATATCGGTTGAACACTATAACGAGTGCTGTGAACGCTACCTGAAGCATCAGCACCCAGCATTGAACCGTGAAGTTTTCCAGGCGGTGTATGAGCGCTTTCGAGACCGTGGTGTTTCCCGGAGCACGCGTTACCGCATCCTCACCTGCCCCAAGGCCCAAGCTGCATTCCTGCACGAGTTGAGGTAACCGGCAGCGGTTGGCTCAGCGTTGCTTCAAGTCGAGGCAGTAAGTGTAGTAACCCGTGTCGCGCACATAACCCAGGGATTCGTACAACCGTTGCGCGCCGACATTGTCCGTGGCCGTTTCCAGCAACAGGCCTTTGGCACCGGTCAACAATGCAAAGGCTCGCGCGGTGTTCATCAGCAACGTGCCCACCCCTTGCCCTCGGGCGGCGGGGGTTGTGAAGAGGTCGCCAAGCAGCCAGGTGCGGTGCGCGTCGATGGAGGAGAACGTCGGGAACAACTGGACGAAACCCAGCGCCTCGCCGCTGGGGGCCTGGGCGAAGAAAATCGCGGATTCGTCCCGGGCAATGCGCTCGGCAATGAAGTTGCGAGACTGCGGCAGGTTCGACGGCTGGCCGTAGAAGCCTCGATAAGCGTCGAAGAGGCTGGCGATTTTATCGAGGTGGGATGCGTCGGCGCGCAGGGCCTGGATGTCCATGTTGATCGTCTCCTTGCGGATTGATTGGATGAGCGGAAAAAGGGAAATGTAGATCAAAAGATCGCAGCCTGCGGCAGCTCCTACAAGGGATACAGGGGCTGCCGCAGGTTGCGATCTTTTTGGGCTCACCCATCTTTAAGGTCTTTCAGCTCCGCTCAGGGGCCAGCGCCGGCATTGATGTCCTGGCCAGCCCGTAATAAAGAATCCCCGGCACCACCAGACCAACGATCCAGGAAATATCGACACCGCCGAGCTGCGCGACCATCGGCCCGGAGTAGAAGTGCGTATCGACGAAGGGCAACTGGATCAATACACCGATGACATACACGCTGATCCCGCGCATGTTCCAGCGACCATAACGGCCCGCCGGGTCGGACAACGCAGGGATGTCATAGCGCTCTTTGTTGATGAAGTAGTAATCCACCAGATTGATCGCGCTCCACGGTGTGAAGAAGGTCAGCAAAAACAGGATGAAGTACTTGAAGGTGTTGAGAAACGAGTACTGCCCCAGCAGCGCGAGCGTAGTGGATGCCGCGACAATCACCAACACAAACACCATCCGCTGCCGGGCGGAAATCTCCAGACGACTGCGCAAACCACTGATGATGGTGGCCACGCACATGAAGCTGCCATAAGCGTTAAGCGTGGACACCGTGACCTTGCCGAACACCACGCTCAGGTAAAGCAGGGACGCCATCACACCGGTACTGCCCAACCCGACGATGGTCGCCACCTCGTGACCGCGGAAGTTCGCACCGGCCAACGCTGCTGCAAACACCCCCAGCACCATGGACGCCTGGGCGCCCAGCACCGTTCCAAGCCCGACGGCAGCGAACGTCTTCCACGAAGAGGTTTTGCTCGGCAGGTAGCGTGAGTAGTCAGCCACATAAGGGCCAAAGGCGATCTGCCAGGACGCGGACAACGACACCGCCAGCAGGAAAGTACTCCAGCCGAAGTGACGGTTTTCCAGCAACAGGCCGATATCGTTGAGGGTCATCAACCGGGTAAACAGATAGACGAAGGCGATGATGCCCAGCACGCTGGCCACCCGGCCGACCAGGTGGATGACCCGGTAACCGAAGATCGTCAGAAACGCGATGCAGGAGGCGAAAATCAGGATGCCCGCGCTGTCGCTGACATGGATCAACTGAGCAATCGCCTGCCCCGACAACACGGCGCCGGTGGCGCTGAAACCGAGGTACATCAGGCACACCAGCACAATCGGGATGGCCGCCCCATAGACCCCGAACTGCACACGACTGGAGATCATCTGCGGCAGCCCAAGCTTCGGTCCTTGCGCCGCGTGCAGGGCAACCACTGCGCCGCCGAGCACCTGGCCGATCAGCAAGCCGATAAGCGACCAGAACACATCGCCGCCCAGCACCACGGCCAGGGCGCCGGTGACGATCGCCGTGATCTGCAGGTTGGCGCCGAGCCACAGGGTGAACTGGCTGTAGAGGCTGCCATGCCGCTCGGCCTCGGGGATGTAATCGATCGAACGTGTCTCGATCAGGGGACTTCGCTGCTGACTATCGCTGACCTTGGTCATTACGGTGTTTTCCTTTGAGGCGCTTGTTTTTAGGGTGTGGGCTCGAACGCTTAGAACGCCTTGCTGGCACTGGCAACCACAGTGGCCGTGCACAGATCACCATAGCCGTACCAGCTCGTGCATTCGCTTTTCGACAGGTCGGTATCAATGTAGCTAAGGCCCCAGGTCACGCCCACGAAGTCACGGGTCAACTTGGCTTCCCACTCGCTGTAGGCATCACGACTTTCACCGCTGGCGGACCAGAAAGCCGGGTCTTTGACATCGTTGCGACCCACGCGCAGGTCCAGGCCGATTTCGGCCGGCAATTCGATTTTGTAGCTGAGGTAGGTGTAAAGGGTGTCCTGGTCCTCGCCAAAGAAGTTCGGCGTATCGTTTGAGTAGTTAGCGCCGAGCTTCACGCCATAAACGTCAAGGACGGCGTAGACCTCACTCAGGTTGAATTGGCCCTCTTTTGGATAGTCGTACTTGATGTACCCCAGATCGAGGCTGATGGCCTCGGTCGCCTGCCAGTAGTAGCCCGCGTAATACTCGAGTTCCTGCCGCGTCTTGAACTCGCCGCCGAAATCGACATTCGAGGTCCAGGCGCCAACGTACAGGCCGCTGCTGTGCACCAGCGTGGCGCCGGCCTGAGCCGCCGGATCACCCAGGGTTTGCGAAATGCCACGGGTGCGGTAGTCGCTGAAAACACCCAGGGTCATGTCCAGGCTGAAGTCATCGTTGAGTGTCAGTGCCTGGGTGGTCAGGGGTGCCAATACAAGAGTGGCAAGGGTCAATACTGAGCGTGCGTTCATACAAGTCTCTTATTGTTATGGAGGTGCGGGTTATTTCAGCCATGGCGATGCCGAGCCCCTCGTCATACGAGGAGCCAGGCGTCTTTTGCGCGGTGCGGGTGAAGGGAGGGTCAGGACGCGGGCGCGTACACCTCTTTGCCGGCGAAGAAGGTCTTCAGGACCTTGGTGTCGAACAGTTCGTCGTCGCTGACCTTGAAGACATCGCGGTCGAGGATGATCAAATCGGCCTGTTTGCCGGGCGTCAGCGAACCAATCTGCTGCTCCAGGCGCAGGGCCTTGGCGGCATTGAGCGTGTAGGCGTAGAACATGGTCTGGCGATCGATGCTTTCCTTAACATTCAACACGCCCAATGGCCCTTTGCGCGTGCTGGCCTGAGCGATGGCGTTCCATGGATTGGGGCTGGATACCGGCCAGTCACTGCCACCGGCGATGACCGCGCCGGCGTTATGCAGGGACTTGGCGGGATACTGATAACCGTAGGCAAACGCGCTGATATAGGGTTTGACGAGCTCGACGGTGTAACTCTCGCCGGTGGCCCACAGCAATTGCATGGAAGCGATCACGCCAAGTTGCTTGAAGCGCGGAAACTCTTTCGGGTTGACCAGTTGCAGGTGGCTGATGCTATGAGCCACCTGTGTCGGGTTGAGTTTGCGCGCGTAGGCAAAACCATTGAGTGATTCACGCACCGCACGGTCGCCGACCGCATGCATGTGCACAATCCAGTCGCGCTTCTCCGCTGCCACGACCAACTCACCGAAGTGCGCGGGGTCGATCAGCAGTTGACCGTTTTTATGGCTGTTCTTGAAGGGAACGATGACCGCTGCGGTCTGCCCCGGAAACTCGAGAACGCCGTCAGCGAATACCTTGATACCAGGAAAACTCAGGTTGGGCACACCCTCGAATTTTTTCATGACCTTGGCCAGCACTTCCAGGTCGGCCGGTCGGCTTTTCGGGTTGGCCAACAGCAGCGCGGCGACGTGCGCATTGAGCTCGCCCTTCTCTGCCAGTTCGCGGTAAAGCGGCAGCACGCCGTAACTCTGCTCGGTTGCCTTGAAATCGAACAACGAATCGCCACTGCCGGCATTCGCCGCCGCGTCCATCCAGGCGGTGACGCCGTATTGATTATTGACCTTCACCGCCTCGCGGGCGGCTTTCAACATGACCTCGTCGCTGGGCGCGGGGATCTGGCTGCGCACCTGGTCCCAGCGCGACTCGGCAAAATAGCCATTGGGAATGAAATCCGCATCGTGACCCACAAAGCTGCGGTCCTGTTCCGAGAGTCCTTTTACCAATGTCGCGTCGATCTTCAGGCGCTTGAGCATGGCGTTATTGGCCCAGCCGGTGTGCCCGTCGATCCCGCTGAGGACCACCGGTTGATCCGCCCAGCGTCCCTGATTGAAGCGCTGGCCCAGCTCACGGCTCTTGTCCCAATAGGCCGAACTGACCCCGGCGATGCTGATCACGTCACCGGCACGCGCAATGCCCGCCTGATCCTGTTCGATAATCCACTGTTCAAGCTCCGGCAACGGCTTGACTTCATCCAGCAGGTTGGCCCCCATGCTGTCGAAGGCCGCAACCACCGGGTGACTGTGGGTATCAATCATTCCCGGCATCAGCACCTTGCCCGCCAGATCGATCCGTTGCGTGCGGGTGTCGGCCAGGGCGTTGATCTCGGCATTACTGCCCACTTTGAGAATCTTGTCGTCTTGCACGGCCACGGCCTGGACCAGCCCCTGACCGGGTTCGGCGGTGAAGACCTTGCCGTTGAACAACACAAGGTCAGCGGCGGCCATGGCTTGCACCGAAGAAAAGACCAGGGCTGCGGCTAACAGGTTTGGAATAAATCGCTGCATCGGAACACTCTCTTGTTTTTATTGGGCTGGGCGGGCGGCTGATGCCTGGGACAACGCCTTCGGATCAAGGCCAACGAACGGCGCCTTGGCCCACACGACCTGGCCGCCCACTACCGTCAGCAGCACGTTATTTCGAGCCAATTCCTCCTCGGGGACCTGCATGAAGTTCTTGTCCAGTACGATCAGGTCCGCGAACTTGCCGACCTCGACCGAACCGACGACAGCGTCCAGTTTCAGCTGCTCCGCAGCGTTCATGGTGATGGTGCGCAACACTTCAGTGCGCGACAGCGCCGGGTCGGCATTCAGCCTCCCCGCATACTTGGGGCCGTAGCTGTGCGGGTTCAGCGGATCACCTGAGCGGGTGACACCGATTTTCAGCGCCAGGAACTCGTCGAGCGGGTCGACGGGCCAGTCGCTGCCATACGCCACGCGGCCGCCGGCACGAGCGATGCTGCCGGAGGGCTCCATGCGGGCAAATCGCGCAGCCCCCAGATGCTCGTTGGTACCCTCGACCGTAGAGGGCGCCTGCTGGGCCCACTGGAAGGACATGTTGGCGGTCACGTCGAGCGCCTTGAAACGCGCATAGTCGGCAGGGTCCACCGACTCGTTGTGAGTAATGGCCGGGCGGAAGCCATTGCCAGGCAGTTGCTGGCGCACGTATTCGATACCGTTCAGTGAGTCACGCACCGCGCGGTCTCCGGTGGCATGAAGGTGCGGATCGAGGCCGGCCTGAACGGCCTTCAGCAGCAACGGGTTGAGCACCTTCGGCGGGAAGTAAAGCTCACCGGTGTTCTTGCCGGGTGTCCACTTCGGCGCCGTGTCGGTGCCAGCGTTGCGCAGGTACGGCGTCAACATTGCACCCGTGTCCGCCGGCGCGTTGATGATGCCGTCCATGAACAATTTGACGTGGCGCATGCTCACGCCCGGTGCAACGTTTGCTTCGCCCTGGTCGTAGGTATCAGCCAACGCCTTGGCGTCGGCGATGGTCTTCGCCGGGTCTGCCGTGGCGGCCCCAGGGTCAAGTTTGATCGCCAACAAGGCCCGGGCCGTCAGCTCACCCGATTGCTGCAGGGTGGTAAACGCTTTGCCGTTTTCCGGCCCCGACAAGGCATCGAAGAAACTGGTGATGCCTTGCTGGCGCATGGCGTCGAGCGCCGCACGGGTCTGATTGAGTTTCTCTGCGTCGGTGGCGGGCGGCACCACGGCGGCCATGGCCTCGGCGGCTCCGTCTTCGCAGATGCCGTTCGGGTTGCCGGCGCTGTCGCGCACGTACTTGCCATCACCGGGATTGGCCGTGTGCTTGTTGATGCCGGCGACCGCCAGGCCACGAGAGTTGGTCAGCACCGTATGGAAGTCGGTGGAACGGACTTGAATCGGACGGTTGGTCTTGAGCGCGTCCAGTGTCGATTTATCGGGGTCACCGTCGAGTCCGGTCATGCCAATGCGGTCCCAGCTGCCCACTTCGAGCCAGACATCGGGGCCTTTGTCCTTGTCGGCATCCAGGCACGCCTGAATGGTTTCCTGGAAAACCTTGCGGGTCATCGTCTGGTATTTCAGGTCGCACAAGGTCATGGCGCGACCGCCATCCCCCGGATGCATGTGCGCATCAACGAAGCCCGGCATCACCATGCGACCTGCCAGATCGATCAGCTGTGTCTGCGTGCCGATGTAAGAGGAAACCCCTTCATCGCTGCCGACATAAACGATCTTCCCCCCCGTGACGGCGATCGCCTGCTGCACGGAATTCTTGCCGTCGACGGTGTAGACATAGCCGTTGCGCATGACCATGTCGGCACCTGTCGAAGCGTGTGTCTGACACCCCACCAGCGCCACACAGGAAAATGCCGTTGTCGCGGCAACGGCGATAAATAGCCTGGAAAATTTCAACTGCCTCACCTCTATTTTTATAGTTTTGGAAGTGGCCCGAACGGACGGTCGCAAGCCCCTGATATGCAGGGCACACGATATAGAGCGCAGCAGAAGTACGGACCTCCACAAATGAGGAGGGGTCAGGCAAATACCGGTCAGTTGAGCAGCAACGCATACTTTGTAGCAGCTGCCGAAGGCTGCGTTCGGCTGCGCAGCAGTCGTAAACCTTGAGTGCGCGGTGAGTCTGGTGCACCGCATAGTCTGACTTCACGACTGCTGCGCAGCCGAACGCAGCCTTCGGCAGCTGCTACAAGGTATGCGTTATGGCGCTGCTTAATTACGACGTGCAGTTTCCGCAAGCGAGGTCGATGATCGCAGGACAGAACCCAGTTCCACTTTGCTCTTCACGCCGAGCTGCAAGTAGCAGTTGCGCAGATAGGTGCGCACTGTGGCCGGACTCAGTGCAAGGATCTTGGCAATTTCCTTATAGGAATGGCCGGCGGCGAACAGCATCGCAGCCGTGCGCTCCCGTGGCGCCAGCACCGCCCCGCGCGCCTGTGTTTCGAGTGACAGGATGACGTGCTCGGCGTTAGGACTCAGCGTCAACGCACAACGACCGAGGCGAATCACACACGGCGCTTTTTGCAGTTGCGCGATTACATCAACGGGAAGCATTGAACCACTCCAGCCGGGCAACTCGCGCTGAATGGCGGCGCATAGACTTGCGCCGACGTACAGCAGACTGCCGTCCATCCGGGCGACCCCGAAGTCAGTCGCCCCGCTGCCCGTGTCGAAGCGAATCATGTCCTGCACCTGGAACCGCCACAGCTGCAGCAGATGGTCGCAGAACGCCGAAAACAACCCGTCCTCACTGTCATTGAACGCACAAGCATCACCGCCACGGTAGAGACAGACGAAGAACATCAAGCCGCTTTCGGGTAACTCGAAGGTGATGCACATCACGTGGTAGAGGTCGTGGCGCCGAGCGAACGCGTCCACTTCTTCATTAGGGTCGGTGAACCCGCTGTCGCGCACCACCTCACCGGGTCGACTCAAAGTGTCATGGGAGAATTTGTCGTCACCCGCACTCTTGTGCCATTCGACGGCAAATGACTCGGGCAGATTGATCCGCCCGTGCATCCAGCTTTGAGGGGGTGTGCTGGCGCCTGACGTCGACATCTCGCCCCACCATGCCGAAGCGAAGGGCACCAGTTGGCGGAAGGCCTGCAAGCCGTCGGCGATGAATTGGGAGGCGCCGCGATCTCGAGCAAGCCGCCCCAGGTGCAACACGCAACGATTGAACGCTGTCAGCGTGGCCATCGACGCCTTGGCGCCGACCTCATCACCCTCCTCCATTATTTTTATCCTGTTTACTACATGGCGTATTTTTTCGACGATGCCATAGGCGCGGTTATGGCGTCCAGCGAGCGGTGTTGTTGCGGGAGAATTCTGGACTGGTAGCTTTTGGCAATAGCTGCCGGAAGGCCACGCTGTGCGCAAACGGATCGCCGCTCGCTGTCGTACGGTTTACTCCGGCTGTCAGCAAGAATGACCCAAATGCGCTAATTCCGCTAAACAGACCCAGGGGCAGGCACAACACCGTCTAATCTGAATGAAGCACGACCACAAACATGCCTCTAACCTCTTGATACAGGGGAAATGGGATGACCGGAAAAACAGCACGCCAATGCTCGTCATGGGTCCTGCCCTCCCTGCTCGCCATCAACCTGGCGCTGGCAGCGGGATGTGCAGGCAAAGCTGCGACAGCTCGCTACTCAGCCTCAAGCATAGGCGGCAGCTGCTATGCAAAAGCGCTACCCACTGCCGGCGAGGGCGGCCTGGCGTGGGGCTCCACCTTGAACATGGCTCGCAAAAAATCCCTGGATAATTGCATACGCTATGCCGGCCGATCCGGTGGCACGCCCAATACCTGCAAAGTGGTGTTGGCGGAGTGCAAAAATTAATAGAGCTTCAAGCCCCCTTGATGAGCGGAGTGAAAGGCTGGTAGGGCTATCGCGACACAAGACCACTTCAACACGCGTGTGGAAACCTGGATGTCGAGCACGACACCTGGTAAAGCGTCTGCGACCCACCCGCACTTGTCCTATCCTTCCATCCACCCCACAACGCTGGACATCGAAATGCCTGCCCCCGAATCCACCCTCCTCGAAAGCTGGCACCACAACGCCCAATCCTGGATCGAAGCCATCCGCACCGGCGCCATCGACAGCCGCCTCAAGGTCACCGACCAGGCGATCCTGCTGGCGGTGCTGGGCCGCCAGCCCGAGCGCGTGCTCGACCTGGGCTGCGGCGAGGGCTGGCTGTTGCGCGCGCTGGCTGAACGGGGCATCGAGGCGGTCGGTGTGGATGGCGATGCGACGCTGCTCGAGGCTGCGCAGGCGGCGGGCTCTTCGCCGGTGCATCTGGCGAGCTATGAAGAGTTGGTGGAAGCAAAGGTGGACATCGGCCGCGACTACGACCTGATCTGCGCCAACTTCGCCCTGCTGCACCAGGACATCATCCCTCTGCTCGCCGCCATGAACGCCCTGCTCGCCCCTGGCGGCGCGCTGGTGATTCAGACGCTGCATCCGTGGACCGCGGCGGCGGGCGACTATCAGGATGGCTGGCGGGAAGAGACCTTCACTGGGTTCAAGGGGCAATGGCAACCCATGCCGTGGTATTTCCGCTCCTTGTCCAGTTGGCTCAATGCACTGGACATGGCCGGTTTTCAGCTGGCCGCCCTGCAGGAGCCGCAGCACCCGCAAAGTCCTGTGCCGCAGTCATTGCTGTTGGTGGCCGAGCAACGGGGTTCGCTACTCGTCAGTAATTCCCTTCCCGCACCAACCGCCTGACCTCAGCCTGTATGGCATAAGCCGGCGCCTCCACAGCATTGAAATCCTGTGTATACCGCTGGGCAAATCCTTCTACCCCCCACTCCTGATATTGCTGCACATGCTTTAATTCGTGAGCCCAGAGCGCGACGTCCTGTTCTGCGGTTTGAGCGTCCCGGAAGAGGATGATGTCGATCAGCGTCACGGCACCGACATCGGGATTTTGCAGCATGGCAGTGGCGGCGCCGAATTGGCCGTTGTCGCTCACTTTGTAGCGCGCGGCGTCGAGGACGCTGGGGTCGTACCAGCGCAGCAGTTGTTCCCGGATGTGCGGCGGAATGGGTTGGATGCCGGCGCTGGCCGCATCAGCGCGGGCTTGGGTCAGCCACAGCGCCAGGGCCGGTGCCGCGATCTGGTAGATGCCATCAGGCACCAGGCCTGGCAGGCAGATGCAGCCGTCCAGGCACACTTGTGTCTCGCCAGCTGGGCAGGCGTTGGTCTGGGCTGGCACTTCAAGAGCCAGGCAAAGAACAAACAGCGCCACGAGAGGCATGATGATGGACGGCATTGGGCGCTCCAGGGACGGACGCAGCGCGAACAGTGGGTCCCGATTGATCGACGATCCGCATGGCTTTAGCGTAGTCCCAGAGCTAATCCACGACGAACAACTTGGCACCGGTGGTGCTGAAAGATCGATGCCCCTCTGCGTTGCTGCCCACCTGATAGCTCATCCCGGCGGTGAGCGTGAACTGACGACCATCCTCCAGCTCCGTGTGCAACTCGCCTTCCAGGCACAACAGGATATGACCTCTCCAGCACCAGTGATCGGCCAGATATCCGGGACTGTATTCAACCATCCGTACACGCGTCGAACCAAACTGGCAGGTTCGCCAAAAGGCGGTACCCGTCTGTCCAACATACTGTACAGGTTCGACAGTCGACCAATCGGTCGTACCAAACGGAACAGCCGTTAGATCCATCGTTGCCTCATCAATGAAGGAGTGTCTGTGGACCGTACCCATCCAGTACTACTTTCGATAGACACAGATGCCCCGCATTTATGAGATACAGGCTCGAGTAACCCGTGAAGAACCAAAAAAAAGCCCCGCACTTCAACCGAAGGCGGGGCTTTTGATCTGGCTGGCGTCACTTCACATCGGTTACATCGCGGTATGGAAAATCTGCTCGATCTCGTCCTGATTGGCAGGACGCGGATTGGTAAAGCCGCAGGCATCCTTCATGGCATTGGTTGCCAGGATCGGGATATCGTCCGCCTTGGCGCCCAGTTCGGCGAGGCCGCTCGGAATTCCGACATCCGAAGACAGTTTACGGATAGCGGTGATGGCCGCGGCGGCGCCTTCTTCCGCATCCAGATACTGGGTGTCGACACCCATTGCGTTGGCGATGTCTTTAAACCGGGCCGGGCATACGCTGGCGTTGAAGCTGGCGACATGGGGCAGCAGGATCGCATTACAGACGCCGTGGGGCAGGTCGTAGAACCCACCCAGTTGGTGCGCCATGGCGTGGACATAGCCCAGCGAAGCATTGTTGAAGGCCATGCCGGCAAGAAATTGCGCGTAGGCCATATTTTCCCGGGCAGTCATGTCGTCACCCTGGGCAACGGCAGTGCGCAGGTTGGCCGAGATCAATTCCACGGCCTTGAGTGCACAGGCATCGGTGATCGGCGTTGCCGCAGTCGACACGTAGGCTTCGATAGCATGGGTCAGCGCGTCCATGCCGGTAGCAGCGGTCAGGCCTTTGGGCATGCCTGCCATCAGCGAAGGATCGTTGACCGACAACAGTGGGGTGACGTTACGGTCCACGATGGCCATTTTCACGTGCCGGACTTCGTCGGTAATGATGCAGAAACGGGTCATTTCACTCGCCGTGCCAGCGGTGGTATTGATCGCGATCAACGGCATCTGTGGCTTGGCGGATTGATCCACGCCTTCGTAATCACTGATGTGCCCGCCGTTGGCGGCGCACAGGGCAATACCCTTGGCGCAGTCATGGGGTGAACCGCCGCCCAGGGAAATAATGAAATCACAGTCGCTGCGACCCAGCAGCTCGAGGCCTTTCTCGACATTGCTGACCGTCGGATTCGGTTTGGCGCCATCAAACAGGGTGGAGTTGATGTCCTGCAGGGCCAGAAGGCTGGCTACCTTGGCGGCCACGCCGGCTTTGGCCAGGCCTGCATCAGTGACGATCAAGGCTTTACGGAAACCATATTTGCGGATTGCGAGCATCGCTTCGTCGAGACTGCCAATGCCCATCATGTTCACGGATGGAATGAAGAAGGTGCTGCTCATGATAAATCCTCTTTTATTCTGGAAACCCGGAAATCAGGTGAGGTCTTCTAGTCATATCGCAGGCTGTGAGGCGGGGCTGACTGTCATCATTGACGGAGTTCAGCGGGAGACGTGCTGCATCAAGTGTTCAGGCGAACAGTGTTTTAAGATGCAGAGGTGGATGGGCCATCGCAGCCGGTATCTTTTGATCATGGGATTGAGCCTAACCCTATGACGCCAGACTGGAATGGTCCTTTAGCTTTCATTGGCACCTCCTTTAGTACTGGGAGGTAATGCCCCTCAACCGCGCACCAGGTAGGCTCCTGATGGAACCCGATCTCGCAGCTTCTTGCATTTGCCGGGTTTGGGCTGATGCCCGGGCGGGCGATCAGGAAACCAGATTCGGCATTTACCCGGAGGCGGCCAATGGCCGCGGGGAATCGCAACCTCATCGTACGCGGGCTCTGGCTCGATGGAAGCCACAGGCAATTCTCCTTCGGGCCGTAGCCTGCCAGCCGTCGGCGAGTCCGATACCCTCTCTGCCTTTGCGCTAGTGAAGTTGCCAGCGTCGGCTTGTTCAGCAGCGGCCATTTCTGCTTCGCGACGCCTTTTGGCCTCCTCTTCGAGCCCCTTCTGTACTGCGACCAGGCCCTCTTTGGCGTTGGGTGAGGTACTCGAAGCCTTGGCCTGCTGCGCCGCCTGGATCAATTGGAAGTTGCGGTTGCGTAACTCGACGTTGCGACCAACCCGCATGTTCGAGCGCGCCGCCAACGTTTCTGCCTGCTGGTACTGCCCCTGCTGAAGACGCAACACACCGAGATAATGCAGCGTCGCGGGATTGTTCGGCTGGATATGCAGGGCACGCTCCAGCGTGGCAGCGGCTTGGTCCAACTGGCCATTTTCATACTGCCGCGACGCAGTTTCGATTAGCGTGGTTGATGCGCTGTTACTTTGCGAGGGCGCCTTTCGCTCGGCAGCAACCGAGCAAAGCGACGCGACGGCGCAGAACGCCAGGATGAGACTCGGTAGAAAACTCTTGGTTGGCATCAGGGGGAGGACTCGACTGATCTCGGACGGCACTGCCGTAAAACAGGCCACCAGCGCTGCTCGGCATCTCCGATACAGGGCCCCTATTGACCTGGCCAGTACCCTGAAGTTCCCGCTGCAACGGGCACTGCGGATGGCGTGGAATCCGCAGCCTTCTCATGCTGATTGTCTGCGCCAGGTGCCGGGTGATGTGCCGAACTGGCGTTTGAATGCGCGACTGAACGCAGCTTCGGATTCGTAGCCAACTGCAAAGCCGATTTGCGCCACATTACCGCGACCTTCGCGCAGGTGTTGAGCCGCCACGTGCATACGCCAGAGCGTCAGGTATTGCATCGGTGGCTGTCCGACCAATGCCGTGAATCGCTCCGCGAATACCGAACGCGACATGCCCACTTCAAGCGCCAGGGCTTCTGCCGTCCAGCCCTCGGTTGGACGAGCATGGAGCAGCGCCAATGCACGCCCGATATGCGGATCTCGCAAACCCGCCAGCCACCCGCGCCGTTCAGCCGGGAGGCTCGCGACATACTGGCTGACGGCTTCGACGAACAGCAATTCGGATAGCTTGGCGATCTGAATAACTTCGCGCGCCGACATGGGCGCAATGCTTAGATCACTGCCAAAAGTATGAACGTCATTGCGAGGAAGCAGAATAAGTTCGCCTGCCCGTACGTCGAGGGTGGCGCCATCGTCGATTCGTAGTTGCATGTGCCCCGCCGCGACAAAATGCGACGCAATGATATGTCGAGGTGCCGCCAGGAACGGTTTGCAATCGTCTGCAGAGATTCTTCCACTGATGCACCAGGGCGCAGTGAACTCCGCCTCGAGGAAGCCCCCTCCAGACAGCCGAATCACACGCAATACATCAGATAGCACATCCAACAATTGCCAGCCCTCCTTTCCGGAGTCCAGAGCACGTAATCAGGCGCACTGGTCATTCACCGCCTGAACTGCGAGGCCCAGATTAGCACCAACGCGGACACAGTGATCGAGACGATCCCCAGACGCTTCACCGATGGTCATTGACTCCCGCGTTAACCGTAATTGGCCCATTCCAACTCGACCACGGAAGCCGGAGATCAATATGAATACCGCAGCTACCCTACCCCGCTCAGATTCCGGCAACGCCGCCCGTTATGCTCAAATCGTCAGCTCATCGAAGAAAGCGGAATGGCAGATCGATCGCGATTTGCTACAGGACCGCAGCTTGGACTTCTCGCGCAATTTCTTGCCCGACGGACTATCGCGGATCAACCGCCTGACCTTTCTCGCCGCGGACGAGGCGCGCCTGCTTAGCCAGATTCAGGGCCGAACCTATACGTATATCTTTGGCCTGGTCGAGCGTTTTATCAGTGCCAAAATGCTCGATCAAGGTGGGGCCCATGTATTTGACGATCAGCTCGCACTAGAAGCGCTGGTGCGCTTTTCCAACGACGAGATCAAGCATCAGGAGCTGTTCCGGCGCATTGAGACGATGATGGGTACGCAATTGCCAGCGGGATATCGTCCAGTTGCCGATCCAAACGATGTGGCGCGCGCGGTACTGGCGGCCAGCACCTGGTCGGTGCTGGCGCTGACCTGTCATATCGAGCTGTTTGTTCAGACGCACTACGTGCGAAGCATCGCCCCGCGCGAGGAGTTGTGCCCACTCTTCAAGGATGTCTTCAAATTTCACTGGCAGGATGAAAGCCGGCACGTCGTACTCGATGAACTGGAGTGGGAGGCGGAGCACGCGAAACTCTCCCCGGCCGCCCGCGACCAGGCAGTGAACGATCTGATTGCGCTGGTGGCGGCGGTCGACGCAATCCTGCAGGCACAATCGGCATCCGATGCCGACTACTTTATTCGAAATGCTTCACGATCGTTCAGTGTCGATGAGACAGCGCAAATCAAAGCCTCCGTGCTGAGCGCCTACCGCTGGCAATACATTATCTCGGGCGTGCAGCATCCACACTTTGGCCGGCTGCTTACGTGCATGACAACGCCAGCACAGATGTCCAGGGTTCAGACCGCACTGGCACCCATCATGAGCCATTGATCGACAGGCCGCGGCCGACCACGCATCGGCCGCGCGGCTGTGGAATGACGTGCTGAAAAAGATTGATTGAGGATGGCAGCCATGACGATTTCGATGTGGATGCTGCTTGGATTTGCGACCTGGACTTTACTGTTGTTGATGGCAACCGTCGGGGTGTATCGATGGGTCAGAATCTTGTTCTCGAATGTTCCGATTGCTTCTTTCCGAAGCGATCAGCTCGAAGGCGAGGATTGGTATCGGCGCGGGACAAGAGCACACGCGAACTGTGTGGAAAATCTGCCTGTCTTTGGCGTCATCGTGTTCGTGATTTCAGCCCTTGGTGTCGACGGCCCTGCAGTGAGCTACTTGTCCATAATCGTCCTGATCGCTCGCGTGTGCCAGCCTCTGGTTCACGTATCCCATGTGCAAACCGATACGTTCGTGGCGGTTCGATTTACCTTCTTTTGCGTGCAGTTGGTCTGTTTTCTCGCACTCATTGTTATAGCCGCTTGTTACGGCGCATGAATACTCAAATAGAGGGATGAACTCAGGCCTGGTCCTGCAAATCAACATTTCGCTCGGACGCGCCCCTGGCGAGTCAGTGGTTAGATTCGATCCAGACTATCTACGACGCGATCGGCAGAAAACGGCCATTAGCGGTCACTGGTTGCGTCTTAAATCCGCCATCAGCAAACGTCCACCCAACCCGCACAACCCGTCATTACGCCTGCTGACGTTCTATTCAGACGCTTCATTGCCTTCGGTGACTGGATGGCCCGCTTGATTCGCGACGGGGTAACGAGGTAAGTCAATTGGACGGTGAGATCGATCCCGATGCCGAGCGCGGTAATGAAGATGACTTCTGGCTAGGACAGAGCCGTCAGATCAAATGCATGGGGCAACACCGCGCCGAAAAATACGACGGCTTTTGGATTACTCAGAGTCAGCACGGTTTCGGCGAGAAGGCCCGCGCCTGCTGAGCGCTTTGGAGGTGCCTGCATTTGTTCGGTGTTCTTTGACCATAAGTTCCAGGCGATGAACAGGATAAAGGCAACGCCGAGCCATTTCACCGCGATGAAGACCGACTCGAACTGCAGGGCCAGTGCGGCAAGTCCGAGGATGGCGACCAGCAGCCCAGGCAAACTGATCAACAGGCCGCGTTGACGTCGATGTGCGTGGCTAATCCAGGATGAACAGGTCCCCTTCCACATCCGTATCGCCGTGTTTACGACTCTGCGCCGCAGAGTCGTAGACGATCAGCAGAGCCTCCCCAGGCTGCTCGCCCGATTGGAACAGACACATGCCCTCAGCGTGATCGTTGCCTTGCCCGAAAGGCACCTCCAGCACCTTCTCCAATTGATCGGTGAAGACCACGCTTTCCTCGTCGGACGCGAAACCGCCGCGCCAGCGGAAGACCGTTACCGGACCGTCCTGCTCCATGGTGGGGCCCGCCAGGATCAGCAGATCGTCACCGCGGGTGCACAGGTCACGCAAGCCCAGGCCATTGAGCGCGAAAAAGTGCTTGCGGTAGCGGCGCCCATCCGGACCGATCTTCTTCAGCACCAGCGTGTCAGACGAGGCGTCGTTCAGCTCGGGTTCGATCTCCAGCAACACGGCCCAGCCGCGTAGAACCGGTCCACGCAGCCCCAGCAGAAGGCGCGAGCCGATCACCACCAACCCTTCGATATCGAAGCCGTTGTCCTTACCCGGGATACGCAGGAAGTCGCGTAGCTGAGGATCTTCAGCAATGGCCGCGGTCAGGTCGTTACCGACTTCGTTGCCCTGCAACTGCGCCGCCGTACGTCCATCGGCATCCACTTTCCTGGCGAGTACATAGCTGTCGTTCTGCTGCACCACAGGGATGCGGGCCAGCAGAAAGCGATTGCCGTCCGCCTCTACCGTCGACAGGCGCTTGATATTCTTCTGTGCAGAAGTGCCGGCCTCGGCCTTCTTGCGCTTCAGGCTATGGGAGCCCACCACCCAGAGGTAACCACTGTCATGGACATAGGCCAAGCCCTCGATATCGATCTCGGCGTCTTGTTTCGGTAGGGGCAGATCCAGATATTCCAGGAGTGGAAATGAATGGTGCTCGTCGCACCTTACGCCACCGCCGGGCGCAGCATCCTGGATTTTCAGGCGTTCCAGGCTCGTGGTTTCGTCGTTCGCCACCCAGAGTGTGTCGTCAATCTGCAGAGCGACCGAAAGGCCATCGCGCAACGACGCAAACGCCGGATCAAAGCTCAACAGCGCAAAATTGCTTCGGTCGCTCATGAGCGGTCTCCTGTCTTTATGGCGCGGCGCGCCGGTTATTCAGAACCAGATTCTGCGCGTGTTCTTCGTCCAGTGCATGCACTCGTCCTGGCCGACCGGTCCACCGCTGTTCGCTGCCGTTGCTAAGCCAACCCGCAATAGTTCCGTCAACTCCCAAAATAGCCGACTAACGGTTACCCCCGTGGGCACAAAGCCTGCAATAACTCCATCGACGAACATTTGACGTCAATCTACCGCCATACGAATTTCCTAATCAGCAGACCCAACTGACACAGCTCAATAGCGCGGGTTCGAGCGCAACTGTGGCTGTAACAGTCCCCGCATACAGGATTCTTGACATGATCGACCTCGCCACCTGGAATTTAAGCATCCCTGAAGGCAGCCCACCGGCCACCATAGAAACGCCTCGACTGGCGCAAGGGTTCAAGGGCCAGTATTTCAGTTCTGAAGCCGCTACCCTTTCCTTCTGGGCACCTGTGACCGGTTCCAGGACGGCCAACGCCATTTACCCGCGTAGCGAGTTGCGGGAAACCTATAGCGATGGAACGCTGCGCAACTGGCAGTATTCAGCGGCGGATAACACCTTGCGGGCGAATCTGGCCGTCAATCAGGTTCCGAGCACCGGCAAGATCGTGATTGGCCAGATTCACAACAAGGACAGCAACAGCCCCATGGTGAAGCTGGAATACCAGTACAAAACGTCGACTTCGACGGGAAACATTGTCGCCAAGGTGCGCATGCGTCCCGACGATGAAGAAGGCCAGGTGATTACCATTGCGACGGGTGTGCCGCTCAACAGCAATTTTTCCTACCAGATCCACCTCAGCCCGAAGGGCGCGCTGGGCATTAGCGCAGCAGGATACAACTGGAGAACCACCATCGACCCGAGCTGGAAGACCAAACCACTGTATTTCAAAGCGGGTGCGTATGTGCAGGACAACACCGGCTATCCCACCGAGGGCGGAAAAGTGACGTTCAGGATGCTGGAGATCCATCACAAAATTTAGTCGCTTCTTTAGGTCACTACCGTTGGCACGCCGATCCGAAGGGTGAAGACTTTAGTGGATTTCCTCGTCGATCGGCTACCAAGTGACTAGCTGTCAGTGAACTCAACCGCGCAGGCGGCAGATGCCCTCGAAGCTAACGGCCAAAAAGCTGGCTTGCTCAGCCTAATGTGTACTGCCTGAACTGCATCGACTCGAGTACAAACACACCTTGCGGTTCCCCGCTCGGTGATGGACTCGTTTTCTGGTGTTTCCGCACACCATACCGTTCTATCCGGTCGCCATCCCAATATTGCGACCTTGATGAACGCCCGGCCTGCTGGGTAGCAAATGACGCGGATAACAATTTCAAGCAGTACATCCAGCATCGAGTCCGATCGGATGCTCATTTACAAACAGTAAAGTCGAGCGCGACCCCGGCCGTTCCTCGCCTGTTTTCGGTTCGCCTGATTGCCGCTCGGCGACTTTTTCGTACAAACTCTGGACCGGGCTCAAGCCAGCAGCTCGGTGATCCACCGGGCCTGCCGGGCGATGTCTTGCACTTTCTCCTCGGGCACGGCCTGCCGCGCACGGGCGAAGTGGGTGAGGGTTTTCTGCTTCTCGCGCAGCATGCGCTGCCACTTGATCAGGAACGCCGGGCTGCGTGCCTGCATCTGCAGCGGGCCGAAGTAAAGCTCCTGGGCGGTGTACATCACCGGCCCGGCGCGCTCGGCGACGATGATTTCGTAGTCGAAGCCATTTTCCCGCAGCAGTTCCTCGCAGAGGATGCGGTAGCCATTTTCCATCAGCCATTGGCGCAGTGGCTGCTCGCCGCCGTTGGGCTGCAGAATCAGGCGCTCCTGGCCGCTCAGACGTGCCTTGTCGCTGTCGAGGATGTCGCGGATCGTCTCGCCGCCCATGCCGCAGATGCTGATCGCCGTGATCCCGTCTCCCGGCTCGATCGCCGCCAGACCATTGGCCAGGCGCACGGTGATCCGCTGGTCCAGGCCGTTCTCGCGCACGGTGCGTTCGGCCGAGCGGAACGGCGTCAATGCCACCTCTCCGGCCACCGCCGCCGCGATGGCGCCACGGCGCATCAACGCCACCGGCAGGTAGCCGTGATCCGAGCCGATATCGGCCAGGCGCGCATCTGCTGGCACATGCGCTGCCACGCGCTCCAGGCGCATGGACAATGTCTGTTCGTTCAACTGCAGTTCCTTTTTCAGTGTCCGCATCAGGTCGATATCAGCAGGTCGCGAAAGGCGCAAGCACGTACCTCAGCCATAAGCGGACAGAGCGCGCCAGAACCGTCCTCCAATACCAACCAAAGCTACCTGCAATATTGCCATACCCACGTCGAGAGAAATCCCCCATAAATGGGCTGTATAACCCGCATCCTGTTTCAACTTTTTTGATGGAGAACCAGCCACAGAATCAGGCTGCCCCGCCGGCGGGGAATTATAGGCTGTTTAGTTTTTTGGCATAGAGAATGCTGTGGGTTCACTAGCGCATGAATTGAGAGTTTGAAGCGCTGTTACCACGGGAAAAACAACTTTCCTGGGGCACTCCGTATACCTGCAACCGTTGCCTTGAAAAACACCTGCGCCGCAGATCAGGCGCGCATTGCTCGCCCTTCTGAGGAGTCACTTTCATGCGCGTCGAACCGCTAATCCTCACGCTGGTACTCATTCTTTTCATTTTTGCGATAGGGGCAGCCTGGAGTCTTATCAGCTTGTTCAGCAGTTAAGAGTCAGTGGGAAGCATTCATCACGTTTGGGTGACAGGTGGCGGGTGTGTCGAAAACCGATTAACAGAAACAGGGTGAGCAGGCCGAGGACGGTGGTTCACCCATTTTCAGCTCAACAAACAGCCAGTTTTGTAAAAAAAAGGGAGGGCATCCATGCCCTCCCCTCCCTTTTCACGCGTCTGCGACAGTACTGATCAGGACCTCAAGTGGCGAGAATGAAGTCTGAGGCAGTGACGGTTGTTGCATCGGCCACACCGACCAGGCGGATGGAGTCAGGTCCTGCGTAGCTGAGCAAGGTATCCGCACCGACATCGGTGATGATGACGCTGCCGGCAAAGGTCGCAGCAGTGACGCCGAACGCGGAAATATCGAGCCGGTCCTGGCCTCCCACCGCGTCGGCATCGAAGCCGATGATCTGATCGGTCCCGAAGCCCGCTGCGAACATGAAGATATCGTTGCCATTGCTGGCAACCATCATGTCGTTGCCGGCACCGCCAGTGACCGTATCGTTGCCAGTACCGCCATCGATAAAGTCATTGCCAGTGCCACCGTTCAGGGTATCCGTGCCAATGCCACCGAACAGTTGGTCGTTGCCGCCACCACCATTGAGGGTGTCATTACCCACCCCGCCGGTGATGACGTTGTTCAACCCGTTACCGTTGCCGACGAAGTTGCCGACTCCGGTGTAGGTCAGATTCTCGACATTAGCGCCCAGCGTGTAGCTGGCCAGCGAAGTCTGCGCGGTGTCCGTACCGCCACCCGCCACCTCGACCAGCACGTCTAAGGCTGCATCGACAACGTAGGTATCGTTGCCGGCTCCCCCCAGCATCCGGTCAGCACCTGCACCGCCATTGAGGAGGTCGTTACCCACCCCGCCGGTGATGATGTTGGCCTGCGCGTTTCCGGTACCGGTGAAGTTACCGGCGCCCGTATAGGTCAGGTTCTCGACGTTGGCACCGAGCTGGTAGCTCGTCAGGCTGGTTTGCACCAGATCGGTACCACCACCCAGCGCCTCAGTGACAAGGTCACCGACGTTGTCGACCACAAACGTGTCGTTGCCGGCACCGCCGGTCATGGCATCCGCGCCGAGCCCACCGTTGAGGGTGTCGTTGCCGTCCTCGCCATTGAGGACGTCGTTGTCGTCTCCGCCGTTGAGGATGTCGTTGCCAGTGCCGCCAAACAACTGGTCGATACCGGCCAGGCCATTCAGCGTATCGTTCCCGCCCAGGCCAAGCAGCACATCGTTTCCTAAGGTGCCGGTGAGGGTGTTCGCCAAATCGTTGCCCTGCAGCACCACGCCCAGTGCCGCAACCGCCACCGTCGCCGCCGAGGTCACCGACTCCAGCGTACCGAAGCCATCGGTGTAGCGCACGATCACTCGCAGTTGCAGATTGACCTGCGCCGCACCAGGGGTGAAGGTCGTTGCGGTGGCGCCGTTGATGTCGGTAAAGGACGCGCCGACACCTTGCTGCCACTGGAAGCTGAAGGTGCCCAGCCCATCCAGATCGGCAATCCCAGCCGTCAGCGCGGTCAGCACCTGCCCTTGATCCGGTGTCGTATCGCTGATCAGCAACGCGCCTGTCGGTGCATCGTTGACGTTAGCCACCGGCCCCAGGATGTTGGAGGAAACGCTTTCGGCCGCACCGAAGTCATCCACGTAACCGACCACCACGCGCACTGCCTGGCCGACCTGATCCTGGCCAAGCGCGAACGTGCTACCGGTAGCGCCGTCGATGTTGACAAAACCAAGCCCGTTGCTCGCCTGCCACTGGTAGGTGAACTGCGGATTGCTCAGGCCATCGACGTCGATGATGCTCGCCGGGTCAGCGGTCAACAGCTGGTTCTGCACGGCAAGCCCGGTTACGGTCGGCCCTTCAGTCGGTGCATCGTTGACGTTGTCCACCGGCCCCAGGATGTTGGATGAAACGCTTTCGGCCACACCGAAGTTATCCACGTAACCCATCACCACGCGCACTTCCTGGCCGACCTGAGCCTGGCCAAGCGCGAACGTGCTAGCGGTAGCGCCGGCGATGTTGACGAAGCCCAGCCCGTCGTTCGCCTGCCACTGGTAGGTGAACTGCGGATTGCTCAGACCATCGAGGTCAATGATGCTCGCCGGGGCAGCGGTCAACAGCTGGTTTTGCACGGTAAGCCCGGTTATGGTCGGCCCTTCGGTCGGTGTACTGTTCCCGGACGAGTCGACGATCTCCAGCGTACCCTTGGCATCCTGGTACACCGCCCGGACGCGGATGTTCAGACCCGCCACATCGTCCGTCACCCGGTAGGTGGTGCCGCTCGCCCGCGATGCCTCGCCAGCGGCGACGAAGGTGATGTCGTCATAGATGCCCGAGCCGGCAATGGTTTCAACCTGCCAGTAGTAAGCCACCCCACCGGTCACCGCGCCGGTCGGATTGGTCACGCTTTGGTTGTCCGCGTCGTGTACCGCCCGATCACTGACGCGCAACAACTGGCCGGCGACAGGCGTATCGTCACGCACACCGGTGGCAGCATCGAGGATTGCCAGATGACCCGATGGGTCGTTGTTTTGAGCGGTGCCCACTCCGGACGATTGCGCAACGTCAGCGAACTGCAGTCGCTCGATGCCCGTCAGGCGATCGACGCCATCACGCCCCGCCACCGAGTCGGTCACAATGACCGTGTCGCCATCGATCTCGACGCCGTATTCCCCCGCAGTACCGGAGAACAGAGCGGTGTCGAAGCTGTCGGTGCCGGTCAGAATCTCCCGCACGATGACCAACTGGCCCGGGTTGTAAGTACCGTTCAGCATAAACGGCACCAGTGGCTCCATGCTGTTGAACGTGGCGATTTCCGCGCCAGTGCCATCAGCGTTCGCCCGTACGCTGATGCGTACGTTCAACCACTTGTCACCGTCGATGATGTCGTCACCACCGCGACCTTCGATCAGGTCGCTGCCGCTACCGCCGAGGATGATGTTGCCGCCGTCGAAGAACGTCGCTCCGGCGGGCAGCAGATCAGCGAGGCCGTCGATCAGGTTGATGTTGGTCAGCACACTGCCGGTTGCACCCGCAGTGGGCAGCGAGGTGGCATCTTCGTTGTCACCGCGCAGGAAGTCACCGTGGGACGAACCCGACAGACCTTCCATGATGTCGAAACGCACCTGCGCCGAAGCACCCGAACCCGGTACCGACGGAACATTGAAAAAGCGGTCGGTGAAATCGATGGTCACGCCCTGTGCGAGCCCCTTGAAGGTTGCCCAGTCATAGCCTGAGCCGCCGATATAGCGGTCACCCAGGCCGAGACTGCCGACCATGATGTCGTCGCCGCCTTCGCCGTTGAACTTATCGTTCTCGTTACCGCCGATGAACACATCGTGGCCGATTATAGGGTCGTTGCCGAGCGGGTCGAAGTTGTCGCCAGGCGCACCGTCCGAAGTGCCCTTCTCGATCCAGTCGTCGCCTTCGTTACCCATGTCCTGTTCGTTGGCTTTGCTGCCCAGGATGAAGTCGTTGCCGTGGCCACCGATGGCCTCGGAAGCGTCTTCACCAGTCACGATGAAGTCATTACCGAACCCGCCAATGATCAGGTTGACGCCGTTGCCACCGTGCAGCACGTCGTTGCCGTCGCCACCCTGGATGTTATCGTCGCCGCCGCGGTCGCTGATGATGTCGTCGCCGGCACCACCGCGCAGTTGGTCGTTGCCGTCACCGCCTTCGATGCGATCGTTGCCGCCGTCGCCCCAGACCGTGTCATCGCCTTCACTGGCGATGAGGATGTCGGCATTGTTGGTGCCGCCCAGCACGATGTGCTCTTCACCTGTGTATTTGATGTAGTTGGCGTCCGGCCCCGCGGTCAGCGGGTTGTCGCGGAACACCACCTGCTCGCCGTTCTCGCCAAGCGGATCGGCGTTGCCCAGGCCATCGTTGTACTGCTTGCTCTGGTCCCTTTCCAGATAGAACCCAGGGTCCGAGAACACCAGGCCCGGCAAGTGCGTGGCCGAGGTGTTGGCCATGATCAGCTTGGCGAACGAGTTGCTTTCCAGTTCGGCGTTCATCGACAGGCCAGCGGTGCGCTCCAGGTAGTAGAAGCGGTCACCGTCCTGCAGTTTTTCCAGCTGGTTCTCGAACACGAAGTTGAACGTCGAGCCCAACATGCCGCCGAACGGAGTTTTCTCTTCGGCCAGGCCGCCGATCCACAGATCGATGGCATCGACCCCCGTGACAGTCACACCCTTCAGATCGTCGGCAGTACCCAGCAGCCCATCCTTGCCAGCCCGCGTCACGTTGGCCCAAGTGCCAGTGCCGTTGAGGAAGTCCAGACGGTCAGCCGGCGCACCCGTACCACCAAATACCAGCGCCAGGGCTGCAGCGCGTTTGCCTTCCAGCGTGGTCGCCGCCGTGATCGTGTCATGAGTGCCATAGGCCGCGATGAAGTTGATCAACGACTCTGGATGTTTGAGGTGCTGCACCAGGTCGACCCAGCTGGTGTACGGCTTGAGTTGGGTATCACCGGTTTGGCTGTAGATGTCGCGGCGGACCGCATTGAGCGAAGGAATCCCCACGTCGCGGCCACGGGCGATATTGATCGCCGGCAGGTCAAGCGGCAGGCCTAGCAGGTTACTGCGCAGCGCCTCGGTGACGAACTCGTCGATTTCGTTACCGGCTTGCCGAGTCATCCCACGCACGATCGCACTGGTCGCATCCTCGGGCGTTACCCCACTGGCGGCGTACGCCAACGGGTTGAGGAACGCCGCGATCAGGCCGAGTTGCTGATCAGGATCAGCACTGTTCGGATCGCCGACCACGTTGAAATCGACGTCGAAGCGATCGACGGTCTCGGTCAGCATCGAGTGGCCAAACCGGTACACGGTGTGGGCGAACTCGGCGACGATAGAGGCATCGAGGTCAACGTCATAGACCTGGGTCGGTGCGAAGAACAGGTCGACGTTAGGCTGGATGGTCCGGGCAAACTCCTCGAACACCAGGTGCTGATACTGCATCTCGGTGCCGAACTTGGCAGCCTGGAACAAGCGCTCGCCATTCCACACCAGCGCATCGATCTCCGTCTGGTTGGCGGGCAACACGCTCACCGGAGTCAGTAGCCACTCGTTGAGGAAGGCCAGGTCACCCGAATCGAGCACGGTGTCCTTGGTCTGCGCGACCAGCCGATTGTGCTCGGAGTGGAAGATCGCATGCACCGCGGTCAGGCCGATGTTCTCGTTGACCCGGCCGTCGCCAGCAATGTAATGCGCATCGAGCAACTCGTTGTCGTAGGCCAGGTTGGCCCCGGTGTGCGGATTGAACGGCACTGCGTTGCCAATATCGTAATCCGCGTCAGGCACGAGCACGCCACTGCTGAACACCGGCGCTGCATTGTGGGCAATGTCGGCGAGGAACTGGTGTCCGGTGCGCACCGCATTGGTCAGGCTAATGGGGGAAAGCGGATTGCCTTCGACCAGAACGTCATCAGCCGTGCCGCCCAGACCGTCAACCCCCTTCATCACGACCATCGGGAAGCCGTTCGGCCCCTTGATGAAATTGCCATAGGCGTCGGTCGCCAACAGCGGCGAGTTATCGACGTCGGCATCGGTAAGGTGGATACCCAGAATGTCGTTGGCCTGCGCCTTGACCACCTTCCAGGTCGCCATACCACCGATTTCGGTGTCGTCTGAAGTCCCAAACTTGCCATCCGCCCCCAGGTCACGGTTAGTGATCAGCCTGCCGGTCGCGATGGGGCCATTGTCGGTAAGCTCATAACTGCGCAGGAACACCTGGTGTGATGGGTGCGAGCTGTAGGTCTGGTTTTGGTCCACGAATGGCGACGTGGTGTTGGTGTGCTCATGGATGTCGTCGGCCGTGCCGAGAACGCCATCCGCCCCTGGCTGGTTGGTCGCACGGGTCAGCACCATGAAGTTAGTGTGGCCGCCGGGCACATACAGCGGATCATCCGGTTGCAGCGGAATGAAGATGGTGCCCGAACCGCCTTTGGTCAGCAGGTCCAGCCCATGATCGAAGAACTGCCCGAAGAAGGTCATCCAGGCGTTGAACGGCGCGGACAACCCCGCATCCGCCGTGGTGTTCTCGAACAGGTACACATCGTGGTCGTCGGCAGTACCGAACTGACCATCCATGCCGGGGCTGGCGACTATCCGTGTGCCATCCTTGAGCACGTCGTCGTTATCCTCCGCGCCGAAGTTGAGCACACCGTCCGCACCCGGGTCGTAAGCCGTGGCATAGGCCGCCGGGTTGTTCGACGTCTGGTCGACGATCAGATTACTGATGGTGCGCGGTTGCGAGTCAAACACGTAGCCGCTGGTCTGCTGATACGACGATCCCGGAATGGCCGGCGAGCCGGGGCCGAAGAAACCGGCAGGCGCACCTTCCGCGGGATTGAAGACCGGATCGGTCACGCGCGGAAAGACGTTATCGGCGGCGCCAAACTCGGTGTTGTTGATGCCGTTGTGGTTCATCAGGTTGTTGTTCGAGCCATCGACCGAACGCAGGCCCAACGGCGCGCGGATATTCGGGATCAGCGAAAGGATGTCCTGACCGGCCGCGTCAGCCTCGGCAATCTTGATCTGATCAAGGATGAAGTTGAGGTCGGAGCGGACCATGTGAAGGCCCTCGCCGCCCGCGGTAGCATTGACAACGGGTGTCTGGGCCGTCGGCACAACCGGCGCGCCGGGTTCCACCACGGCAGTCGGCTGCGAGAACAGCACTTCAGTCGTGCCATGACCATCCTGATAGATCGCCTTGACCCTCAGTGACAGCCCGGCCAGATCAGGCGAGACCTTGAAGGCGGTGCCGTCTGCGCTCTGGAATGCCAGGTCACCGGCAGGCAGCAGAATGATGTCTTCGAAAATGCCGGTGCCCGGGTCGGCTTCAAACTGCCAATAGTAGGACACCGAGGCGTTGTTGATAAAACCCTGCAGATTACCCACCGCGATGTTGTTGGCATCGCGCACCCCGGCCACGTTCACCGTCAGCGTGTCGCCCACTGTGATTGCGCCGCCGTTTGCATCCGTGACGGTTGGTCTGCCGACCGGTTGCGCATTCAGCCCCGGCACCAGCACTTGCTGGGTATCGGCGAACTGCAGGCGTTCGATATGCAACAGGGTATCGGTACCGTCGCGACCCACTTCGGTATCGGTCACCGTCCAGACATCGTCCGCCACATTGGCCGTGCCACGGGTGTCAAGCGTCACCACATACTCGGACTGAAGCCCGGAGAAAATGGCGGTGTCAAAGGCCGCCCCGCCCGTCGAGGTGCCGGGCAGGATTTCCCGCACGGCCTTGAGCTGACCCGGGTTGTACGTGCCATCGATCATGAACGGAATCATGTCGACCATGCTGTCGAAGCTGGCGATCTCGGGGCCGGTATGATTGACGTCACCGGCGTCATAGACCGCAATCCTGACGTTGAGCCATTTGTCGCCATCGATCAGATCATCACCACCTCGGCCCTCGATCAGGTCACTGCCATTGCCACCCAGGATGATGTTGCCCGTGGCAAAGCCGGTGGTCGGCAAACCGGCGTCGGCCAGAAACTGCTCCAGTCCACGGATCAGCGCCACATTGGTCAGCGCACTGCCCGTGGTGCCACCGTGGTCGACGATAGTGACCGCGTTAACATTATCGCCCTTGAGCACATCGCCGAATTGCGAACCAGACAAGCCTTCGACCTCGGCAAAACGGTCGAGGATCGAGGCCGGCGAGGCGCCGACCGGATTGAACGGCCCGTTGTTCTGGTTTGGTGCGTTGCCGTGTGGCTGCGCCAGCGCAGCCATGGTCAGGTCAACGGTCACGCCGACCCGGTCATTTTTGTGGGTTACCCAGTCGAAACCGGACATACCGTCCATATTGTCCTGGGCATCGCTGCCGACAAAGATGTCGTCCCCACCCTCGCCGATCATTTCGTCGAAGCCACCACCACCGACAAAGATGTCGTTGCCGATCGTATCGTCATTGAGCAACGGCGAGGCGTTATCGCCAGGCGCGCCGTCCTGGGTGCCTTTCTCGATCCAGTCATCGCCTTCGTTGCCGGTGGCTGGCAGGTTGGTCTTGGCACCGAGGATGAAATCGTCACCCTGACCGCCGAAGGTGATGCTGACGTCTTCGGTGGTGATGATGAAGTCCTGGCCATCGCCCCCCAGGATCAGGTTGCCTCCAGCCAGCATGCTGCCAGCCACGATCACATCGTTGCCGGCATTGCCTTCCAGACGGTTGTCGCCGAACGAGTCGGTAATGATGTCATCGCCCGCGCCGCCCAGTACCGCATCGTTCCCGGCGCCGCCTTCGAGGCGGTCGTTGCCGCCGTCGCCGTAAAGGGTGTCATCACCGTCACCGGAGATGATGATGTCATTACCGGCGGTACCGCCCAGGACGACATGGTCTTCACCGGTGTACTGCAGATAATTACTGTCCGCGCCAACAGTGTTGGGGTTGTCGCGGATCACCAGCGGCACGATTTCCACGCCGTTGATCATCAGGCCGCCCGTCGGATCGGCTTTGCCGTCCACGCCAAGGTTAGTGAACTGATTGGCCTGATTCACTTCGAGGGTGAACGTCGGCGTCAGGAACACGGTGTTCGACAGGTGGGTGACATCGGTATTGAGCATGATCAGCTTGGCCAAGGAGTTGTTTTCCAACTCGGTGCCGAAGTTCAGGCCCGCGACGCGCGACAGATAGTAGAAGCGGTCACCGTTCTGCAACGCCTCCATCTGGGTCTCAAACACGAAGTTGAACGACGAGCCGAGCATCCCGCCGAACGGCATCTTCTGCTCGGCGAGGCCACCGACCCAGAAGTCGATGTCGTCGACGCCCGTGATCGTTACACCCGTCAGGTCATCTGCGGTACCCAGTACCCCGTCCCTGCCGGCCTTCGTTACGTTGGCCCAGGCACCGCTGCCGTTGAGGAAGTCCAGGCGGTCAGCCGGCGAACCGGCACCACCGAACACCAGCGCCAGGGCAGCATCGCGTTTGCCTGCCAGCGTAGTCGCGGCCGTAATGGTGTCATGCGTGCCATAGGCCGCGATGAAGTTGACCAACGACTCGGGGTGTTTGAGGTTGTCCGCCCAGTCAGCCCAACTGATGTACGGCTTGAGTTGGCTGTCACCGGTTGATTGGTAGAACTCACGCCGCGCCTCATTCAACGTGGGGATGCCAGTGTCGCGACCACGCGCCAGGTTCAGGGCCGGCAAATCGAGCGGCAGACCGAGCAGATTGTTGCGCAACGCTTCGGTGACGAACTCATCGATCTCGTTGCCGAGCTGGCGGGTCACACCGCGAATGATCGCTCCTGCCGCTTCGTCCGCGGTAGCCCCGCTGCCGGCGAACGCCAACGGGTTGAGGAAGGCCGCGATCAGACCGAGTTGCGAGTCCGGGTTGTTCGGGTCAGTGAGGAGCGGATTGAACTCGGGGTCGAAGCGATCGACAGTCTCCGTCAACATCGAGTGACCAAAGCGGTACACCACGTGGGCGAACTCGGCGAGGATGGCCGGATTGATCGAGGTGTCATAGCCGTTGGGGGCAAGGAATTCGTCGATCTGCGGCTGAACGGTCCGCGCGAACTCCTCGAACACCAGGTGCTGGTACTGCATCTCGGTGCCGAACTTGGCGGCCTGGAACAGCCGTTCGCCGTCCCACACCAATGCTGCGATTTCGGCGAGTGTGGTCGGTATCGCGGCCACATCGTCCACCAGCCACTCATTGAGAAACGCCAGATCGCCGGCAGCAAGGATGGTGTCCTTGGATTGCTGGACCAGGCGGTTGTGCTCGGAGTGGAACACATGGTGCACGGCGGTCAGACCGATGTTCTCGTTCGCCCGGCCATCGCCGGCAATGTAGTGAGCGTCGAGCAGTTCGTTGTCGTAGGTCAGGTTTTTGCCGCCCGCGCCAACGGGCTGCGCATTGCCGATATCGGCGTCAGCATCCGCCTGCAGAACCCCGCCGACGGCTACCGGCGCGGCATTGTGGGCGATGTCGTCGAGGAAGCCATGCCCGGTGCTCACGGCGCTGGCCAGACTGATCGGAGCATCCCGGTTGCCTTCGACCAGTTGCGTGACGTCATCAGCCGTCCCGGCGATATTGTCAGCGCCGTTACTGATGCGCATCACCACCTGCGGCATGCCGCTCGAGCCCCGCATGAAGTTGCCATACGCATCGGTTGCCAGCAGCGGCACGCTGTGCACATCGGCGTCGGTCAGGTTGATGCCGAGAATGTCACGGGCCTGGGCCTTGACCACTGCCCAGGTCGCCATGCCGCCATTTTCGCCGTCGCCATCATCGGCCGTGCCGTACTTGCCATCGGCGCCGAGATCGCGGTTGGTAATCAAGCGTCCCGTTGCAACAGGGTCACCTGCCGCGTTGAGGACATACTCGCGCAGGAACACCTGATGCGAGGGATGCGAGCTGTAAGTTTGGCTTTGGTCCACGAACGGCGAGGTGGTGTTGGGCTGGCCATCATCGCTAGTGCCGAGAACTCCGTCCGCGCCGGCCGTACGCACAGCACGTGACAGCACCATGAAGTTGGTCGGACTGCCCGGCACGAACAACGGATCGTCTGGCTGCAGCGGAATAAACACAATGTCGGTACTGCTCTTGCTGAGCAGGTCGAGGCCGTGGTCGAAGAACTGGCCAAAGAAGGTCATCCACGAGTTGAAGCCGGCGGTCAGACCAACGTCCGGCGACTGGTTGGGGATGAAGAACACTTCCTTGTCGTCGGCCGTGCCAAACACACCATCGAAACCTGGGCTGATCACCGGGTCGGCACCGCCGTTCGCCGCAACCGCGGCCGGGTTGCTGGCGGTCTGATCATTGATCAGGTTACTGATAATCCGTGGCTGCGGGTCGATCACCGACCCGGTCCCGGCATAGGCCGCTCTATAAGAGGCATCCAGCAGGCGCAGGAAAGAATTGTCCGCGGCGCCAAATTCGGTTTGTCCGGCGACCAGGTTGTTGTAGCTGCCATCGACGGTGCGCAGGCCGAATGGCACCTGACTGTTGGGTAGCAAATCACTGAGGCTGGCGCCGTCGGCATGGGCTTCTGCGATAAAGATTTGTTTGAGGATGAATTCCAGGTCCGACTTGTTGAAATTGGCCATTTTGATTGCCCTCGATCTCTTTGGGGAAGGGCACGGGACGATAAGAATCCTCCCACGCCCAGTCCGGTGCTGGCTTGCGCAGTGTGTTGGTTCTTTTTTTTTGGGCGAGCGCTGGCGCGGGAAGGCAGAGCCGTTACACGGCCCCTCCGGGATGCGCGCCTGGAATTCGCGAAAGAATGGCTCGCTGAGCGATTAGGCAGAGCGAGTCCGAGCCCTGGGTGGGCCATGGAAACTTGAAGTAAAGGCGAACTTGCTGAACAGCCCCTTCACTCTGCAGAAGAACGAAATGATCGACATGCTGTGCTCCCTCGGGAAAATCATCGCGCCTTGCGTTGCCAAAAAGTTGACAGGCTCCAGACGCGCGGTTCCCTCATTGACAGAGACTAAAGTTGCATAGCGAAAAATTGTCAATTTTACGACACGTAAAACTGACGACTGGTGATTGGCCTTATAACTAGTTGTTTTTGTGGGACTTATAGGCAGTTCTTCGCACTGTTAGAGCGAAATGTTATTTCAGATTATGTCGACGCCACCTACGCTGCTGGCTATGGAAGCAACGCAGAGATTTGCAGGAGATCCGCCCTAGAGCGACCACCCTGCGTATCGATCAGCTGCCTGCGGACTACATCTTTTAGCTGCTATGCCGCAAGGGCTAACGGCTTTTCGAAGAGGGGTCACCCAAATGCACAAACAATCGAGCATTCGATCAGAACTGGCTGACGCGCTTTTTCGACTCCGCCGCAGTTTTTACTCGCTGGCAGGGTTCAGCGGCGTCATCAACGTCATGATGTTGACGCCAGCTATTTATATGTTGCAGGTCTATGATCGGGCCTTGGTAAGTCGCAACGTCACAACGTTGACGATGTTGACCATTCTGGTGATAGGCCTGTTCTTGCTGATGGCCACACTGGAAATGTTCCGCACCCGCGTGTTGATCCGGGTCGGCAACTGCCTCGACATGGACCTCAATCGACGCATTTTCACCGCCGCATTCGAGCGCAACCTGAGCCGCGCCGGAGGTAATCCGGCCCAGGCCCTGCAAGATCTCGCGCAGGTGCGTCAGTTCCTCACCGGCAATGGCCTGTTCGCTTTCTTTGATGCGCCATGGACGCCGATCTACCTGCTGGTCGCCTATCTGATCCACCCGCTGCTCGGACTGCTCACGCTGATCGGCTCGCTGATTCTGGTGGGCCTGGCTTATCTCACCGAGAAGGCGACGCAAAAGCCGCTGGCCGAAGCCAATCAGGCCGCCCTCTCCTCCGCCAGCTACGCCAACAACAACCTGCGCAACGCCGAGGTCATCGAGGCCATGGGCATGCTGCCGTCGATCGGCAAACGCTGGTACCAAAGCCATTTGCGCATTCTGGAAATGCAGACCCTGGCCTCCGACCGTGCCGCCCTGATCAGCAGCACCGGGCGCTTCGTGCGTATCACTTTGCAGTCGCTGATCCTCGGCGCCGGCGCGCTGCTGGCGATCGAAGGCAAGATCACCCCCGGGATGATGATTGCTTGCTCGATCCTCACCGGCCGCGCGCTGGGCCCGGTGGAACAAGTCATCGCGTCGTGGAAGCAACTGCTTGGCTGCCGTTCGGCCTGGGGCCGGTTGAACGACATGCTGAACGACTATCCGCGCCGGCCACCGAGCATGTCGCTGCAGCGGCCGGTGGGCATGCTGGCGGTGGAGAATGTGTATGCCGGTGCCCCCGGCACCGGCAACACGATTCTGCGCGGGGTGAGCTTCAACCTTTCCCCCGGCGAAAGCCTTGGCATTATCGGTCCATCCGCCTCGGGCAAATCCACCCTCGCCCGCCTGTTGGTCGGCGTCTGGCCGGCACAGGCCGGCAAGGTGCGCCTGGACGGCGCAGACATATTCACCTGGAACAAGGGCGAACTTGGCCCCTGGCTCGGTTACCTGCCACAGGACGTGGAGCTGTTCGAGGGCACCATCGCCGACAACATTGCGCGCTTTGGCGAAGTGGACAGCGACGCGGTCATCCGCGCCGCCAGGACGACTGGAGTGCACGAGATGATCCTGCGTTTGGCGCAGGGTTATGAGACCCGTCTGGGCACCGATGGCAGCCCGCTTTCCGGTGGCCAGAAGCAACGCATCGCCTTGGCCCGCGCGCTGTACGGAGAACCCAATCTGATTGTGCTGGATGAGCCGAACGCCAACCTCGACGACGTCGGTGAAAAGGCCTTGGTCGATGCGCTGACCCAACTCAAAAACCGCGGCGCCACCGTCATTCTGATTTCCCACCGTCCCAATGTGCTCTGCGCCGTCGATAAGGTGCTGATGCTGCGCGACGGCGGCGTGCAGATGCTCGGCACTCGCGACGAAGTATTCGCAGCGCTGCGCAAGGCCAGTGTGATGCCTGCAGGCGCATCAACTCCGCTGGCCTCCGTCAAAGCACGGGAGTAATCGATCATGCAAATGAGCCAACACACCGACATGATTCTCGCCGATCCCAAGAACGAAGTGGATCTGGACGTCGGTAAACCCGTGCGCTGGGGCATGTTGCTGATGCTCGCCGGCTTCGGCGGTTTCCTCCTGTGGTCCTGGCTGGCGCCCCTGGATGCCGGCGTGGTAGCGACAGGCACGGTAAAAGTCACCAGCAATCGCAAAGCCGTGCAGCATCTGAGCGGCGGCACCGTGGAGGCCATTCTTGTTCGCGAAGGCGACACAGTGAAAAAAGGCCAGGAGGTGGTCCGCCTCGACTCGCTGCGTGCCGCGTCCGAACAGGGTGCGGTCAGCGCCCAGTACATCGTCAGCAAGACGGTGGAAAACCGCCTGGAAGCGGAACGCGACGGCCGCGATGTGGTGAACTACGATCCCGAATTGCTCAAGCGCTTCGGGAATGACCACCGCCTGGTGGCCGCCATGAATCTGCAACAACGCCTGCTGGACACCCGGCGCGCCGGCCTCGCTGGCGAAATCAGCATCCTGCAGGAAAACCTCGCGGCGTCGGCGGTGCAGCTCAAGGGCCTGCAGCAGGTCTATGGCGCCCGCGCCTCGCAGATCAACTTCCTCAACCAGGAACTAAAAGGCACCCGCGCGCTGGCGGCCGAAGGCTATGTCCCGCGCAACCGCCTGCTTGAGCTTGAACGCAGCAATGCCGACCTCTCCGCCGGCCAGGCCGAGAACCTCAATAACATCGCTCGCATACGTAGCCAGACCACCGAAATCAAGCTGCGCATCCTGCAGCGCCAGCACGATTACCAGAAGGAAGTCGAATCGCAGCTCACCGACACCGCCAAGGAAAACACCACCCTGGCCGACCGCTTGCGTGCGCTGGACTATGAAGTGACCCACACGGTGATTCGGTCGCCGATCGATGGCATGGTCCAGTCCCTGAGCATTGCGACCATCGGCGGGATCATTCAGCCCGGCTTCAAGATCATGGAAATCGTTCCGGACAATGAACCGCTGCAAGTCGACGCGATGATTCCCGTGCAGGCCATCGACAAAATGGTCCCCGGCCTGGCCGTGGACATCGCCTTCCCGGCCTTCAACCACGCCCAGACGCCCAACATCCCCGGCCGCGTGAAGACCGTCTCCGCCGACCGCCTGCTCGACGAGGAAAGCAAGGAACCGTTCTACCTGGCTCAGGTAGAAGTCACGCCCGATGGCATGAGCCTTCTTGGCAGCAATCACATTCGTCCCGGTATGCCCGCCAGCGTCACCATCAAGACTGGCGAGCGCAGCATGATGAGCTACCTTCTCAAACCAATGCTTGAGCGTGTCGACAGCTCCTTCAAGGAACAATGAAATGGACCGTCATTGCCTGTTCTTCTGCCTGCTGGCGCTGTCCCTCCCGACCTGCGCCATGGACCTCAAACAAGCCTGGGATCTGTTGCAGTACCAAGGCCCCGTCTATCGCGCCGCCGTGCATGAAAAGGAGGCCGGTGTGGAAAACCGCGCCATCGGCATGGCGGGTTTGCTACCGCAGATCAGTGCCTCGGCCTACGACAACAAGGTCAATGGCACCCAGCGCCAGAGCGGCGTCGAAAGGGATCTCGACTACGACTCCAAGGGCGCTAACGTGCGCTTGCGCCAACCGCTGTTCAACAAACAGAAAATGGCCGAGTACCGCCAAGGCAAGCAGCGTGCCGACTACAGCGTCGCGGTGTTCGATGCCAAGAGCCAGGACGCCGCGGTGCGCCTGGCCGAAAGCTATTTCGATGTGCTCCTGGCCAGCGAAACCATCACCCTTGCCAAGTCCAAGCTGAGCGCCTTCGACGAGCAACTCGCCTCGGCGAATCGGCGCATGGAGTTGGGGGCCGGCACCGTCACCGACATCGACGAGTCGGCCGCTCGCCGCGACCTCGCCGCGGTTGAGCTGATCGAAGCGCAGGACAACCTGGTCAATGCGCGCCGCAAGCTTGAGGAGTACATCGGAGAAACCCCCGAATCCCTGACCACCTTGCGTCCGAGCTTCAATACGCCACCGCTGCTACCGAGCAACCTGCAGGACTGGTTGGTCAAAGCCCAGAGCGACAGCCCGCTGATCCATGCGCGCCGTCATAGCAGCGACCTTGCCGAAGAAGAAGTAAAGCGCGCCAGGGCCGGCCACTGGCCGACACTGGATTTCGTTGCCGGCTACACCGCGGGCGATAGCCAATCAATCTCCGAGCTCAATCAACGCAACCGCTACGGCTCAATCGGGCTGGAAGTAAACTTCCCGTTGTACAGCGGTGGCGGCACCAGCGCGTTGACACGCCAGGCCAGTGCCAATAGCTATAAGGCCCTGGACGAGCTCGACGCCACGCGCCAGGAAGTCATCACCGGTACCACCCGTGAGTATCGCGGCGTAGAGAGCGGCGCCCAACGTATTCACGCGCTGGAGAAGGCAGTGGAGTCCAACGAACGCTCACTGACTTCGACACGCAAGGGCTTCAAAGAAGGAGGCACCAGCACCAACTCGGACGTCCTCAATGCCGAAGAGCTGCTCTTCGTTGCGCGCCACGATCTGTTCGAGGCCAAGCTGCGCTACTTGATGTCGCGCCTGCGCCTGGCCTCTTCGGTGGGCAGTCTGGGCGACGACGATATCGACCACATCAACGACTACCTCGGCCCGGAACTGCTGGTCACCAACTAACTTTCACCTGCGCGGCAATTTTTACAAGGTGGTCGGCAGAACCCGGGCACGCAACAGCGTGCCCTTCGCCCACCTTCGAGGATGCGCCGCTTCGCACTTATCGCCCTGCATTACAGTCCGCTACGGGCCGAAAGCACACACCCGTTCTACCCCACCGTCAGAAAACGCCCGCCTGCATTACTCAACCACACTATTCAACCCATACAATTCCGACCGCCGATCCCGATGCAAATCATTACGCGCACTGATTCGCTTATTCCGCGCCTCAGCAAGATTCAGCGTCGCCAGCAAAATCTGCTCGCCACCCTGCTCCGCCGGCTCCGCCACAGGGTAGCCATCGGCATCGACGATCACCGAGCCTTGCACCCAACTGACCCCTCGTTCATGACCATGCCGATCACACGCGGCGATGAACATTCGGTTGACCGAGGCGTTGGCCTGGACTCGCACAACTTCGGCCGGACGCTCGGTTTGCGGCCGTGGCCCATCGGGCCAATTGACCGGTGCGCAGAGCAGGTCCGCACCGGCCAGCGCCGGGAGTCGCACCCACTCGGGGAATTCCAGGTCGTAGCAAATCAGCATGCCGATTCGTCCATGAACGGTTTCTACAACCGGCGGCGCGTCGTTGCCGGCGCTGAAGATTTCGTTCTCGCCATCCCAGAGGTGCGCCTTGCGGTACACGGCGCGCAGGCCTTGGGCATCGATCATCGCCGCGCTGTTGGCCAGTTCATCGCCGGCTAACCGCTCGCAGAATCCACCCACCACGACGATGTTCAATTCCCGGGCCAGCGCCGTCCACAGAAGCAAGGTCGGCCCTTCGACGGTTTCCGCCAGGGACAGGGCTTCGCTGCGGTCGGCAAACAAGTAGCCGCTCTGGACCAGTTCAGGTAGCACCACCACCTGGGCGCCCTGGTAAGCCGCCGAGCGAATCGCCCGTTCGGTCAGCTTCCGGTTGTAAGCGAGGTCGCCTATTTTCGGCGCCAGTTGGCAGCAAGCGACCACGGTACTTTTTGTGCTGTTCAACGCCCCTCCTCCACAGACTGATGAGCCATGGAAACAATGTCGCTCTCAGTAATCGAGTCGATAATCCGGCGTTCGTACTCAAGGTCTATCGAACGGCTGAGGAGGTAATACGTCAGGCCCGAGACCACCAGGCCAACCAGCCAGGCGATATCCACGCCTTCCAGCATCCGCGCCAGCGGCCCGACGAACACCTCTTTGCCGGCCGCCGCATCAAAGATGTAGAAGAACGGCACCATGGCGGCGAAGCCAATCAGATAAGAGACGATGCCGCGAAATTGCCAGGCGCCGTAAATGCCCTTCGGCGTGAAGAAATGCGGGATCGCGTAGCGGCCTTTGCGCACGAAGAAGTAGTCCACCAGATTGACCGCGGTCCACGGTACGAGGAAGTACAGGAGCAGCACGAGGAAGGTGTTCAACAGGGCGATGCCATCGCCTTTGATCGACAGCACACAGGTCAACAGAATGACGCTGATCGCGGAGATCGACATCACTCGGGCACGAGGTGTCGGTGTGATTTTTTTGATCGAATCCACACCCGTCAGCAACGTCAGCATGGCGCTGTAGGTGTTGAGCGCGATGATCGGCAGAAAGCCCGCCACCGAGACAATCACCAACACATTACCCAGGCCTGGAATCATCGAAGAGCCAACCTGATTCAGCGCCACCAGCGCATCCGCCGCTTTCAACTGCTGCGCAAGCCAGGCCCCGAGGCCGATCATCCAGCCGCCCGACAACGAGGCGCCGATGAATACGGCGGCGATCAGTTTTGGCCGGCTGGTGTTTTTCGGCAGGTAACGGGAATAGTCAGAGACATAAGGCGCATAGGAAATGTTGTAGCTCGCGCCGATGGCAAACAGTGTGGCAAAGGCAATCCAGCTGAAACCCAGGTCGGTCGCCGGGGTGACGCCCTCCTGGCCTGCGCCGAACATCAAGGCGATGGTGACCAGCGCATACAGCGGCAACGTGGCCAGCAACGCCCACTTGAAGGCTTTGTGCATCAAGTCGTGGCCGTAAATCGACAGCAGCGCGCCGATCAGCACCACGGCGACGGCAACGATGGTCGGGTCGATGCCAAACACGTGTTCGAGGCCGTTCATGATCAGCGAGATGTTCACCACGTTGAAACCGACGAACACAAACATCGTCGCCATCAAGGCCAGGATCACCCCGCGATAACCAAACTGCGCACGCGACTGGATCATTTGCGGCAGACCCATTTCCGGACCTTGCGAGCCATGAAACGCCATGAAAATGGTGCCGAACATGATGCCCAGCGCACCGGCCAACATCGTCCACAGCGCCGACAAACCCAGGCTTGGGCCGACAAAACCGATGGAGATGGTGAAGAAGTGGAAGTTGCCTAGAAACCAGAAAGGGCCCTGGCTGCTGAGCTTGGCGTGACGTTCGTTTTCCGGAATGTAATCGATCGAGTGGCCTTCGATGGCCAACCCGCTGCTCGCCTCGATGGCGTGCGCAGAATGAGGGGACCCTGACATATGAGTATTCCTATGCTGGTGATTGTTGTTTTTATGGGCAAGGCGCCGGTTTCATTGCAATGTAGGGCGTTGGTCAGGGCTGTAAAATATCGCAGGCAAACTGTTCACATAGATCCACGCCTATGTAAGTGAGTATCGGGAGCACGCATGCTGGGAACTGTATCGGAGCTGGATCTGCGTTTGATCCGGGTATTTCTGACCGTCGTTGAGGCGGGCGGGATCTCGGCCGCGCAAACGGCGCTCAACACCACGCAACCCACCATCAGTGCGCAATTGGCGACGCTGGAAGCGCGGGTGGGGTTTCGTCTTTGCGAACGCGGGCGCGGCGGATTTTCGGTGACGCCCAAGGGCAGCCAGTTTGTCGAGGCGGCGCGCCGATTACTGGCGGCGGCCGAAGGGTTCCGGGTTGAAGTCCAGCACATCAATCGCAAGGTGTCAGGCAACATCAACATCGGCCTGCTCGGTCAAATCGATCCGGTTGCCAACAAGAAAATCGCCTTGGCCATTGCGCGATTACGGTCCCGACATGAAGGGCTGTATTTCCATTTCACAGAGCTGTCGTCATCGCTGCTGGAAGAGAAAATCATCAACGGCCATATCGATCTGGCGATCGGCTATTTCTGGCACCGCCTGCCCAACATTGATTACTTTGCGTTGTTCCAGGAAACCCAGATCGCCTATTGCGCCCCCACTCACCCGCTGTTTGAGCAAGTGGGCGAACTGACCCGGGATGACGTCAGCGATTACGATTGGGTATGGCCCAGCCATCCCTTGCCGGAAATGCCGGCGCCTACTTCGATAGAACGCCTGACGGTGCTCACTGACAGCATGGACGGCGCCGCCCTGCTCATTCTGTCGGGCCAGCATTTGGGCTTTCTGCCGCAGCACTATGCGGCGAAGCATGAACAACTGGGGCAGTTGCATCCGCTGAATCCTGAGCTGTTGCGCTATGAGGTCGGCTTTCATGCGGCGGTCAGGCATTCCGCGCGTCAGCGGGATTTGGTGAGTGCTTTTTTGACTGAATTGATCGACATTTTCGGGGCCGTGTAAGCGTCAACGGGAGCAGGCCCCTCACCAGTTTCAGATCCGGATTTCGCTGGTCGGGATAACGTCGATCCGCGCCACGGGCCCCGTCAAGTGCGCCAGGTCTGCGTTGTGCTCGGTGATGATGTCTTCGGCGGCGAGGTTGCCGTTGTCGACGGTGGAATGCGCATCGGCGGCGAGCACTACGTCATAGCCCAGGTTCAGGGCCTGGCGGACAGTGGCGTTGACGCAATAGTCGGTTTGCAGCCCGCAGATGATTAGGCGGTCGGTGCCCAGATCCTGCAATTGGGCTTGCAAGTGGGTCCGGTAGAACGAGTCTCGATTGGTTTTTCGCACGCGAAGGTCTTGCGGCGACGTCATCAGGCTTTCGGCCAGTTGCCAGCCTTCGGAACCGTGTTGCAGCGGGTCGCCCTTTTCTTCGTGCTGGATGAGGATGACCGGGATGCCTGCTTCGCGAGCCTTGGCACTGAGGTCGTTGATGTTCTCGATAACGCGCGTGATCTCAAAACATTCGTATTTGCCAGTGCACAGGGATTGCTGGACATCGATGATCAGCAGTGCGGTAGCCATGAGCTTCCTCCCTTGATAGGTCGGTGAATCGGCAACGGATTTAGAATCCGTTCCCCTTTTAACTTGTAGCAGCTGCCGAGCCTGCGAGGCTGCGTTCGAGCGCGAAGCGGTCGTAATCCCACAAATGTGGTCTACCTGAATGAACGCGGTCAACCGATTTACGACTGCTACGCAGTCGAACGCAGCCTCGCAGGCTCGGCAGCTGCTACGGGATCGGGGGCCACCCTCAAGAATTGGGATGGCCTCAGACCTGCATCAATAACCGAGCGACAACCCGGTATTACGACGTGGATCGTTCGCCCCATAGAAGCGGTTCTTGCCCACCGGCTTGCCTTCCAGCGACGGTGCGCCGACCAGAATCGCCGCCACATGGTTGGCGTCCTGTGGGCCGGCAAACTTGTGCCCCCAACTTTCGAGCATCTTCACCGTATCGGGACTGGTAGTGAAGGTCTCCAGGTTGGTCTCTTCCGGCAACCACTGCTGGTGGAAGCGGGGTGCATCGACCGCTTCCTGGATGTTCATCCCGTAGTCGATCACGTTGAGGATGGTCAGCAAGGTGGCGGAGATGATGCGACTGCCACCGGGGGTGCCGACGACCATTACGACTTTGCCGTCCTTGGTGACGATGGTCGGGCTCATGGACGACAGCGGTGCCTTGCCGGGAGCGATGACATTGGCCTCCCCTTGCACCAGGCCGTACATGTTCGGCACGCCGATTTTCGAGGTAAAGTCATCCATCTCGTCGTTGAGAATGACCCCGGTTTTGCTGGCCATGACGCCAGCGCCGAACCAGTCGTTCAGGGTGTACGTCACCGAGACCGCGTTGCCCCACTTGTCGACGATGGAGTAATGGGTGGTGTTACTGCCTTCGTGTGGGGCCACACCGGGTTTGATCTCGCGGGACACACCGGCCTTTTGCGGATCGATGGCGGTACGGATTTTGGTGGCGTAGTTTTTATCCAGCAGATGGTCGATCGGGTTTTTCACGAAATCCGGGTCGCCCAGGTAGCTGTTGCGGTCCACGTAAGCGTGGCGCATCGCTTCGATCTGATAGTGCATGCCCTGGGCCGAGTGATAGCCCAGGTCTTTCATCGGATAGCCTTCGAGAATGTTCATGATCTCGCAGATCACCACGCCACCGGAGCTTGGCGGTGGGGCCGAGACGACGTGGTAGCCGCGGTAATCGCACTCGATCGGGGCCAGTTCACGAGTCTTGTATTTGTCGAGGTCGGCCTGGGTGATGATGCCCTTGTTAGCCTGACTGGAGGTGACGATGGCGTCGGCCACCCAGCCTTTGTAGAAGCCGTCTTCGCCCTTTTCGGAAATTTCCAGGAGGGTTTTGGCCAGATCCTTCTGCACCAGTTTTTGCCCCACCTGCATCGGCTCGCCGTTGCTCAGGAAGATCGAGCCGGAATCGCGCATGTCCTTTTTGAAGACGTCGGTGGCGTACTCCAGTAACTCGACATCGCCCTGCTCCAGCTCAAATCCGTCTTCGGCGAGCTTGATGGCCGGGGCGATGACTTCCTTGCGGGGTTTGGTGCCGTATTTCGACAGCGCCAGTTCCATCCCGGACACGGTGCCCGGCACGCCGACCGCCAGATGGCCACGGGTGCTCAGGTCAGGGACGACGTTGCCCTCCTTGTCGAGGTACATGTCGGCGGTGGCGGCCAGCGGTGCTTTTTCACGGAAGTCGAGGAAGGTCTTGCGCCCGTCCGCCAACTGAATGGTCATGAAACCGCCGCCGCCCAGGTTACCCGCCGCGGGATAAACCACCGCCAGCGCATAACCGACCGCTACCGCGGCATCGACGGCGTTGCCGCCGTTCTTGAGCACATCGACGCCCACGTGACTGGCCAGATGCTGGGCGGTGACGACCATACCGTTTTCGGCCGCAACCGGCGCCACGGAGGCCGCATAAGCACTGAGGCAGCTGAGCGCCAATGAGGTCGCAATCAGCGATTTGGCAAAAGGTTCGAACTTCATGAGTCGGTCTCTTTTTGTTTTTAGGCTCTGTACACAAACAGAGGGAAGGCTTCAAGAGCAGAGGCAAGTATGGCTGGGATTGCGTATTGCGCCTCCCCGTCGAGGCAGTATGCTTGCCCTCTGCTCAGCACTTTTACGGAGTCCACCGGCATGAGTTACACCTTCATCACCCTCGTCTCGCCGGTGGGCGAGCTGAAGCTGGTCGCGAACGGCTCACGACTGGCAGCCATCCTCTGGGAAAACGACAAACCCGACCGAGTGCGGCTTGGGCCGATGCGCGAGGCGCCGGATAGTCCGATCCTGATGCGCACCGCTCAGCAGCTGCGGGAATACTTTGCGGGCACGCGCAATCGTTTCGACCTGGAACTGGATTTTGCCGGGACGGAATTTCAGAAGAAGGTCTGGGCAGCGCTGCTGACCATTCCGTTTGGCGAGACCCGCAGCTATAGCGAGATTGCCCGGCAGATCGGCAATCCCAGTGCGGTTCGGGCAGTGGGCGCCGCGAATGGCAAGAATCCGATTTCGATTGTTGCGCCGTGCCATCGGGTGATTGGCGCTTCGGGGAAACTCACCGGGTTTGCCGGTGGACTTGAGGCGAAGGAGCAGTTGCTGACGCTGGAAGGTTGCGAATGGTCAGGGGCCGGCAGGACGGGCGATTTGTTCTGATCAGCCGTAACGCGACCTGTAGCAGCTGCCGAGCCTGCGAGGCTGCGTCCGACTGCGCAGCAGTCGCAAACTCAGGCGCCACGGTTTATCCGGAACAGCGCAGTGAATGGTTTTACGACTGCTTCGTCCGAATGCGGCCCAAACCGGATGCAGCCTCGCAGGCTCGACAGCTGCTACATTGATTAGCCCGCGACGAAAATGTTTTTCATCGCCGCATACTGCAACAGCATGATGGTCTTCGCATCGCAGATTTCCCCGCGATAAAACGCCTCAAGTGCGTCGTCGAATCTCCACTCCAGCACTTCCAGCTCCTCGGTCTCCTCCTCCAGTCCGCCGCCATCACTGACCTTGGAAGCGGCATCGTACTCAGCGATGAAGAAGTGCAGCTTTTCAGTCACCGAGCCGGGGCTCATGTAGGCCTCGAACACCTTGTGCACATGGTGCACGCGATAACCGGTTTCTTCCTCGGCTTCTTCGCGGATGCGCTCCTCAGGCGCCGCACCTTCGAGCAGCCCCGCCGCCACTTCGATCAGCAAGCCATCGTGGCCGTTGACGAACACCGGCAATCGGAATTGCCGGGTCAACACCACGGTTTTCTTGTCACGGTTGAACAGCAGAATCGCCGCGCCGTTGCCACGGTCATAGACCTCGCGGGTCTGGCGTTGCCATTCGCCATTGTTGCGCAGGTAATCGAAGGTGATTTTCTTGAGCAGGTACCAGTCGTGGGACAACACCTGAGACTCGATGAGGTTGACCCGCTCGGCTGTGTTCGACATGACAACGCATCCCTTTTTTCGTCGGAAGGCGCACATGTTAGGCGAAAACGAAAACCTGGCGCTAAGAAAGCTGGGCCTTGTATTCCTTCACATATTGCCCCGCCAGCGTCTCTTTCTGTTTGTCGTCGAGCAACTTGCCGGCCATCTGGAAGAACTTCTGCTCTTCCTCATCCATGTGGTGATTGACCTTCTCGGCGAGCTTCTTCGCGGCCGCCAGCCAAGCCGGACTGGACATCTCGGTTTCGTCCAGCTCCTCCATCATTTCGTCCATCTCGTGGTGTTCGGCAATCGCATGGCGGCTGAGGTCGACGCCGTTATCGAACTCCATCAGCGGGATGTAGAAATGGCGTTCTTCAGCGGTTTCGTGGGCCTGAAGTTCGGACTTGAACCGCTTGTAAGCCTCGGCCCGCTCGGGTGTGTCGCCGCTGGTCTGGATCAGCGCATCGGCGTAGGTGCGTTGGCGGTCGTGGCTTTCGCGCAAGGCTTCGAAAATATTCACGGATTGTCCTCATAGGCCGCGTTCAGGAATGACGCTGTTTAGGCTAGACATCTGCACCCGAACGACGGTTCCACCTGAAGGCTGGAACAACGACCAGGTGCCGCGATAGTCTTGGAAATGTTTTCCACTCAAACCATAAGGAAATAGCTGATGACCCTGCGAATCGAACGGTCGCAAAACCCCACGGATGAAGAGCGCCAGGCAATCCTGCTGCCGTTGCGCGCCTATAACTCCGCAAAGGCCGGTGTCTCGACGCAAGAGCCCATTGCCTTGTTGGTGCGTAATGAAAACGGCGAGATTCTCGGCGGGCTTCACGGTCGAGTGTTTTACCAATGGTTGTACATCGACCTGCTGTCGGTACCGGAGCAGGCCCGGGGACAGGGCATGGGCACGAAGCTGATGCAGATGGCTGAAGACCTGGCACGGGAAAAGAAATGCATCGGAATCTGGCTCGACACCTTCGACTTCCAGGCGCCGGAGTTCTACAGGAAGCTCGGCTACAGCGAGCTAGGCCAAATCGCTGACTACCCGCCTGGCCACAAGCGCTTCTTTTTCCAGAAGCGCCTGCTCAACGACGCATAACTTGTGGGAGCAGCCCCATTGATGTGATCAACCCCGAACAATTGTGGGAGCGAGCTTGCTCGCGATAGCGGCAGGTCAGTCGACATCAATGTTGAATGGAAAACCGCTATCGCGAGCAAGCTCGCTCCCACAGTGGGTATGCGTCAGTCCAAAGGATCAGAGGCAAGTCGCCAACGCCGCCAGTCGGCGCTTGGCGACAAAGTCGTCATGCTGCGCGTAATAATTCAGCACGGTGGCGGAAGCGTCAGTCTTCACGTCCACAAAGGACTCCGCCGAGCGCGTGTAAACGGTGGTGCCGCCCTTCTCGCCAGGCTGCAAATACGCTCCAGCATCGACACCGAACACCGCCTCATCCTGCCAGGAAAACTGCACACACTGGGCGACGACTTTTTCCGGTTTGTCCGAAGTCAGGGTTTTGTTCGGGGTTCCAGTGCGGGCGTCGTTCATCGCCGAGCCCGCGCATCCCGCCAGCAACGTTACGGCCAGCGCCACCATCAGAATTCGCATTGCGTTCGCTCATCAAGAAAAAGCGGACTGTATCACCGCGGCACGGCGTATCGTTCTGCTTTACTTCATTTATACCGCGACACCGAGTGACGATTCGCGCACCCTGTCGCGCCATTAACCCCGCATCGCCCGTTTTCCGGGCTTGTTTTCTGGAAAGGTCATGACACCCAACGCCGAATATTACAAACCGACCGCTGAATATGCCGACAAGCTGATCAGCCAGATCGGTCAGACGCCGTCCTGGATTGCCAAGCGAATTGGCGTCACCGACAAGCGGATTCGTTACATCCTCGACGGCGAAAGAACCGTCAAAGGTGAAACCACGCCGATTCAAATGACGTATCCCGAGCAGTTTGCCCTCGAGTGCCTGGCAGCAGCGGCCAAGGCCAGCAAGAAGCAGTCTTCGTAATCCAGCCTCAAGGAGCGACCATGGCGGCAACCGAACAGCAACACGAGCAAGCGCTGAAGAAGTTTCTCGATGAGCGCCCTGAACTGCGCGTCGAACTCGACAACCTCAACCCGCTGTTGGCTCAGGCCAAGGGCGAGACCGCGGCGCAGTACCGCGACGAACGCTTGCATGAAGCCTTTGAAGCCGAGGCCGAGCGCCTGGGATTGTTTGCCTGGGAGCTGACGCTGCAACTGACCGCCGCGACGCCCGAGGACTATCAGGCACAGCGCCTGGAAGTGCACAAGGAAGTGGCCGAGATGGCCGGCATGGACTGGCTGGAGTATTGCGAGTTATATGGATTGAGTAAGTGACCATTTCGGTCGCTGCCTGAGGACGACCTTCGCTGATGTTGCCATCCCTCTCCACTGACCGCGCGAGCCCAGGCCATCTGCATACCCGCAAATGGCGCGGACGCATCGGCATGTCGCTGGTGGCCAGCCTCTCGGTGCTCGCGGGCATGACCGACGCCATCGGCTTCATGGCCAGCGGTGATTTCGTCTCGTTCATGAGCGGCAATACCACCCGCCTCGCCGTCGCCATCAGCGACGGCGACCTGAGCCTGACCTTGCGCCTGGTGATCCTCGTCGGCACCTTCATCGTCGGCAACGCCTTGGGGATTATCGTCAGCCGCCTCGGCGGTCGTCGGGCGCTGCCCTTGCTGCTGTGCATCGCCACGCTGCTCTGCGGCGCCGCTGCCTGGCCCTACGACGAACAATTGCCAGCGCTACTGGCGGCGATCATCGCCATGGGCATGCTCAATGCCGCCGTGGAAGAAGTGAACGGACTGCCGGTCGGCCTGACCTACGTCACCGGCGCCCTGTCGCGCTTCGGCCGTGGCCTGGGACGCTGGATGCTCGGCGAACGGCGCAACGGTTGGCGCGTGCAACTGATCCCCTGGACCGGAATGTTTGCCGGCGCGGTACTCGGCGCCGTGCTGGAACATCATTTGGGGCTCAGGGCCTTGTTTGTCAGCGGTCTGCTGGCCGGCGCCATCGGGCTGCTGTCGCTGAAAATCCCGCGACGCTGGCAGTTGGGTTACATGCCGCGCTGAATCTTGTGTGGCCTGTGCGGGCCCCATCGCGAGCAAGCTCGCTCCCACAGGGGTTTGTGTGATGCCGAAGATTGTGGCTTCACCGCAAAACGTGTGGGAGCGAGCTTGCTCGCGATGGGGGCCGCACAGACAACATCGATTTAGCCGCCCCGGCGATAAAGCTTTATCATGGCCGCAGTTTTACTGATCGAGTCCGCCATGAAGTTCGCCATCGCGCTGTTTTCCGCCGCCCATGCGCCCTCCTCGCGCCGCGCCCTGCTGTTTGCTCAGGCTGCGTTGGCCGGTGGGCATGAGATTGTCCGGCTGTTTTTCTATCAGGACGGCGTCTACAACGCTTCCGCAAGCGTGGTCACGCCGCAGGATGAGCAGGATTTGCCCAAGCAATGGCGCAACTTCGTCACCGAGCATCAACTGGACGGCGTCGTGTGCATCGCAGCCGCCCTGCGCCGTGGCGTGTTGAACGAAGAAGAAGCCGGGCGCTATCAGCGTGAAGCCGTTGCGGTGGGCGCGCCGTGGGAATTGTCTGGCCTGGGCCAGTTGCATGACGCGGTGCAGGACGCCGACCGCCTGATCTGTTTCGGAGGCGCGTGAGATGCCTAAATCCTTGCTGATTATCAGCCGTCAGGCGCCCTGGTCCGGGCCGAGTGCGCGGGAAACGCTGGACATCGTGCTGGCCGGCGGCGCGTTCGATCTGCCCATCGGCCTGCTGTTTCTCGATGACGGGGTGTTCCAGCTCGCCGCGAAACAGGACGCCAAGGCCCTCCAGCAGAAGGATCTGAGCGCGAATCTGCAAGCCTTGCCGATGTTCGGTGTCGACGAGCTGTTTGTCTGTGGCGACAGCGTTGCGGAACGGGGCCTGGACCCGGCCGGTTTGTCGCTGGACGAAGCTCAGGTGCTGGCCGCCCGTGAAATCACCGCACTTATTGACCGTTACGACCAGGTGATCACCCTCTGATGTCGACTTTGCATGTGTTGTCTCATTCCCCGTTCGGCGACGATCGCCTGACCAGTTGCCTGCGCGTGATCGGCGCTGACGATGCGCTGCTGCTGACTGGCGACGCGGTTTATGCGTTGCAACCAGGCACCGCGCCGTTCAACGCGCTGAACGCCCGCACTCTGAAACTGTTCGTACTGGCCGAAGACGCCCAGGCTCGCGCGCTGGAGATTCCTAACACAGCCAAGGCCATCGATTACCCGGCCTTCGTCGAGCTGTCGATTCACTACGACAAGGTCAACAGTTGGCTATGAAATCCCTGACGGTCGGCGCACGCGCCATCGAGGTGGACAAGGACGGTTTCCTGGTAGAACTGAGCGACTGGTCCTTTGAGGTGGCCAGCGCCCTGGCAGCCGCCGAAGACATCGAGTTGAGCCCCGAACACTGGGAAATCCTCGAACTGCTGCGCAGCTTCTACGCCGAATTCCAGCTGTCGCCGGCCACCCGTCCGCTGATCAAGTACACAGCAACGAAGCTGGGCCCGGAAAAGGGCAACAGCCTGCACCTGAACCGACTGTTCAAAGGCACCCCTGCCAAACTCGCCGCGAAACTGGCGGGCCTGCCCAAACCGACGAATTGCTTATGACCGACTACCCAGCGCTGACCCTCGAAACCCCAGCCGAACACCCGTTCGCGCAGTTCGTGCGCATCCTCGGCAAAGGCAAACGCGGCGCCCGCGACTTGACCCGCGAAGAAGCCCGCGAAGCCATGGGCATGGTGCTCGACCACAAGGTCGAAGACACCCAGCTCGGCGCATTCCTGATGCTGTTGCGGCACAAGGAAGAAAGCGCTGAGGAAATGGCCGGGTTCACCGAAGCGTTGCGCGAGCGCCTGAATCCGCCGGCACTGGCCGTCGATCTGGACTGGCCGACGTATGCCGGCAAGAAACGCCATCTGCCATGGTATCTGCTGGCGGCCAAGTGCCTGGCGCAAAATGGTCTGCGCATCTTTATGCACGGCGGCGGCGCGCACACGGCGGGTCGGCTCTATAGCGAGCAATTGCTGGATGAATTGAAGATTCCGTTGTGCCGCGACTGGCAGCAAGTGGGTGTGGCGCTCGATAACGGCGGTCTGGCCTTCATGCCGCTGGTGGATTGGGCACCGCATCTGCAACGAATGATCGACCTGCGCAATACATTGGGCCTGCGTTCGCCGATCCACTCCCTGGCGCGGATTCTCAATCCGCTGGGCGCTCGCTGTGGCCTGCAAAGCATTTTCCACCCCGGTTACCAGGCTGTGCATCGCGATGCCAGCGGCTTGCTCGGCGATACCGCGATCGTGGTGAAAGGCGACGGCGGCGAAATCGAGATCAACCCGGACGCTGACAGTCACTTGTACGGCACCACTGGCGGCGAAAGCTGGGACGAGGAATGGCCGCAGTTGTCGGCACAACGCCACGTCAAACCGGCCACCCTCGATCCCGAGCATTTGAAAGCCGTGTGGCGTGGCGACGTAGTCGACAGCTATCCGCAAATGGCGCTGATCTCGACCATGGCCCTGGCCTTGCGCGGCCTCGGCCAAACCCGCGCACACGCTTTCGAAACCGCCCAGCAGTATTGGGATGCTCGGGACAAATCGATTTAACCGATCATAAGCGCCCAATCTTTGCGCTTTTTTATCGAACCTATGCGAATAGACTCCTCTCCAACGCTTATTGGTTGAGGAGTCTTGAACATGGGTTTGTTAGTTGAAGGTCGCTGGCATGACCAGTGGTACGAAAGCGGCAAGGACGGCGCGTTCCAGCGTGAACAAGCGCAGCGTCGCAACTGGCTGACCGTCGACGGCAAGCCTGGCCCGACAGGTGTCGGAGGCTTTGCGGCCGAGTCCGGCCGTTATCACCTCTACGTGTCCCTCGCCTGTCCATGGGCTCACCGCACGCTGATCCTGCGCAAACTCAAAGGCCTCGAAAGCCTCATCGACGTCTCGGTGGTCAGTTGGCTGATGCTGGAAAACGGCTGGACCTTCGACCAGAACCTCGGATCGACCGGGGACAAGCTCGATCATTTCCATTTCATGCACCAGCGCTACACCGCCGATACCGCCGACTACACCGGCCGCGTCACGGTGCCGGTGCTCTGGGACAAACAGCAGAATCGCATCGTCAACAATGAATCGGCGGAGATCATCCGCATGTTCAATGGCGCCTTCGATGATTTGACGGGTAATGACCTGGATTTCTACCCGGCGCCGCTGCGGGGCGAGATCGATGCGCTGAACGAACGGATTTATCCGGCGGTGAACAATGGCGTGTATCGCGCCGGGTTTGCCACGTCGCAGAAGGCTTATGACGAGGCGTTCGATGATGTGTTTGCCGAACTGGATCGGCTGGAGTTGCTGTTAGGCGAGAACCGTTACCTGGCCGGGGAATACCTGACGGAAGCGGATATTCGGCTGTTCACCACGTTGGTTCGCTTTGATGCCGTGTATCACGGCCACTTCAAGTGCAACCTGCGGCGGATTGCCGATTATCCGAACCTGTCGAACTGGCTACGAGAGATTTATCAGTGGCCGGGGATTGCCGAGACGGTGGACTTTGAGCACATCAAGAATCATTACTATGGCAGCCACAAGACCATCAATCCGACGGGGATTGTGCCGAAAGGACCGGCGCAGGATTTCACAGCGCCGCATGATCGCGAGCGGTTGAGCGGGAAAGGGGTTTGGCTCAAGAGCCAGGCCTGATCTGAAATACTGGGCGGTTTTGAGGGCCCCATCGCGAGCAAGCTCGCTCCCACAGGGGATTTGTGAACGACACAAATCAAATGTGGGAGCGAGCTTGCTCGCGATGGGCGCGACGCGGTCTCTAGACTTGCGCCTGAGCGCCCTCGAACCACGCCAGTTTCTCGCGCAATTGCACCACTTCCCCAACGATCACCAGCGTCGGCGCATGCACTTCATGCTCCGCCACCAGACTTGGCAAATCTGCCAACGTGCCGGTAAACACCCGCTGATTGACCGTGGTGCCCTGCTGGATCAACGCCGCCGGCGTATCCGCCGCGCGACCATGCTTGATCAACTGCTCGCAGATGATCGGCAAACCCACCAGCCCCATGTAAAACACCAGGGTTTGCGCCGGCGCGACCAGGTCGGCCCACGGCAAATCGGTGGAACCGTCCTTGAGGTGCCCGGTGACAAAACGCACAGACTGCGCGTAGTCACGGTGCGTCAGCGGAATCCCGGCATACGCCGCGCAACCGCTGGCCGCGGTGATACCCGGCACCACCTGGAACGGGATGCCATGGGCCGCCAGTTCTTCGATCTCTTCACCGCCGCGACCGAAGATGAACGGATCACCGCCCTTCAACCGCACGACCCGCTTGCCTTGTTTGGCCAAATCCACCAATTGCTGGTTGATCTGATCTTGTGGCACAGCGTGATCGGCGCGACGCTTGCCGACGTAAATCCGCTCGGCATCGCGACGGCACAAATCCAGAATTGCTGGCGCCACCAAGCGGTCATACAGCACCACATCGGCTTGCTGCATCAGACGCAAGGCACGGAAGGTCAGCAGGTCGGGATCACCCGGGCCGGCGCCCACCAAGTAGACTTCGCCCGTTGCATCCGGCGCTTCACCGGCAATTTTCGCCAGCATCAAGCGCTCGGCTTCGGCGCCCTGCCCGGCCAGTTGCCGGTCGGCAATCGGGCCCTGGAACACATCTTCCCAGAACGCCCGACGCTGCTGCACATCCGGGAACAGGTGTTTGACCTGGCTGCGAAAACGCGCTGCCAGGCCGGCCAGTTGACCGTAGGTGGAAGGAATCCAGGTTTCCAGTTTGGCGCGGATCAACCGCGCCAGCACCGGCGCATCGCCGCCGCTGGAGACCGCTACGATCAAAGGAGAACGGTCGACGATCGCCGGGAAGATCACGCTGCACAAGGCTGGCGCGTCCACCACATTGACCGGCACACAACGCCGATGGGCATCAGCGGAGACTTGTGCGTTCAGCGGTTCGTCATCGGTGGCGGCGATGATCAGCCCGCAACCGTCCAGGTCCGACTCAACGTAGCCTCGCACCAGACACTCGCCACCGCTGCCGGCAACCAGTTCGCGCAGTTGCGGTTCGATGTCAGGTGCGACCACCCGCAGCAGCGCACCGGCTTCGGCCAGCAGGCGGGATTTGCGCAAGGCAATCTCCCCCCCGCCGACGACCAAGACACGACTGCCGCGAAGGTTATGGAACAGCGGCAGATAGTCCATTTAGCCGATGACCTCAAGGCCACCCATGTACGGTTTCAGCACGTCCGGCACACGGATCGAACCGTCGGCTTGCTGGTAGTTTTCCAGCACCGCCACCAGCGTACGACCGACCGCCAGGCCGGAACCGTTCAAGGTGTGAACCAGTTCAGGCTTGCCGGTTTCCGGATTGCGGAAACGCGCTTGCATACGGCGGGCCTGGAAATCACCGCAGTTGGAGCACGACGAAATCTCGCGGTATTTGTCCTGGCTCGGGATCCACACTTCCAGGTCGTAGGTCTTGACCGCGCTGAAGCCCATGTCGCCAGTGCACAGCGCAATGGTGCGATAGGGCAGCTCGAGCAATTGCAGGACTTTTTCAGCGTTGGCCGTCAGGCCTTCCAGCGCTTCCATCGAGGTCGACGGTTCAACGATCTGGACCATTTCAACCTTGTCGAACTGGTGCTGACGGATCATGCCGCGCGTATCGCGACCCGACGCGCCGGCTTCACTGCGGAAGCATGGGGTGTGGGCGACGAACTTGATCGGCAGCAGTTTCGAATCGACAATTTCGCCAGCGACGATGTTGGTCAGCGACACTTCGGCGGTCGGAATCAGGTACAGATCGGCTTCGCCTTCGCGAGTGATCTTGAACAGGTCTTCTTCGAACTTCGGCAGCTGACCCGTGCCTTGCAGCGCCGGCGCTTGAACCAGATAAGGCGTGTAGGCCTCTTCGTAACCGTGTTCGCTGGTGTGCAGGTTGATCATGAACTGCGCCAGGGCGCGGTGCATACGAGCAATCGGACCACGCAACAGGGCGAAACGGGCGCCGGACAGCTTGGCGGCGGTTTCGAAGTCGAGCCAACCGAATTTCTCGCCCAGGGCGACGTGATCCTGAACCGGGAAATCGAACGCGGTCGGGGTGCCCCAGCGGCGCACTTCGACGTTGCCGTCCTCGTCGCCGCCGATGGGTACAGATTCGTGTGGCAGGTTCGGGATGCCGAGCAGAATCGAGTCCAGATCGGTCTGGATCCCGTCCAGCTCGACTTTACCGTCACTCAACTCGTTCGCCATGCGCTCGACGTCAGCCATCAGCGGTGCGATGTCTTCGCCGCGCTGCTTGGCCTGGCCGATGGATTTGGAGCGCGCATTACGGTCAGCCTGCAGCGCTTCGGTGCGGGTCTGGACGGTCTTGCGCTGTTCTTCCAGCGCTTCGATGCGCGCAACATCCAGCGTGTAGCCACGGGATGCCAGGCGGTCCGCTACGTCCTGAAGGTTGCTACGTAACAGTTTGGAATCGAGCATGTCGGTCTCTCGTTATCAAAGTTTGGTCAAGGACAGGCCAGCCCAGGTAGCGAGCAGCCCGCCGAATACGCTGATGGCAGCATAGCCGAAGGCCAGCGGCATTTGCCCGGTTTCCAGCAGGCGCACCGTATCCAGTGAAAAGGATGAAAAAGTCGTCAGCCCCCCGAGGAAGCCGACCATCAACCCGGCGCGCACCTCAATCGGCACTTCCGGGCGGATCAAAAACAGACCGTATAGAACGCCGATCAGCAAACAGCCGACGATATTAACGGCCAGCGTTGCGGTATAGAAGTGCCGTGGCCAATTAGCGTTGATCCAATTACCGGTGGCAAAGCGCAAAAGCGTTCCGGCGATTCCGCCCACAGAAACGGCAACGATCAAAGGAATCACTATTTTCTCCGCTGCCGGGGGCTGAGACGGTCAAGTTGCGCGAGGTGATTGAGTTTCTCGCCGATCTTCAGCTCCAGGCCACGCGGCACCGGCTGATAGAACGGTTGTGGCTCGAGTTCTTCCGGGAAATAGTCTTCGCCAGCAGCGTAAGCGTCCGGCTCATCGTGGGCGTAACGGTATTCGTCGCCATAACCCAGTTGCTTCATCAGCTTGGTCGGCGCGTTGCGCAGGTGCAGCGGCACTTCCAGCGAACCGTGTTCGGTGGCGCTGCGCATGGCGGCTTTGAAACCCATGTACACCGCATTGCTTTTCGGCGCGCAGGCCAGATAGGTAATGGCCTGAGCCACCGCCAATTCGCCTTCCGGGCTGCCGAGGCGCTCCTGCACTTCCCACGCCGCCAGGCACAGGCTCAAGGCGCGAGGGTCGGCGTTGCCGATGTCTTCGCTGGCCATGCGCACCACCCGCCGGGCCAGGTACAACGGATCGCAACCGCCGTCGATCATCCGTGCAAACCAATACAGCGCACCATCGGGGTTGGAGCCGCGCACGGATTTATGCAGCGCAGATATCTGGTCGTAAAACGCTTCACCGCCCTTGTCGAAACGCCGACGGGTATCACCGAGCAGGCTTTGCAGCAGGTCGACGCCGATCTCGCTGCTGTCTTCAGCCAGGTCCGAGGCGTTTTCCAACAAGTTCAACAGACGCCGGCCATCACCATCGGCGGCCGACAGCAGCATCTGGAAACCTTCATCGCTGAGGGTCAGTTGCCGCTTGCCCAAACCACGTTCTTCAGTCAGCGCTCGATGCACCAGTTTGCGCAGTGCCGCTTCATCAAGGCTTTTGAGCACGTAGACTCGGGCTCGGGAGAGCAACGCGTTGTTGAGTTCAAACGAGGGGTTTTCAGTGGTTGCGCCGATGAAAATCAGCGTGCCGTCTTCGACGTATGGCAGGAACGCATCCTGCTGGGACTTGTTGAAGCGGTGCACTTCATCGACGAACAGGATGGTCCGCTTGCCGTACTGCCCGGCCTGCTGCTTGGCGATTTCCACCGCCTGACGGATTTCCTTCACGCCGGCCAGTACCGCCGAAACCGTTTCGAAGTGCGCATCCGAGACTTCCGCCAGCAGCCGCGCCAGGGTGGTCTTGCCCACACCCGGCGGGCCCCAGAAAATCATCGAGTGCAAGGCACCCTGCTCCAGCGCTTCGCGCAAAGGCTTGCCGCGAGCGAGCACGTGTTCCTGACCGACGTACTCGTCCAGATTGGCGGCACGCAGGCGTGCTGCCAAAGGTTGAGCTATCGGGGCACTGCGAAACAGGTCCATCACTACTTATGAAACCTCACTGGGTCCTGATGCCGATCAGTCAAGGGATTGAACACCACCGTTCCTGTGGGAGCGAGCTTGCTCGCGATGGCGGCATTACATTCAACATCAATGTTGACTGACCCGACGCTATCGCGAGCAAGCTCGCTCCCACAGGGCTTTGCGTCTGCTCTTATTCCTGGATCACATCGGCACCCTTCGGGATGTCGAACTTGAACTTGGACGCCGGAATCGGCTCGTTGGCTTTCACGCCGGTGAACAGGATGTTGGTGCGCTGACCGACGCTGTCGATCATCTGCATGTCATTGACCAGGCCGTTACGGAACGACAGGCGAAGACTGTCGAACAGGGTGTCCTTGGTTTTCGGCTTCAAGGTGAAGTCGATCACGCCACCGGCTTCCTTGGCGCTGATGTCGAAGCTCTGGCTGATCTTGGACACGTCACCGGACAGCAGCAACGCCGGGGTCTGGGTCAGGCGCTGATCGAGGTTCTTGATGGTGGCCTGTTCCAGGTCCGGATCCCACAACGTCACCTTCTTGCCGTCGGAGACCATCGTTTGTTCGGCCGGCGCGTTGGTGTGCCAGTAAAACAAGCCAGGACGCTGCAAGGACATTTCACCCGCAGTTTCCTGCAACTGGGTGCCGCTGCCGTCGAGGGTCAGCTGGGAGAAACGCGCGGTCAGGGTCTGGGATTTTTCCAGCAATTGGGTCAGACGCGCCACGTCCTTGTCATCGGCGTGGGCCGAGAGCGTGGTCAAAGCCAAAACCGGCAGCAACAGCATGCGGATAAGACGCATGGGAGTCCTCATAACATTCGTGGGGGTGCGATGGCGCGTCATTACGCCACCGCGTTTCAATCAATTCAGTCGCGCACCGGGCCAGGCGCCAGGACTTCACGCGAACCGTTGGTGTTCATGGACGTCACGACCCCGGCCATCTCCATGGCTTCGATCATGCGCGCGGCGCGGTTGTAGCCGATTTTCAGCTTGCGCTGAACCGCAGAAATGGACGCTCGACGGCTTTCCAGTACGAACTGCACAGCTTCGTCGTAGAGCGCGTCGGATTCACTGTCTTCGTCGCCACCGCTGCCGCCTTCAAAGCCACTACCCGGCTCTTCGACACCGGCGAGAATCTCGTCGTTGTATTCCGGCGCGCCGCGCAGTTTCCAGGCTTCGACCACCCGGTGAACTTCGTCATCGGACACAAAGGCACCGTGGACACGAATCGGCAGACTGGTGCCCGGCGGCATGTAAAGCATGTCACCGTGGCCCAACAGCTGTTCGGCACCGCCCTGGTCGATGATGGTTCGCGAGTCGATCTTGCTCGACACCTGGAACGCCATACGCGTCGGAATGTTGGCCTTGATCAGACCGGTGATCACATCAACCGACGGCCGCTGGGTCGCGAGGATCAAGTGGATACCGGCCGCACGCGCCTTCTGGGCGATACGGGCGATCAGTTCTTCAACCTTCTTGCCGACGATCATCATCATGTCGGCGAATTCGTCCACCACCACGACAATCGTCGGCAGCTTGGTCAGCAGCGGCGCCTCGTCGTGAATGCTTTCGCGCTTGTACAACGGATCGGTCAACGGCGTACCGGCGTCCTGGGCTTCCTTGACCTTGGCATTGAAGCCCGACAGGTTACGCACGCCCATTTTCGCCATCAGTTTGTAGCGACGCTCCATCTCCGCCACGCTCCAGCGCAGGGCGTTGGCGGCGTCCTTCATGTCGGTCACGACCGGGCACAACAGGTGCGGAATGCCTTCGTAGATCGACAGTTCAAGCATTTTCGGGTCGATCATGATCAGCTTGGCGTCTTCCGGGCCGGACTTGAACAGGATCGACAGGATCATCGCGTTCACGCCCACCGATTTACCGGAACCGGTCGTACCGGCTACCAGCAAGTGAGGCATTTTCGCCAGGTCGGTGATAACCGGCTTGCCACCAATGTCGTGACCCAGGGCCAAAGTAACCGGCGACTTGAAGTTGTCGTATTCGGGGGTCGACAGCACTTCGGAGAAGCGCACGATCTGGCGGTCTTCGTTAGGAATCTCGATACCGACGGTGGTCTTGCCCGGAATCACTTCCACCACGCGCACGCTGGTCACGGCCAGGGAACGTGCCAGGTCTTTCGCCAGATTGGAGATGCGGCTGACCTTGACGCCGGCCGCGGGCTGGATTTCGTAACGGGTAATCACCGGGCCCGGGTGAATCGAGTCCACCGAGACTTCGACGCCGAATTCCTTGAGCTTGATTTCCAGCAAGTGGCCAACCGCCGCCAGGGATTCAGGCGAGTAATTGAGTTGTTTCTTTTCTGCCGGGTCGAGAATCGAGATCGGCGGCAAGGTGCCTTCGACGGCGCTGTCGACGAACAACGGCGCCTGCTTCTCTTTTTCCACGCGCTTGCTGGGCGCCGATGGCTTGGGCGGCGCTGGGGCAATCACCGGCGGCACCTGCTTCTCACGGTCCGACATGTGTTTGCTCAAGGCTTGCTCGCGTTCGATCAGGCGTTCCTTGACCTTGGCCTGCTCGCGTTTGTCGGTGACGGTCGGCGCCACCACGTCATTGACGCGGTCGTCGACTTCACGCAATTGGGCGACCAGTTGCTTGCGTTCACTGCGGGCGGCCCACCAGCGGTTGGCCGCGCCCTGGAACAATTCGAACAGGTCGAGGGTGATCTTGCCGGTGAGGTCCATCACTTTGAACCACGACAGGTCGGTGAACACCGTCAGGCCAAACAGGAACAACGCGATGAACAACAGCGTACTGCCCTGGATATTCAGGGCGTTCCTGGCCAGATCACCGAGGCTTTCGCCCAAAGCGCCGCCAGCCCCGGCCGGCAGACCGGTCGCGGCGTGGAAATGGATATGGGCCAGGGCCGCGCCCGACAGCACCAGAAACACCAGGCCGATCAGGCGCCAGGAGAACAGCCAGCCGCTCCACTCCCACTGCTCGTGGCGTTGACGGAAGATTTGATATGCCTTGATCGCCAGCAACAGCGGGAAGATGTAGGCGAAGTAACCCAACACCATGAACAGGATATCGGCGCTGTAAGAGCCGACCGGTCCGCCGAAGTTCTGCACATCGTCGATCTTGCTGTTATGGCTCCAGCCCGGATCGTCCTTGCCGTAGGTCAACAAGGCCATCATCAGGAACAGGCACAAGCCGCCGATGGCGATCAATGCACCTTCCTTGAGCCGGTAGTGCAATTGCTGGCGCCAGAGCGGAACGACTGTTTTGGGTGCTGCGGTGGATTTCTTCAAAACGCTTCTTTTCCTGCGCCCATGGCGCGTCCATCTGTTGAATGACTATAAAAAACTGCCCAATCCAGGCAGGTAAAAAAGTGAACAGGCGTAACTGAGACTACTTTTAACACTACGCTCCGGTTTTTATAAACACGGCGCGCGGCGCTTATTTTATTACAAACACTGTAACAGGCAGGCATTGTACGGGTTTGTTCGTCCGATGCCATGCTTGAAAACCAAGGTGTAGCATAGCCAACAGCACATAACGCGCGGTTCAATTTGAGCATGCATTCTCTTTTGTGACAAAGGCTTATGAGGTGTTTTTATGAGCGAAGCGAAGCATTCCCGCCTGATCATTCTGGGTTCCGGCCCTGCCGGTTACAGCGCAGCCGTTTATGCCGCCCGCGCCAACCTCAATCCCGTTGTCATTACCGGCATACAGGCAGGTGGCCAGCTCACCACCACCGTCGAAGTCGACAACTGGCCCGGTGATGTTGAAGGCCTCACCGGCCCGGTGCTGATGGAACGCATGCAAAAACACGCCGAGCGCTTTCACACAGAGATCGTCTACGACCACATTCACACTGCCAAGTTGCAACAGCGCCCGTTCGAACTCATCGGCGACAGCGGCACTTACACCTGTGACGCGCTGATTATCGCCACCGGCGCCTCGGCGCAATACCTGGGGCTGCCATCGGAAGAGACATTTGCCGGCAGAGGGGTTTCAGCTTGCGCGACGTGCGACGGTTTCTTCTACCGCAATCAGGTGGTCGCAGTCGTTGGCGGCGGCAACACGGCAGTTGAAGAAGCGCTGTACCTGTCAAACATCGCCAAGGAAGTTCACCTGATTCACCGGCGCGACAAGTTGCGCTCGGAGAAGATTCTTCAGGACAAGCTCTTCGAAAAAGCCGCCAAAGGCAATATCCGCCTGCACTGGAACCAGAATCTGGATGAAGTGCTGGGTGATGCCAGCGGCGTGACCGGCGCCCGCCTGCGGGACAGCCACACTGGCGAGATCAGTGAATTGCCGCTGACAGGCGTGTTCATCGCTATCGGCCACAAGCCCAACACCGACCTGTTCGAGGGCCAGCTGAAAATGCGTAACGGCTATCTGCTGGTCAAGGGCGGCAGCGAAGGCGATGCTACCAGCACCGAAATCCCGGGCGTGTTCGCCGCCGGTGACGTGGCCGATCACGTTTACCGCCAGGCCGTGACGTCTGCCGGGGCCGGCTGCATGGCCGCGCTGGACGCCGAGAAGTATCTCGACGACATTCCAGTCGTTTGACGGCACACTTCACGGCGGGCCCACCCGCCCACCACTGCCCTCCCCTTCTGCAAGCCCGGATGCCATGCTGACTTGGTTACAACGCAATACCCTGACCTTCCCGCCCCTGGAAAAAGCCATGCGCGATCCCAACGGGCTGTTGGCCGCGGGCGGGGATCTGTCCGCCGATCGTCTGATTCAGGCCTATCGCCACGGCTGTTTTCCGTGGTTCTCGGAAGGCCAGCCGATTCTCTGGTGGTCGCCGGATCCGCGCACCGTACTGTTTCCCGACGAACTGCATGTCTCCCGCAGCCTGAACAAACTGCTGCGCCAGCAACGCTATCAAGTGACCTTTGATCAGGATTTTGCCGCGGTCATCCGCGCTTGCGCCGCGCCTCGGGATTACGCCGACGGCACCTGGATCACAGAAGCCATGCAGAACGCCTACCTCGAGCTGCACAGGCGTGGCTACGCCCATTCGGTGGAAGTCTGGGACCAGGGCGAACTGGTCGGCGGGCTCTATGGCCTGGCGATGGGTCAGCTGTTTTTCGGCGAGTCCATGTTCAGCCGCGCCGACAACGCCTCGAAATATGGTTTTGCCACACTGGTCCGACATCTGAAAGACTCAGGCTTTGTGCTGATCGACTGCCAGATGCCGACCGACCATCTGCACAGCCTCGGCGCCCGAGCGATTCCTCGCAGCGAGTTTGCCGACTACCTTGCGCAGCATCTGGATCAGCCGGACAGCGCCGCCTGGGTTTGCTGAGCGACTTTTACGCGAGTGGCTTACACTTAATCAAAAGCTTATCCCGAGGGTTGATCATGACCGAGTTGGCGCGTTTGAAGTTCTATGCCACTCAGCCCCACTCTTGCAGTTATCTGCCCGAGGAGCAGGCCACGACCTTGTTCCTCGACCCTAGTCAGCCCATGGATGTGCATGTCTATGCAGACCTGTCTGAAATGGGTTTCCGTCGTAGCGGCGATCATCTTTACCGGCCTCATTGCCAGAATTGCAATGCGTGCGTACCGGCGCGCATCCCTGTGGCGCAATTTTCGCCCAACCGCCAGCAGAAACGCATCTTCAAACGCAACGTCGACCTGCAGGTCCGCCCTGCCAGGCCGCTATTCAGCGAAGAGTATTTCGACCTTTATCAGCGGTATATCGAACAGCGTCACGCCGATGGCGATATGTACCCGCCGAGTCGCGATCAGTTTGCGACGTTCCTGGTACGTGACCTGCCGTTTTCCCGATTCTACGAATTCCGCCTCGAAGGACGACTGGTAGCGGTGGCCGTCACCGACTTGCTGCCGAACGGTCTGTCGGCGGTCTACACCTTCTACGAGCCCGCTGAAGAACGCCGCAGCCTGGGGCGTTATGCGATTCTCTGGCAAATCGCCGAGGCTCAGCGTCTGGGGCTGGAAGCCGTCTATCTGGGCTACTGGATCAAAAACTGCAAAAAGATGAGTTACAAGACTCAATATCGCCCTATCGAACTGCTGATTAATCAGCGCTGGGTCATCCTGAACTAGAGCAAGCCGTAAACCCCTTGGCTTAAACCCCATTTTTCGGGCACAATGCACGCCGCTTTTGCCTGGCGCAGTTGCACCGGGCCATTCATTGGACACCGAGGGCTTTACTGCATGTCGAAAGAAGACAGCTTCGAAATGGAAGGCACTGTCGTCGACACCCTGCCCAACACCATGTTTCGTGTGGAGTTGGAAAATGGGCACGTCGTACCGCGCATATCTCCGGCAAGATGCGCAAGAACTACATTCGTATTCTTACCGGCGACAAAGTGCGCGTCGAGCTGACGCCCTATGACTTGAGCAAAGGGCGCATCACTTACCGCGCTCGCTAATCAAGTCAATACAAAACGCCCGGTTTATGCCGGGCGTTTTTGTTTGTCTGCGATTTGATGGATCAACACCATCCCCTGTGGGAGCGAGCTTGCTCGCTCCCACAGGGGATGTGCCAAGCTTTCAAAATTCAGCAGAAAGCAAAAGGCGCCTTTCGGCGCCTTTTACTTTCTTGCGATAACTGTCAGGCCATTTCAGCCGTGGTCTCGAAGTCGAAGGTCAGCTCGCCGTCCTTGAGATCGATGTGAACCACACCACCATGGTCGGCCAGTTCGCCAAAGAGGATCTCTTCCGCCAGCGGACGCTTGATCTTGTCCTGAATCAAACGCGCCATTGGTCGAGCACCCATTGCCGTGTCGTAGCCACCCGCTGCCAGCCAGCTGCGCGCCGCGTCCGTCACTTCCAGCTGCACACGCTTGTCTTCCAGCTGCGCCTGAAGCTCGGTAAGGAACTTGTCCACCACACTTTTGATGACCTCATGGCTGAGGCGACCAAACTGGATAATGGTGTCCAGACGGTTGCGGAACTCTGGCGTGAAGCTCTTCTTGATCACTTCCATCGCATCGGACGAGTGGTCCTGATGGGTGAAACCGATCGAAGCGCGAGCTGCCGTTTCGGCACCGGCGTTGGTCGTCATGATGACGATCACGTTACGGAAGTCCGCCTTGCGCCCGTTGTTATCGGTCAGCGTACCGTGGTCCATCACCTGCAGCAGCAGGTTGAAGACTTCCGGATGCGCCTTCTCGATCTCATCGAGCAACAGCACGCAGTGAGGCTGCTTGGTGATGGCTTCGGTGAGCAGACCGCCCTGATCGAACCCGACATAGCCTGGAGGTGCACCGATCAGACGCGATACGGTGTGGCGTTCCATGTACTCGGACATGTCGAAGCGAACCAGCTCGATCCCCAACGCCTTGGCCAGCTGACGCGCCGCTTCGGTTTTACCGACACCGGTAGGCCCTGCGAACAGAAACGAACCGACTGGCTTGTCAGGCGACTTGAGGCCGGCACGGGACAGTTTGATCGCGGTCGACAGCGAGTCGATCGCGGCATCCTGGCCAAATACCGTTAGCTTCAGGTCACGCTCAAGGTTACGCAGCAGCTCTCTGTCGGAGCTGTTGACGTGCTTAGGCGGAATCCGCGCGATTTTCGCAACGATGTCCTCGACCTGAGGCACTTCGATGCGTTTCACGCGTTTCTCGATCGGTTGCAGACGCTGGTAGGCACCCGCTTCGTCGATGACGTCAATGGCCTTGTCCGGCATGTGCCGGTCATTGATGTAGCGCGAGGCCAGCTCAGCCGCTGCACGCAGGGCTTCATCACTGTATTCAATGCCGTGGTGCGCTTCGAAACGCCCTTTCAGACCGCGCAGGATGCCAATGGTGTCTTCCACCGAAGGTTCCGACACGTCGACCTTCTGGAAGCGCCGGGCCAAAGCACGGTCCTTCTCGAAGATCCCGCGGAATTCCTGGAACGTGGTCGAGCCTATGCAACGGATATCACCCGACGACAGCAGCGGCTTGAGCAGGTTCGAGGCGTCCATGACCCCACCGGACGCGGCACCCGCACCAATGATGGTGTGGATCTCGTCGATAAACAGGATCGCCTGCGGACGTTTTTTCAGCTCATTGAGCAACGCCTTGAAGCGTTTCTCAAAATCGCCGCGGTATTTGGTCCCGGCCAGCAAGGCCCCCAGATCGAGGGAATACACCACGCTGTTGGCCAGCAAGTCCGGCACCTGGTTGTCGACAATGCGCTTGGCCAGGCCTTCGGCAATCGCGGTTTTACCCACGCCCGCCTCACCCACCAGCAACGGATTGTTTTTGCGACGACGCGCCAGGATCTGCGCGACACGCTCGACTTCCAGCTCACGGCCTACCAATGGATCGATACGACCCTGGCGCGCGAGTTCGTTGAGGTTGCTGGCATAAGCATCCAGAGGATTGCTTGAAGAAGAAGACTCACCGCCCTCGTCGTCCTGCATATCTTGCTCACCTTCAGAGTGATCGCCATGCCCCGGCACTTTGGAAATGCCATGAGCGATGTAATTGACGACATCGATGCGCGCAACGCTCTGCTGTTTCAGCAGGAACACTGCCTGACTCTCTTGCTCACTGAAGATCGCGACCAGTACGTTGGCGCCAGTCACTTCGCGTTTGCCCGAGCTCTGTACGTGAAAGACAGCACGTTGCAGAACACGCTGGAAGCCCAGGGTTGGCTGGGTCTCACGATCCTCGTCATGAACGGGGATCAATGGCGTGGTGGAGTCGATGAACTCCTGCAGATCGTGCTTGAGTTTGTCGAGGTTTGCGCCGCAGGCACGCAAAACGGTGGCGGCAGCCTCATTGTCCAATAGGGCCAGCAGGAGGTGCTCGACGGTCATGAATTCATGACGCTTCGAACGGGCCTCCTTGAAGGCAAGATTGAGGGTGACTTCGAGCTCGCGGTTTAACATAGCTTCACCTCATACCCAAGTGGTCGGCGATTAACCGTCCTTCTCGATTTCACAGAGTAGCGGATGCTGGCTTTCCCTGGCGTACTGGTTGACCTGCATGGCCTTAGTCTCGGCGATGTCGCGGGTAAACACTCCACATACTGCCCGTCCTTCTGTGTGGACGGCCAGCATGACCTTGGTCGCCAGCTCGCGATTCAGGTTAAAAAACACCTCGAGCACTTCGACGACGAAATCCATCGGTGTGTAGTCATCATTAAACAAAACCACCTTGTACATCGGCGGCGCCTGTAAAGCAGGCTTTGCCTCCTGAACAGCAATGCCTGCGGAATCGTCGTCGTGTGAATCAGGGCGATCCTGATTGAATGTTAGTCGAATCTGGCTGATTGCATGCATGGAAAGAAAGGTTCGTCAGTTGTGCGAATACAGTGGTGGGGGCGGCCATCGTCGATTTCAACTCCGACTGCCCGGTCACCTTGACTATCGGGAAAACGGTGTTACAACCAATAGAGCCCACAGTGGGTAAAAAAGGTCCGCGGAGTCAATCTTATTTCCAGGAAATGACTGCGGATGAACTGGATGATACTCCAGTGATGGAGTCTGTTGCAGAGGGATATGGGTATGTCAGTCGGTAAGGTGAAATGGTTCAACAATGCCAAGGGGTTCGGTTTCATTAACACCGATGCCAGAGAAGGCCGTGATGAAGACGGTCATCTAATTGATTTCTTTGCCCACTATTCGGCCATTGAGATGGACGGGTACAAGACTCTCAAAGCCGGGCAAGATGTAAATTTCGAGATCATCCAGGGACCCAAAGGGTTGCATGCAGTGAAGATTACGTCTGCTGCTATCGAGAAGGAACAGACCGCACCTACCACCCAACAGGAAACAGTGTCGAGCTGACGCAACCCGTCATCCAGTCATAAAAAAACCGCCCGAAGGCGGTTTTTTAATGCCTATTCGCTTACATATGCGAAATCAGCGCATCACCGAACGCGGACGAAGACAGCAGTTTCGCGCCTTCCATCAGACGTTCGAAGTCGTAGGTCACGGTCTTGGCCGAAATCGCGCCGTTGGTGCCCTTGATGATCAGATCAGCCGCTTCGGTCCAGCCCATGTGGCGCAGCATCATCTCTGCGGACAGAATCAGGGAACCCGGGTTGACCTGGTCCTTGCCAGCGTACTTCGGCGCAGTACCGTGGGTCGCTTCGAACATCGCAATGGTGTCAGACAGGTTCGCACCCGGTGCGATACCGATACCCCCCACTTCCGCCGCCAGGGCGTCGGAGAGGTAGTCGCCGTTCAGGTTCAGGGTCGCGATCACATCGTATTCGGCCGGGCGCAGCAGGATCTGCTGGAGCATGGCGTCGGCGATGGCATCCTTGACGATGACGTTCTTTCCGGTTTTCGGGTTTTTGAACTGCATCCACGGACCGCCATCGAGCAGGGTCGCGCCGAATTCTTCAGCTGCCACTTCGTAGGCCCACTCCTTGAAGGCACCTTCGGTGAACTTCATGATGTTGCCTTTGTGCACGATGGTCAGCGAGTCGCGGTCGTTGTCGACCACATACTGCAGAGCTTTTCGCGCCAGACGCTTGGTGCCTTGCAGCGAAACCGGCTTGATGCCGATACCGCAGTTTTCGTCGAAACGGATCTTGGTGACGCCCATTTCATCTTTAAGGAACTTGATGACCTTGGTCGCTTCCGGCGAACCGGCTTTCCACTCGATACCGGCGTAGATGTCTTCCGAGTTCTCACGGAAGATCGTCATGTCGACGTCACCTGGCTTCTTGACCGGGCTAGGCACGCCTTCGAACCAACGCACAGGGCGCAGGCAGACATAAAGGTCGAGTTGCTGACGCAGGGCCACGTTCAGGGAACGGATGCCGCCACCGACCGGGGTGGTCAGAGGGCCCTTGATGGAAACCACGTAATCTTTAACTGCGTCCAGGGTTTCCTGGGGTAGCCAGGTGTCCTGATCGTAAACCTGAGTCGCTTTCTCCCCGGCGTAGACTTCCATCCAGGAAATTTTGCGCTCGCCGCCGTAAGCCTTCTTAACAGCAGCATCGACAACCTTGATCATGACCGGGCTGATATCAACGCCAATACCATCACCTTCGATGAAGGGGATGATCGGGTTGTTAGGAACATTGAGAGAATGGTCCGCGTTGACGGTGATTTTGTCGCCGACTGCTGGAACCTGAATCTTCTTGTATCCCATGCTGAACTCCATTGTTTGGATTGAACATCTGGCTTCGTTCGAGCGTACCCCAGTTAAATCGGCACGCAAACCCTATGTTCCAACCATCTGCCGCAAAGCTGCACAGTTCGCGACGTACAAGCCTGAAAGCAAAGGGAAAAGCGCCAAACTCAAGCACGGTGCAAGACTCTACGCCCCACTCGCCCCTGCGACCTTTAGACCAATGGACGATAATCGTTACCTATGAACCATCGGCAGATTGCCAGCTACCTATGTATAATGCCGCCCGCTGACCACAGAGTCACGACGGCCGACCGCTCTATGACGAGACCCTCGGCCCGAAAAAGCCGGACTGTTACCGCAGTCCACCCGCTTGACGCTCGACTGATGCACCCAACATCACCGCGAAGAAATCTCGACATTCGGCTCATGGATGACTTTGAACGAACGCGCTTACCCGGCGCCCCTCGAGTTTTTCTGCGCACGCTTTAGCAAAGAAGAGAGAGTTAATCCGAATATGCCCACCCGCTCGAAGATCATCTATACCTTCACCGACGAAGCTCCCGCCCTCGCCACCTATTCACTGCTGCCTATCGTAGAGGCCTTCACCGCCTCCGCTGATATCGCCGTGGAAACCCGCGATATCTCTCTTGCAGGGCGTATTCTGGCCAGCTTCCCCGAGCAACTGGGTGACAAAGCCGTAGCCGACCACCTCGCCGAACTGGGCGACCTGGCCGTTACGCCTGAAGCCAACATCATCAAGTTGCCGAACATCAGCGCCTCGGTTCCGCAACTGCAAGCCGCGATCAAGGAACTGCAAGCCCAGGGCTTCGCACTGCCTGACTACCCGGAAACCGTGACCAGCGACGCCGACAAGCTCGCCAAGTCGCGTTACGACAAGATCAAGGGCAGCGCCGTGAACCCGGTTCTGCGCGAAGGCAACTCCGATCGTCGTGCACCGCTGTCGGTCAAGAACTACGCGCGCAAGCACCCGCACAAAATGGGCGCCTGGGCTGCGGACTCCAAGTCCCATGTAGCGCACATGAGCACCGGCGATTTCTACGGCAGCGAAAAAGCTGCCCTGATCGACGCTGCTGACGCCGTCAAAATCGAACTGATCGCTCAAGACGGCACCACCACCGTCCTGAAAGAAAAAACCACCGTGCAAGCCGGTGAGATCCTCGATTGTGCGGTCATGAGCAAAAACGCTCTGCGCAGCTTCATCGCTGCCGAGATCGAAGACGCCAAGCAAAAAGGCGTGCTGCTGTCGGTTCACCTCAAAGCCACCATGATGAAGGTCTCCGACCCGATCATGTTCGGCCAGATCGTTGCCGAGTTCTATAAAGACGCACTGGCCAAGCACGCTGACGTGCTGGCACAGATCGGCTTCAACCTGAACAACGGCATCGGCGACCTGTACGCTCGCATCAAAGCCCTGCCGGCCGAGCAACAAGCGCAGATCGAAGCGGACATCCAGGCGGTCTACGCCGTTCGTCCGTCGTTGGCCATGGTCAACTCCGACAAAGGCATCACCAACCTGCACGTGCCGAGCGACGTTATCGTCGACGCCTCGATGCCGGCGATGATCCGTGACTCCGGCAAAATGTGGGGCACTGACGGTCAGTTGCACGACACCAAGGCTGTGATCCCGGATCGCTGCTACGCCACCATCTACCAGGCGGTAATCGAAGACTGCAAGCTGCACGGCGCATTCGATCCAACCACCATGGGCAGCGTGCCAAACGTTGGCCTGATGGCGAAAAAAGCCGAAGAGTACGGCTCGCACGACAAGACTTTCCAGATCAAGGCCAACGGCGTAGTTCGGGTTTCCGATGGCGCTGGCCGCACTCTGCTGGAACAGTCGGTTGAAGCCGGCGACATCTTCCGCATGTGCCAGACCAAAGACGCGCCGATCCAGGATTGGGTCAAACTGGCTGTCAATCGTGCTCGCGCAAGCGCAACTCCAGCGATCTTCTGGCTGGACCCAATGCGTGCCCACGACGGCGTTGTAATCGAGAAGGTTCAGGCTTACCTGAAGGATCACGACACCTCCGGCCTGGACATCCGCATCATGTCGCCCGTCGACGCGATGGCCTTCACTCTGGGTCGCACCCGCGAAGGCAAGGACACCATCTCGGTGACCGGCAACGTACTGCGCGACTACCTGACTGACCTGTTCCCGATCATGGAACTGGGCACCAGCGCCAAGATGCTGTCGATCGTTCCTTTGATGAACGGCGGCGGCCTGTTCGAAACCGGCGCTGGCGGTTCGGCACCGAAGCACGTTCAGCAGCTGCTGGAAGAGAACTTCCTGCGCTGGGATTCTCTGGGCGAGTTCCTGGCCCTGGCCGCTTCCCTCGAGCACCTGGGTGTTACCTACAACAACCCTAAAGCGCTGGTGCTGGCCAAGACCCTGGATCAAGCCACGGGCCAGTTCCTGGACAACAACAAGTCGCCATCGCGTAAAGTCGGCAACATCGACAACCGCGGCAGCCACTTCTACCTGGCGCTGTACTGGGCTCAAGCCCTGACTGCACAGACTGAAGACGCTGCACTGCAAGCGCAGTTCGGCCAGCTGGCCAAGACCCTGACCGAGAACGAAGCAACCATCGTTGCCGAGCTCAACGCCGTTCAGGGCAAGCCAGTGGACATCGGCGGCTACTACCACGCCAATGCCGAGCTAATCAGCAAGGCCATGCGCCCAAGCAACACCTTCAACGCCGCGATCGCTGCGCTGGTTTAAGGTTGTAAGGATGCAAAGAAGCCCCGGCCCTGCGCCGGGGTTTCTGTTTCCACCTTTCACACATATTTACCTGTAGAAACCGAATCAATTGTGGGAGCTGGCTTGCCTGCGATGGCATCACTGCGGTATGCCTGATACACCGAGGTGATGCCATCGCAGGCAAGCCAGCTCCCACAGGATCGGGTTTCAACATTGGAAATCGAGGAAGCTTTATGGATTGGCTACCCCACATCACCGTCGCGACCATCGTCGAAGACAACGGCCGCTTCCTGATGGTCGAAGAATCCAAGGGCGGACGAACGGTGCTCAACCAGCCCGCCGGCCACCTCGACCCGGACGAAACCCTGATCGAGGCCGCGGTGCGTGAAACCCTCGAAGAAACCGGCTGGGACGTCGAGCCGACTGGCGTGGTGGGCATTTACCTCTACACCGCTCCGAGCAACGGCGTGACTTATCAGCGGGTCTGTTTCACCGCAAAACCGATCAAACATCACCCCGACTATCAGCTGGACGACGGCATTGTCGGCGCAAAATGGCTGACGCGTGACGAACTGCTGGCACAGCGCGCAAACTGGCGCAGTGAGCTGATCATCCGCTGTATTGATGATTATCTGGACGGCAAACTCTTCGGCCTCGAACTGATCCGCCCTTCTCTTTAGCCTTGCGGGCTTCGGCCTGTTAGAATCGCGTCCTTTTTCAAGACACTCATTGAATCCCTATGCGTGATCCAGCCCCTTCTGACACACAAAAGAAGCGCGTCATTGTCGGCATGTCCGGCGGCGTGGACTCTTCCGTTTCCGCTCTCTTGCTGATCGAGCAGGGTTATGAGGTGGAAGGCCTGTTCATGAAGAACTGGGAAGAAGACGATGGAACGGAATACTGCACCGCCATGGATGACCTGGCGGACGCCCAGGCCGTGTGCGACAAGATTGGCATCAAGCTGCACACCGCCAACTTCGCCGCCGAGTACTGGGACAACGTGTTCGAGCACTTCCTGGCCGAATACAAGGCCGGTCGCACGCCGAACCCGGACATCCTGTGCAACCGCGAGATCAAGTTCAAGGCGTTCCTCGACTACGCCATGATGCTTGGCGCCGACCTGATCGCCACCGGTCACTACGTGCGTCGCCGTGATATTGATGGCCGCACCGAACTGCTCAAGGGCCTGGACCCGAACAAGGACCAGAGCTACTTCCTGCACGCCGTCGGCGGCGAACAGATCGCCAAGACCCTGTTCCCGGTTGGTGAGCTGGAAAAACCCGAAGTACGCGCGATTGCCGGGAAACACGACCTGGCCACCGCGAAGAAAAAGGATTCCACCGGGATCTGTTTTATCGGCGAACGCCGTTTCAGCGACTTCCTCAAGCAGTACCTGCCGGCCCAACCGGGCGAGATCAAGACCACCGAAGGTGAAGTTATCGGCCGTCACCACGGCTTGATGTATCACACCATCGGCCAGCGTCAGGGCCTGGGCATTGGTGGCTTGAAAGACGCTAGTGACGAGCCTTGGTACGTGCTGATCAAAGACCTGGAACACAACGAATTGATCGTTGGCCAGGGCAATGACCATCCGTATCTGTTCTCCCGCGCCCTGCTCGCTTCAGACATCTATTGGGTCAACCCGATCGACCTGAGCGAACCGCGCCGGCTGACCGCTAAAGTCCGCTATCGCCAAAGCGACCAGCAGTGCACGCTGGAAAAAACCGCCACCGGCTACCGCGCAACCTTCGATGACCCGCAACGCGCGGTCACCCCAGGCCAGTCCGTGGTGTTCTACGACGGTGAAATCTGCCTCGGCGGCGGCGTGATCGAAGTCGCGGAGCCGTGGACCAGCAAAGGCACTCCTCAAGGCGAGCAGCAATGAGCCCGACTCAGGAGCAACTGACGGCACTGGGCGGCGTGTTCCTCGCCGCCGTGTTGGTCGACAAGATCGCCAAGACCGGCCAGACCACAGAAGCCGGCCTGACCTGCATGCTCGGCAGCCTGCTGATTCGTGATCCCAAGGACACGCTGGAAGTCTACGGCGGCGACGACATCAATCTGCGTGAAGGTTACCGTGCATTGATCGGCGCCCTTGAACGCGACCCGAGCACCCTTCAGCGCGAACCGCTGCGTTACGCCCTGGCGATGCTCGGTCTGGAGCGTCAACTGGCCAAGCGCAACGATATGCTGGATGAGATCGGCAAGCGCTTGCCGCAAATTCAGTCCCAGGTCGAGCACTTCGGCCCGGCTCACGAAAACGTGATTGCGGCCTGCGGTGCGCTGTACCAGGACACCCTGAGCACCCTGCGCCAGCGAATTCAGGTCCATGGCGACATGCGCAACCTGCAACAACCGAGCAACGCTTCGAAAATCCGCGCCCTGTTGCTGGCCGGTATTCGATCGGCGCGCCTGTGGCGGCAGTTGGGCGGTCATCGCTGGCAGCTGGTGATCAGCCGTCGCAAGTTGCTGAAAGAGCTTTACCCGCTGATGCGCAGCAGCTGAACCGCGCCCGCAAGACCTTTTGTAATTTGTAACGCGTAAGACGCTGGTCAGTTGGCAACGGACCGGCGGATTTTTTCATGTATGATACGCGCCCCATTTCGTTGCCCGACTGTCCGAGAACACCCCATGCAGCTTTCTTCGCTCACTGCGGTTTCCCCTGTTGACGGCCGCTACGCCGGCAAAACCCAGGCCCTGCGCCCAATTTTCAGCGAATACGGCCTGATCCGTGCTCGCGTTCTGGTTGAAGTGCGCTGGCTCCAGCGCCTGGCCGCTCACCCTGGTATCAGCGAAGTGCCGGCGTTCTCCGCCGAAGCCAACGCTGTGCTGAACACCCTGGCGGAAAACTTCGCTCTGGAGCACGCCGAGCGTGTCAAAGAGATCGAGCGCACCACCAACCACGACGTCAAAGCCATCGAATACCTGCTCAAAGAGCAAGCGGCCAAGCTGCCGGAACTGGCTGCTGTCAGCGAATTCATCCACTTTGCCTGCACCAGCGAAGACATCAACAACCTGTCCCACGCCCTGATGCTGCGCGAAGGCCGTGATGACGTGATGCTGCCGCTGATGCGCCAAACCGCCGAAGCCATCCGCGAACTGGCCATCCGATTCGCCGACGTGCCGATGCTGTCGCGCACCCACGGCCAACCGGCTTCGCCGACCACTCTGGGCAAAGAGCTGGCGAACGTGGTTTACCGTCTGGAGCGTCAAATCGCTCAAGTCGCGGCCGTTCCGCTGCTGGGCAAGATCAACGGCGCTGTCGGCAATTACAACGCTCACCTGTCGGCCTACCCTGAGATCGATTGGGAAGAGAACGCCCGCGCCTTCATCGAAGACGAGCTGGGCCTGGGCTTCAACCCGTACACCACGCAGATCGAACCGCACGACTACATCGCCGAGCTGTTCGACGCGATCGCGCGCTTCAACACCATCCTGATCGACTTCGACCGCGACATCTGGGGCTACATCTCCCTGGGTTATTTCAAGCAGCGCACCATCGCTGGCGAAATCGGTTCGTCGACCATGCCGCACAAGGTCAACCCGATCGACTTCGAGAACTCCGAAGGCAACCTGGGCATCGCCAACGCACTGTTCCAGCACCTGGCGAGCAAGCTGCCGATCTCCCGCTGGCAGCGCGACCTGACCGACTCCACCGTACTGCGAAACCTCGGTGTCGGCTTCGCCCACAGCGTGATCGCGTACGAAGCCAGCCTCAAAGGCATCAGCAAACTCGAGCTCAACGCTCAGAAAATCGCTGCTGACCTGGATGCGTGCTGGGAAGTATTGGCCGAGCCAATCCAGACCGTGATGCGTCGCTACAACATCGAAAACCCGTACGAAAAACTGAAAGAGTTGACCCGTGGCAAGGGCATCAGCCCTGAAGCACTGCAAACTTTCATCGACGGCCTGGACATGCCAGCCGCCGCCAAGGCAGAGCTGAAACTGCTCACCCCGGCGAACTACATCGGCAACGCTGTAGAGCAAGCCAAACGCATCTGATCGACCGCTTTATCCTTTTGAGACGCCCGGCAGCGCCGGGCGTTTTTTTTCCCGTCTGAAAAGTGCTTTTTTTCAATAGGTTACACATGAATCCTGACATTCCTCTTCAACTTCTGGGCGGCATCACGGCGCGCGAATTCCTGCGCGACTACTGGCAGAAAAAACCCCTGCTGATCCGTCAGGCGATTCCTGAATTCGAAAGCCCGATCGACGCCGACGAACTGGCCGGCCTGGCGCTGGAAGAAGAAGTCGAATCGCGCCTGGTGATCGAGCACGGCGAGCGCCCTTGGGAATTGCGCCGCGGCCCGTTCGCCGAAGACGAATTCAGCAAACTGCCGGAACGCGACTGGACCCTGCTGGTTCAAGCGGTCGACCAATTCGTACCGGAAGTCGCCGAGCTGCTGGAGAGTTTCCGCTTCCTGCCGAGCTGGCGTATCGACGATGTGATGATCAGCTTCGCCGCCCCGGGTGGCAGCGTCGGTCCGCACTTCGATAACTACGACGTATTCCTGCTGCAAGGTCACGGCAAGCGCAACTGGAAAATCGGCCAGATGTGCGATTCCGAGAGCAAGCTGCTGCAACACGCCGACCTGCGCATCCTCGCCGACTTCGAGGCCACCGACGAATGGGTTCTGGAACCGGGCGACATGCTCTACCTGCCGCCGCGCCTGGCCCATTGCGGCGTTGCCGTTGATGACTGCCTGACCTACTCGGTCGGTTTCCGCGCGCCGAGCGCCGCTGAAGTGCTGACCCACTTCACCGATTTTCTCAGCCAGTTCCTGCCGGACGAAGAGCGTTACACCGACGCCGACGCCCTGCCTGCGGCCGATCCACATCAGATCCAGCACGACGCCCTTGATCGCTTGAAAGGCCTGCTCGCCGAGCACATGAGCGACGAGCGCCTGCTGCTGACCTGGTTCGGCCAATTCATGACCGAGCCGCGCTACCCGGAACTGGTGGTGGGTCCGGAAGAGATCGAAGAAGACGACCTGCTCGCCAGCCTTGAGCAAGGCGCTGTACTGATTCGCAACCCGAGCGCGCGCCTGGCCTGGTCCGAAGTCGATGACGACCTGCTGCTGTTCGCCAGCGGCCAGAGCCGTTACCTGCCAGGCAAACTGCGTGAGCTGCTGAAGATGATTTGCGCCGCGGATGCGCTGCACGTCGACAATCTCGGCGATTGGCTGAGCGACGAAGACGGTCGCGGCCTGCTGTGTGAACTGATCAAGCAAGGAAGCCTGGGGTTTGCTGATGAATAAAATTCACGTACGTGTCGCAGACTGGCAAAAGGACAACGCCGAGATCCGGCGCATTCGTGAGACGGTGTTCATCGCCGAGCAATCCGTTCCGCCTGAGCTGGAATGGGATGCTGATGACGCAACTGCGGTGCATTTTCTGGCCTTCGAAGGCGACTTTCCGATTGGCACCGCTCGCCTGCTGCCCGACGGCCACGTCGGCCGGGTATCGGTACTGAAAGACTGGCGCGGATTGAAAGTCGGCGATGCGCTGATGCAAGCGGTGATCGGTGAAGCCGAAAAGCGCGGGCTCAAGCAGCAGATGCTCAGCGCACAGGTACAAGCCACGGCGTTCTATGAGCGCCTGGGCTTCAGCCTGGTCAGTGAGGAATTCCTGGAAGCAGGCATTCCGCATGTGGACATGGTACGGCACTCGGCCTGACACCCTGTGGCGAGGGGGCTTGCCCCCCTCGCCACAAAGAACACCACAAAACGCCCCGCCGCCTTCGGATGCCGGGGCGTTTTGCTGTCTACGATTCAACTTGCCCCACGCCGGGCCGACAAACTGGCAATATCAACACTTCAAGATGTCGGAGATAACGGATATGTCCCTACGCACCCTACTCACCACGCTGCTGCTGAGCTGCAGCTTGTCGGTCATGGCCGCCACCGAGATCGTGCCACTGAACTACCACACCAGTGCCGACATGCTGCCGATGGCCCAGGATTTCATCGGCAAGGATGGCCAGGTCAGCTCCTACGGCAACCAGCTAATTGTCAATGCCGATCAGCGCAAGATCGACGAACTTAAAGCCCTTATCGCCCAACTCGATACCCAACCCAAGCGCCTGCTGATCACCGTCGACACTAACGGAAACAACTTCCAGGGCGATCAGGGTTACTCGGTAAATGGCGCCAAACCGAGCCAGACTCGCATCATCAATCGCAGCACCGACAGCCGTGACGGCGGGATTCAGCAGATCCAGGCCAGCGAAGGGGCGCCGGCACTGATCCAGGTCGGCCAGAGCGTCCCGCTCACCAGCACTCAGACCGATTCCTACGGCGATCTGCGAAGCCAGACCGAATACCGCAACGTCACCCAGGGTTTCTACGTCACCGCCAGCGTCACCGGCGACATCGTTCACCTGGCGATCAGTGCCAATCGTGACCGCGTGAGCCAGGAACGTCCCGATGTAGTGAATGTGCAAAGTACCGACACAACTGTCACGGGGCGACTGGGTGAATGGATCACCCTGGCTGGCGTAAACCGCCAGACTCAGGCCGACAAACAGGGCCAGACCCGCAGCTACTCGACTCAGGGCCGTGACGACATGACCCTGCGGGTGAAAGTCGATACTTTGGACTAAACCACCGAAAACTGACTGATTAGTCGTATTAGACCAAAGATGTAGTGCTTAAAAATAAGCACTACAAAACGTTTGACGATACAAAAAAGCGAAGGCATGATGGCCTCGCTCCCGCTAATCAGGGGTCCTGGCAAGGGCCTTCGAAGCGCCGTTCGCATCTACCCCGCGAGCCGCTTCGTGTCTGTACCGCCCACAAGGTGTGTTTGACGAGGTTGCCGACTGGAACGAAGTTGTCCCGAGGGACGGAAGCGTAATTAGGTAACCCGGCTCCACACTGAAGTTCGCACCAAGGCCCACGACGCCCGAATGCGCTCGCCAGTTCGCCCTTACCTGCTCACTTCCCCTCGAGCCCATCGTTCATCCCGTCGCCATCCCCGCCGAATCCGACTTGACCATCTAAGCTTCTGGTCAGCGAGCGCATGAATTTTCCACCGCAGAACAACTTTCCGTAAAAGACGCGACGAGGTTTATCTCCATGGCACTGACACGCGAACAGCAAATTGCAGCCCTCGAAAAAGATTGGGCTGAAAACCCACGCTGGAAAGGCGTGACACGCGCTTACTCCGCTGCTGACGTCGTCCGCCTGCGTGGCTCGGTTCAACCTGAGCACACCTTTGCAAAATTGGGCGCCGAGAAGCTTTGGAACCTGGTGACCCAGGGCGCCAAGCCGTCCTTCCGTCCTGAGAAAGATTTCGTCAACTGCATGGGCGCCCTGACCGGCGGCCAGGCTGTACAACAAGTTAAAGCCGGTATCCAGGCGATCTACCTGTCGGGCTGGCAAGTCGCTGCGGACAACAACTCCGCCGAATCGATGTACCCGGACCAGTCGCTGTACCCGGTGGATTCGGTTCCAACCGTGGTCAAGCGCATCAACAACTCGTTCCGTCGTGCTGACCAGATCCAGTGGAAAGCCGGCAAAGGCCCGGGTGACGAAGGCTACATCGACTACTTCGCTCCAATCGTGGCGGACGCCGAAGCCGGTTTCGGCGGCGTACTGAACGCTTACGAACTGATGAAGAGCATGATCGAAGCAGGCGCTGCCGGCGTTCACTTCGAAGACCAACTGGCTTCCGTGAAAAAATGCGGCCACATGGGCGGCAAGGTACTGGTTCCTACCCAGGAAGCTGTACAGAAGCTGACCGCTGCTCGCCTGGCTGCTGACGTTGCCGGTACTCCGACCATCATTCTGGCCCGTACCGACGCTAACGCGGCCGACCTGCTGACTTCCGATTGCGACCCGTACGACAAAGAGTTCGTGACTGGCGAACGTACTCAGGAAGGTTTCTACAAAGTGCGCGCTGGTCTCGACCAGGCAATCTCCCGCGGCCTGGCCTACGCGCCGTACGCCGACCTGATCTGGTGCGAAACCGCCAAGCCGGATCTGGACGAGGCTCGTCGCTTCGCTGAAGCGATCAAAAAGGAATACCCGGACCAACTGCTGTCGTACAACTGCTCGCCTTCCTTCAACTGGAAGAAAAACCTGGACGACGCGACCATCGCCAAGTTCCAGCGCGAACTGTCTGCCATGGGTTACAAGCACCAGTTCATCACCCTGGCCGGCATTCACAACATGTGGCACAGCATGTTCAACCTGGCGCACGACTACGCCCGTAACGACATGACTGCCTACGTGAAGCTGCAAGAGCAAGAGTTCGCTGACGCTGCCAAGGGTTACACCTTCGTGGCTCACCAGCAGGAAGTGGGCACCGGCTACTTCGACGACATGACCACTGTGATTCAAGGTGGCTCGTCTTCGGTAACCGCACTGACCGGTTCGACTGAAGAAGAACAGTTCCACTGATCCGATTCGCCTGAGCAAACGGCCGTTGCGGACCGAATAGAAAGCTAACCGCAACGTCGCACATCTGACGCCCCGACTGGTTCGGGGCGTTTTTTTTGCCTGTGATTTCACAAACACCATCAATCCCTGTGGGAGCGGGCTTGCCCGCGATGGCGGTCTTCCAACCGACATCTGCAGCGCCTGACACACCGCAATCGCGGGCAAGCCCGGCTCCCACAAGGACTGTATGGACCTCAAAATCCCGCGAAAATCATTGATCCGGAGCAATTTCTCGATCATGAAAAGAAGGTAAAACGACCCCGCTCGCTACTTGTTGTTACGCGCATATAAGACAACTTCCCGACTCTCACCCCGTTGAACAGTTTAAAAACCACTCCAAACAATATTGATTATCATTTAGCCACAACTATGTTCGTTACATTCCCTACAAAACATAATTGATGAAATGCCGGCTAATGCCCGAACCGCATGGGCTGCGGGGCTTTGGAGGTGCGCTATGTCCTTATTCCTATAAATAATTTCGCTATAGGAATTTTACTTGCACGGTGTTGTGCCATAAAATCAGCGGGATTGATTGCTGCGACATATCGTCACTGCTTTGTTTCTTTTCAAGCTCAGAGACCTTTGCTCTCTGTTAAGGATTACCAGCATGCCCGAAGCGACAGGACTCATGGCCCACAACTGGGGCTTTGCCATTTTCCTTCTGGGCGTCGTCGGCCTTTGTGCCTTCATGCTCGGCGTCTCCAGCCTCCTCGGGTCAAAAGCCTGGGGCCGCAGCAAAAACGAACCGTTCGAATCCGGCATGCTGCCTACAGGTGGCGCCCGTCTGCGGCTCTCTGCAAAATTCTATCTGGTCGCGATGCTCTTCGTGATCTTCGATATCGAAGCCCTTTTTCTCTTTGCATGGTCTGTGTCCGTCCGCGAAAGCGGCTGGACCGGATTCGTCGAAGCTCTCGTTTTCATAGCAATTCTGTTGGCAGGCCTTGTCTACCTATTCCGAGTCGGCGCCCTTCACTGGGCTCAGGAAGCTCGTCG
>NZ_JBIWAM010000001.1:0-2351 GCF_044760065.1 Pseudomonas sp. NPDC098740 | reverse complement strand
AATGCAATACAATCTCACCAGGATCGACCCCGATGCTCCTAACGAGCAGTATCCGATTGGCGAACGGGAAACCGTTTCCGATCCGTTAGAAGATCAAGTCCACAAAAACATTTTCATGGGCAAGCTCGAAGACGTGCTTAACGGCACGATCAACTGGGGGCGCAAGAACTCCCTGTGGCCGTACAACTTCGGTCTTTCGTGCTGCTACGTGGAAATGACCACCGCCTTCACGGCGCCCCACGACATCGCACGCTTTGGCGCCGAGGTTATCCGGGCATCGCCGCGTCAGGCGGATTTCATGGTTATCGCCGGTACCTGCTTCATCAAGATGGCGCCGATCATTCAGCGTCTCTACGAGCAAATGCTCGAACCTAAATGGGTTATCTCCATGGGTTCGTGCGCCAACTCCGGTGGCATGTACGACATCTACTCTGTCGTTCAAGGGGTGGACAAGTTCCTGCCCGTGGACGTCTACGTGCCTGGCTGCCCGCCCCGCCCTGAAGCTTTTCTGCAAGGCTTGATGCTGTTGCAGGAGTCGATTGGACAGGAGCGTCGCCCACTTTCCTGGGTCGTCGGCGATCAAGGCGTGTACCGCGCCGAGATGCCTTCGCAAAAGGAACAGCGCCGCGAACAGCGAATCGCAGTCACCAACCTGCGCAGCCCCGACGAAGTCTGATCCAGATCCGCTTCTTTTATAGAACGAGAAACTGGCTTCATTCTTTACGTTGACCGAAAGCGATAAATAACCATGACTACAGGCAGTGCTCTGTACATCCCGCCTTATAAGGCAGACGACCAGGATGTGGTCGTCGAACTGAATAACCGTTTTGGCCCCGAGGCGTTCACCGCCCAGCCTACCCGCACCGGCATGCCGGTGCTTTGGGTTGCCCGTGCCAAACTCGTCGAAGTCCTGACCTTCCTGCGTAACCTGCCCAAGCCGTACGTCATGCTCTATGACCTGCACGGCGTGGACGAGCGTCTGCGCACCAAGCGTCAAGGGCTGCCAAGCGGCGCCGACTTCACTGTGTTCTATCACTTGATGTCGATCGAACGTAATAGTGACGTAATGATCAAGGTCGCCTTGTCCGAGAGCGACCTCAGCGTGCCGACCGTGACCGGCATCTGGCCGAACGCCAACTGGTACGAACGTGAAGTGTGGGACATGTACGGCATCAACTTTGCCGGTCACCCGCACCTGACCCGCATCATGATGCCGCCGACCTGGGAAGGTCACCCGTTGCGCAAGGACTTCCCGGCCCGTGCCACCGAGTTCGACCCGTTCAGCCTGACCCTGGCCAAGCAACAGCTTGAGGAAGAAGCCGCGCGCTTCAAGCCTGAAGACTGGGGCATGAAGCGTTCCGGTGCGAACGAGGACTACATGTTCCTCAACCTCGGTCCTAACCACCCTTCCGCGCACGGTGCGTTCCGCATCATTCTGCAGCTGGACGGTGAAGAGATCGTCGACTGCGTACCGGACGTCGGTTACCACCACCGTGGTGCCGAGAAGATGGCCGAGCGTCAGTCCTGGCACAGTTTCATTCCGTACACCGACCGTATCGACTACCTCGGCGGCGTGATGAACAACCTGCCGTACGTGCTCTCGGTCGAGAAGCTGGCCGGTATCAAGGTGCCTGAGAAGGTCGACGTCATCCGCATCATGATGGCCGAGTTCTTCCGGATCACCAGCCACCTGCTGTTCCTGGGGACTTACATCCAGGACGTGGGCGCCATGACGCCGGTGTTCTTCACGTTCACCGACCGTCAGAAGGCGTACACGGTGATCGAAGCCATTACCGGCTTCCGTCTGCACCCGGCCTGGTACCGCATCGGTGGCGTCGCTCACGACCTGCCGCGCGGCTGGGAAAAACTGGTGAAAGACTTCATCGAGTGGATGCCAAAGCGTCTGGACGAATACCAGAAAGCCGCACTGGACAACAGCATCCTGCGTGGCCGGACCATCGGCGTCGCGGCCTACAACACCAAGGAGGCCCTGGAATGGGGCGTCACCGGTTCCGGCCTGCGTTCGACCGGTTGCGATTTCGACCTGCGTAAAGCTCGCCCGTATTCCGGTTACGAGAACTTCGAATTCGAAGTACCGCTGGCGGCCAATGGCGATGCCTATGACCGTTGCATCGTGCGTGTCGAAGAAATGCGCCAGAGCCTGAAGATCATCGAGCAGTGCATGCGCAACATGCCGGAAGGCCCGTACAAGGCGGATCACCCGCTGACTACGCCGCCGCCGAAAGAGCGCACCCTGCAACACATCGAGACCCTGATCACGCACTTCCTGCAAGTTTCGTGGGGCCCGGTCATGCCGGCCAACGAATCCTTCAAGATGATCTAATCGACCA